>CBIHNM010000135.1:0-11362 GCA_966211265.1 uncultured Pseudonocardia sp.
TCAGTCGGCAGAGCGTCTCCATGGTAAGGAGAAGGTCTACGGTTCGATTCCGTAAGGGGGCTCTGCCGAAGCGTCGTCCGAAGTCGACCGTGACGAACTTCGCATGGCGGTGTAGCTCAGGTGGTAGAGCAAACGGCTCATAATCGTTGTGTCGCCGGTTCAAGTCCGGCCACCGCTACCACACCGACGAAGTCACGAAGTACCTGCTGGGAGGCACCCGCGATGGCCAAGGCCACAGACGTTCGGCCGAAGATCACTCTGGCCTGCGAGGAGTGCAAGCACCGGAACTACATCACCAAGAAGAACCGGCGCAACGACCCCGACCGCCTCGAGGTCAAGAAGTTCTGCGCGAACTGCGGCACGCACCGCGCGCACCGCGAGACCCGCTGAGCACAGCGCGCAGAGCGACGGTCGGTGCGGCGCGTGCCCGACGCATCCTGGGTCGGTAGGACCTTCGAGGCCGCAGGCCCCTACCAGGTGGGCCGGGAGACGATCCGCGAGTTCGCCGGTGCGATCGGCGACGACTCGGCGGTCTCGCACGATCTCGGCGCCGCCCGTGCGGCCGGTCACCGCGACCTGGTCGCCCCGCCGACGTTCAGCGTCTGTTTCACGATGCCGGTGATCGAGGCGTTCCTGCGCGACCCCGCGTTCGACTGGGACTACACCCGCATGGTCCACGGCGACCAGCGCATCTCCTTCACCCGCCCGATCGTGGCCGGTGACGAGCTGAGCACGGTCGTGCACGTGGACGAGCTGCGCACCCGCGCCGGCAACCACATGCTGACGCTGCGCTGCGAGGTCGCCGACGCCCACGGCGAGCCGGTGGCCACCACGCACGCGCTCCTGGTCACCCCGGCCGGGGAGGCCGCGCCGTGAGCGCCCCCGTCGCCGCCGGGGACGAGCTCCCGCCGCTGCGGGTGCACGTGACCCGGGCCGACCTCGTCCGCTACGCCGGTGCGTCCGGGGACCGCAACCCGATCCACTGGAGCGACCGTGTCGCGACCGGCGCCGGCCTGCCCGGCGTGATCGCGCACGGGATGCTGACGATGGCGCTGGCCGGGCGCCTGCTGACCTCCTGGACCGGGGACCCGGCGTCGGTGCGCAGCTACGGCACCCGCTTCACCCGCCCCGTCGTCGTGCCCGACGACGACACCGGCGCGCTGGTCGAGCTGTCCGGCACGGTCTCCGACGTCCGTGACGAGGACGGCGTCCGGGTCGCGACGGTGGATCTGGCCGCGCGTTTCGACGGCAGGACCGTGCTCGGGCGCGCCCGGGCCGAGGTCGTCCTGCCCTCCTCCGGGTGACGGAGGCGCCGCCTCCGCCGACCGTTCCGGACGGCCCGGCCGCCGCACTCCGGCGCGTCCCGCTTGCCCGCCGGTGATCACGGGTCGATGCTCGCCCCGCGACACAACCGTCACCGGAGAGGAGCACGGCGTGAAGTTCGGCAAGCTCGTGGACAAGGCGTGGGAAGACAAGACGGCCGCGGAGATCCTCCAGGCACCCCCGTCGGCGCTCGAGGGGCTCACCGAGTCCCACGACGAGAAGCTCGCCGCACTCGGCATCAAGACCGTCGCGGACCTCGCCTCGTGGAAGTACGCGAAGCGTGCGTCCGCGCTGGCCGACCTGGCCGACACCGACAAGTGACACCGCCGCGCGGGGTCCGGGCCCACCCGGACCCCGCGCACCGGTGGCCGGGACCGGTCACCGGGGGCGCGGTGTCGGGTGCCGGACACCGGTGCCGTACACTCGATGAGCCGGGTGCACCGGTAGTTCACGGTGCGCTCGTCCCCCGTCCGTCGCGATCGTTCTCGGCGGTGTGGGACACGTAGGGGTGTAGCTCAATTGGCAGAGCAGCGGTCTCCAAAACCGCAGGTTGCAGGTTCAAGTCCTGTCACCCCTGCCACTACGCGGCAGACAGCTGGGACACCAGCGGCAACAGCACGACACGGTGAGCACGGGCGAGACGACGTGAACCGAGGGCGGGCGCCCGGCGTCCGTCGACGGGTGAGAGGACAACGTGAGCGACGAACGCGATTCGGAGCGGTCGGGGCGGGAACGCCCGAGCACCGCGGCCGACCGTCGTGGGCGGCGGTCCGCTGCGTCGTCCGGGGGTGCCGCCACTCCGGGCAAGGGTCGGGCCACTCCGTCCCGCGGCGCCACGGCGACCGCGGAGAAGGGCTCGGTCTTCGCCCGCCTGGCGCGGTTCCTGCGCGAGGTCGTCGCCGAGCTGCGCAAGGTCATCTGGCCGACGCGCTCGCAGATGGTGACCTACACGATCGTCGTGCTGGTCTTCGTGTCGTTCATGGTGGCTCTGGTGTTCGCGCTGGACACACTGTTCGCGGAAGGCGTCGCGCTGCTGTTCGGCAAGTAGCCGGGCTGCGCTGACCACAGCGATGCGGTGACGAGCACGACACCGACGAAGGAAGCGAGAAGTACGTGACCTCCCCAGACGGCGGCCCCCGGCTGACCGACAGCGACCGCGAGGTCGACGTCGACACCGACCGCCAGGTCGACGTCGACACCGACCGCGACGTCGACGCCGCGAACGAGGCGGCGGTCGACGCCGTCTCCGCCGGCGCCGGCGGAGACCTTCCCGAGCAGTCCGCCCAGGACGCCGACGTGGAGGCTGCGCACGGCGGGGACGCGGTGTCCGACGAGTACACCGACACCGGTGACGTGGAGTCCCCGGGCGCCGCGGCGGAGACGCTCAGCGCGGAGGGCGACCCCGACGAGGGCGCGTCCGAGCAGGCCGACGCCGCGCAGCCCGCCGCCGAGGCGGCCGAGGGCAGCGGCGCCGACGGCGGCACCGAGCCCGAGGAGGAGGTCGACCCGGTCGAGGAGATGCGCACCGCGCTGCGGCGCGCTCCCGGTGACTGGTACGTCGTGCACTCCTACGCCGGCTACGAGAACAAGGTGAAGTCCAACCTCGAGACCCGGGCCCAGACCCTGGACGTCGAGGACTTCATCTTCCAGGTCGAGGTGCCGACCGAAGAGGTCACCGAGATCAAGAACGGCCAGCGCAAGCGGGTGCAGCGCAAGGTGCTGCCCGGCTACATCTTGGTCCGGATGGAGCTCAACGACCAGTCCTGGGGCGCGGTGCGCAACACCCCCGGCGTCACCGGGTTCGTCGGCGCCACCTCGAAGCCGTCGCCACTGAGCCTCAACGAGGTCCTCAAGTTCCTGCTACCGAAGGTCGAGGCGCCGAAGAAGGACGTCGAGACCGGTCGCAGCGGTGCGGCGGCGTCCTCCGGCGGCGGCACCGCCACCGTCGAGGTGGACTTCGAGGTCGGCGAGTCGGTCACCGTCATGGACGGGCCGTTCGCGACCCTCCCGGCGACGATCAACGAGGTCAACCTCGACGCCCAGAAGCTCAAGGTGCTCGTCTCGATCTTCGGTCGGGAGACGCCGGTCGAGCTGGGGTTCAACCAGGTCTCCAAGATCTAGCCAGGAGAATCTGGGCAGGCCCCTCCCAGAAGTCACGGCCGTGGCAGGCAGGCTGCGGCGTGCACGTCAAAAGATCACGAGGAAACACGAGATGCCACCCAAGAAGCGGAAGCTCTCCGCGATCATCAAGCTCCAGATCTCGGCCGGCGCGGCCACGCCCGCGCCGCCGGTCGGCCCCGCGCTCGGTCAGCACGGCGTCAACATCATGGAGTTCTGCAAGGCCTACAACGCGGCGACCGAGGCCCAGCGCGGCGACGTCGTCCCGGTCGAGATCTCGGTGTACGAGGACCGCTCGTTCACGTTCGAGCTCAAGACCCCGCCTGCGGCGAAGCTGCTGCTCAAGGCGGCCGGCGTGCAGAAGGGCTCCGGCGAGCCGCACAAGACCAAGGTCGCCTCGGTGACCATGGCCCAGGTGCGCGAGATCGCCGAGTCCAAGATGCGCGACCTCAACGCGAACAACATCGACCAGGCCGCGAAGATCATCGCCGGGACCGCCCGGTCGATGGGCATCACCGTCGACGGCTGACACACCGGAGTGAGCGTGGGAGAGCCGGGCGCGGCTCGGACCACGACCTGACCTTCGGGCCGGTACCACGGCCCAGAGAACGAGGACAGACATGGCACAGCGCAGCAAGGCCTATCGCGAGGCCGCCGCGAAGATCGACGCGGACGAGCTCTACAGCCCCCTCCAGGCGGCCACCCTGGCCAAGGAGACCTCCAGCAAGAACACCGACTCCACCGTCGAGGTGGCGATGCGTCTGGGCGTCGACCCGCGCCGCGCGGACCAGATGGTCCGCGGCACCGTGAACCTGCCGCACGGTACCGGCAAGACCGCCCGGGTGATCGTCTTCGCCACCGGCGACAAGGCCACCGAGGCCGAGGCCGCCGGCGCCGACGCGGTGGGCGCCGAGGACCTGATCGAGCGGATCCAGGGTGGGTGGCTCGACTTCGACGCCGCCGTCGCCACCCCGGACCAGATGGCCAAGGTCGGCCGGATCGCCCGCATCCTGGGCCCGCGCGGCCTGATGCCGAACCCGAAGACCGGCACCGTGACGCCCGACGTCACGAAGGCGATCAACGAGATCAAGGGCGGCAAGGTCAACTTCCGGGTGGACAAGCAGGCCAACCTGCACATGATCATCGGGAAGGCCTCGTTCGACACCGAGAAGCTGGTGGAGAACTACGGTGCGGCCCTCGACGAGATCCTGCGGCTCAAGCCCTCGGCCGCCAAGGGCCGCTACGTCAAGAAGGTCACCGTGTCGACGACCACCGGACCCGGCATCCCGGTGGACCCGAACCGCACGCGCAACCTGCTGGTCGACGAACCGTCCGCCTGACCGGGCGCAGCTCTCGCGCCGAAGCCCCCGCCACCTCCGCACGGAGGTGGCGGGGGCTTCGTCGTGCCCGGTCCGCTCGTGCTCAGGCCCAGTCGGCCAGGACGGAGTCGACGTCCTCCGGGGCGGCCGGGCGACCGGCGACCTCGGTGGCGGTGCGGGAGAAGCGCGGTGCCGGTGCGGCCTGCGCCACGCCGTCGGAGGTGACGACCGTGGACCGCGCGGCCAGGTGCGGGTGCGCGGCGACCTCGCCGAAGGCCAGGACCGGCGTCACGCACGCGTCGGTGCCCTCGAACCGCTCGGCCCACTCGTCGCGGGTGCGGGTGGCGAAGACCTCGGCGAAGCGCTTCTTCGTCGCGGCCCAGTGGCTCGGGTCGAACTGCGCAGGCAGCTCGTCCGGGTCGAGCCCGAGCCCGTGCAGCAGCTGGGCGTAGAACTGCGGCTCGATCGCCCCGACGGCGACGTGGCGGCCGTCGGAGCAGGTGTAGGTGTCGTAGAACGGGGCGTGACCGTCGAGCAGGTTCGTGCCGCGCTCGTCGTTCCAGCTCTGGTGCGCCAGCAGGCCCCACACCATCTGCACCAGGATCGACGACCCGTCGACCATGGCCGCGTCCACGACCTGGCCCCGGCCGGAGCGCTGGGCCTCCCAGAGCGCGGAGACCACGCCGATCACCAGCAGCATCGAACCGCCGCCGAAGTCGCCGACCAGGTTCAGCGGCGGGACCGGGCGCTCCCCGTCGCGGCCGATCGCGTGCAGCGCGCCGGTCAGCGAGATGTAGTTGATATCGTGCCCGGCGCGGGCGGCCATCGGCCCGTCCTGGCCCCAGCCGGTCATCCGGCCGTAGACCAGCTTCGGGTTGCGGGCGTGGCAGTCCTGCGGACCGACGCCGAGGCGCTCGGTGACCCCGGGCCGGTAGCCCTCGAGCAGCACGTCGGCGTGGTCGACCAGGCGCAGCACGGTCTCCCTGCCGGCCGGGTCCTTCAGGTCGGCGGTGACCGATCGCCGTCCCCGCAGGGTCGGGTCCGGGACGTCGTCGGACCCGAGCTTGAGGCCGCCGGAGGGGCGGTCGATGCGCACGACGTCGGCACCGAGGTCCCCGAGGATCATCGCGGCGTGCGGGCCGGGACCGATCCCGGCCAGCTCCACCACCCGCAGACCGGCGAGCGGCCCGTTTCCTCTGCTCACGCGAGCATCAACTCCTTCGTCTCGTCTCGTCAGAGGTGGACCCTACGACGGCGCGGGACGGGAACGGCCCGACGAGGGCGTCGGGCCCGGTCACATCGCCCGGCCCGTCGCCCCCCCCGGAGGGAGCGGATTCAGGAGGCCCACTCCCAGAAGCCCTGTGCGAGCTCCTGCACCGCGTGTCCGTCACCGTCGCGTTCCTGGACGGTGAAGTGGTAGCGCCCGGTCTGCCAGTTGTCCTTGTCCGCGACCTCGCGCAGGCAGTCGTCGGCCCAGTCGTGCCAGCCCGCCGGGTTGTCCGGGGCCGGGTCGGGGGTCTCGCACTCCACGTCGGCGATCGGGCGCAGGCTGCCGCGCAGCGGATGCCACATGTGGACGTCGAGCCACAGGGGGTTGTCCATGAATCTCCGAGCCTCGGTCCGTCGTGTCGTCCGACTATCGGCAGATCGGCGGCCCGCGGTCCGGCAGGGGCGCGCTTATCACCCGAAAGAGTGGCCGGGTCAGGCGTTGAGGAGGTCCTGGCGCCCGTTGCGCTCGAGGCTCTGCTTGTAGGGCCCGAACAGCTGCTTGGCCAGCGGCAGCACCTTGAGCAGCTTCGCCACCGGCCCCTTGGCTCGCACGTCGCCCTTGGCCAGGGCCACCGGCAGCACGACCTTGCCGAGCCAGAACCGGTTGCCCGTGTCGGCGGTCATGAACAGCTCGACGTTCGGGTCCGGGCCGGCGCCCGCGCCGGTGTGCAGCTCCGCGTTCGGCATATCCACGGTGATCACCGCGTCCGGATCGGTGTAGACGATCCGCAGCACCACGCCGGAGGGCCGGAGCTTGGCCACCAGGACCTCGTCGGCCATGCCCATCCGGAAGACCCCGCCCAGGTACTCGTAGACCTCGGCCTCGTCGGTGAACAGTGCCATCGGTTCCTCCCGGTGCGCCAGCGTCCGCGCTCGTCCCACGCTCGGCCGGCGACCCACGCCGGTCGCCCGCCGAGGGGGAGTCTGCCGGGGACGCGGCCGCCCGCGCAGTCCACGATCGGGCCACCCCTGGCCCGTCCGGGCCGATCGGACGGGTCCGCCTCAGCCCGGGTCGAGCAGACCGCAGCGTCCGGCCAGGGCGGCGGCCTCGATCCGGTTCGCCGCGCCCAGCTTGTGCAGCAACGAGGCGATCATCCGTTTCGCGGTGCGCTCGCTGACCAGCAACGGGCGGGCGATCTCGGAGGTCTCCAGACCCCGGGCCAGCAGGGTCCACAGCTCGACGTCGCGGTCGGAGAGCTTGTCCAGCAGGCCGTCTCCGGTGCGGTCCGCGGCGGTCAGCAGCGCGTCCAGCAGCTCGGTCCGCAGCACCCGGACCCCGGCCGAGATCGCCAGCAGCGGTGCCACGAGAACCTCGGGGTCGGCGGACTTGCCCAGGTAGCCGTGCGCCCCGGCGCGCAGGGCGGCGGCCGCCAGCTCGAGGTCCTCGGTACCGGACAGGGCCAGCACCCTGGTCGCCGGGTAGGCGGCGCGGAGCCGGCGGATCGTCTCCACCCCGCCCAGCGGGGGCAGCGCCAGGTCGACGATCGCGATGTCGGCACGGTGGCGCCCGACCAGCGCGACGGCCTCCTCGCCCGCGGTCGTCGATCCGGCCACCCGGAAGGTCTCCCCGGCGCGCGACTCCAGCAGCAGGGCCAGGCCCTGCGAGAACAGGGCGTGGTCGTCGACGATGACGACGACGTGCTGACCGTCCGACACGGGGGCGAGCCTAGTGTGGCGCCGGACCACCACCTCAGCAGCGGGGAGCGCCGATGACCGACGGTGCCGTCTCCGACGGGGTGCGTCCCGACGAGTGGCTCCAGCGCACCTCCGAGGAACGCACGGCCGTCGTCCTCCGGCTGTGCGTCGTCGGCGCGGCGATCGCGCTGCTCGTCGCCGACCCGGGTCTGGCCGGGGACCGGCTGGGCATCGCGGCCGCCCTGCTGGCCGGGAGCCTGGTCTACGCCCTGGTGCTGGGCACGGCCGCCCTGGCGCAGCGGCGGCTGCCGGTCCCGCCGGCGGTGCTGACCGGGGTGGACGGGCTGCTGGCCCTGTGCGCGTGCACGTTGACCGGCGGTGTCGGCAGCCTGATGATCGCGGCGCTGCCGCTGGTGGTGATCGCGGCATCGTTGCGCACCGGGCCGGTGGTCGGACGTCTGGCGGCGGCCGCGCTCGGGATCGGGTTCACCGGCGCCGCGCTGCTCGGCTCCGACCCGGCCGTGTCGATGGCGCGCCGGCTGCTCATCGGTCTGTGGTGGACGGGCTTCCTGGTCGCGACCGCGGTGCTGGTCGGGGTGCTGCTGCGGCTGCTGGAGAACCAGCTCCGGGCGGCCGCGGTGTCGCGGGCGCGGGCCGACACCGAGCACGAGCGGTACCTGAGCGAGCGTGCGCTGCGGGACCGGCTGGTGTCCGAGGGCCAGGCCCGCCTGGACGGCGCGCGGGTGGTGCTGCACGAGTTCCGCACCCCGGTCGCCTCGCTCACCGCGCTGTCGTCGGACCTGGCCGCCGACCGGCTCTCCGAACCGTCGCGGCGCGCCGCGACCCGGCTGCTCGCCGACCACGCGGTGCACCTGCACGACATGCTCGACGGGCTGGCCGATCTGGCCGTGTCCGGCGGCAGCCCGCTGGGGCGGGTCCGCCCGCGACGGGTGGTGCTGGCCGAGCTGGCCGACGGCGTGCTCGACGCCGCCGGGGTCGAGGGGCACCGGCGCCGCGCCGTCGTCGAGCCGCCGGGGGGCGCCGTCCGCTGCGACCCGCAGCGCCTGCGCCGGCTGCTGACCAACCTGGCCGAGAACGCCGCCCGGCACAGCGGCGACGAGCCGGTGGAGCTGGAGCTGCGCCACGTCGACGGCGTGCTGGTCGCCGACGTCCGCGACCGCGGCCCGGGCCTGCCCGCGGGGCAGGAGGGCGTCGTCACGGCCAAGGGCGTCGCGCTGGGGGAGCGGCGCGGCACCGCGGGTCTGGGGCTGTGGATCGCCGAGGCGCTGGCCACCGCGATGGACGGCGAGCTCAGCCTGGCGCCCCGCGACGGCGGCGGCCTGTCCGCGCACCTGGAGCTTCCGCTGCCGGCGGCCTGAGGCGCTGGCACCCGGGGGCCAGGGGCGGCTCGGGTGACCCCGTGTGGGCGCGAGTGGTGTGGGTCATGATCGGGCTCATGCGGACGACTGCGGCAGTGCTCTGGGAACCCGGTGGCAAGTGGGAGGTCGAGGAGGTCGAGCTCGACGGGCCGCGGGCCGGCGAGGTTCTCGTCGAGCTGACGGCGTCCGGGCTGTGCCACTCCGACGAGCACCTGGTCACCGGCGACCTGCCGGTGGCGTACCCGATGGTCGGCGGGCACGAGGGCGCCGGACGGGTCACCGAGGTCGGGCCCGGGGTGACCGAGGTGGCCGTCGGCGACCCGGTCGTGATGACGTTCCTGCCCAGCTGCGGGCGGTGCGCCTACTGCGCCCGCGGGTGGCCGAACCTGTGCAACGACGGCGCCGGCGCCACGCTGGGCCCGCAGCTCGACGGCACCTACCGGTTCCACGCGCGGGGGCCAGGAGGGCACGACACAGACGTCGGCCAGATGTGCCTGCTCGGCACGTTCGCCCGGCACACCGTCGTCCCGGTGAAGTCCGTCGTGAAGATCGACGAGGGCTTCCCGCTGGACCTGGCCGCGCTCGTCGGCTGCGGCGTGACGACCGGGTTCGGCTCGGCCGTGCGCTCGGCCGACCTGCGCGCCGGCGACTCGGCCGTGGTGATCGGCGTCGGCGGGATCGGCGCGAACGCGGTGCAGGGCGCCCGGGTCGCCGGATGCCGCCACGTCGTGGCCGTCGATCCGGTGCCGTTCAAGCGCGAGCAGGCGATGGCCCTCGGGGCCACGCACACGGCCGCGAGCGTCGACGAGGCATGGGAGATCGTCAGCGAGCTGACCCGCGGGCAGCTGGCCGACGCCGCGATCCTGTGCACCGGCGTCGCCGAGGGCGCCGACCTGCAGCCGGCGCTGCAGCTGGTCGGCAAGCACGGGCGGGTCGTGGTCACCGCCCTCGGGCATGCCGAGGAGGACACGGCGTCGCTGTCGCTGCTGGAGCTCACGCTCTACGAGAAGCAGATCCGCGGTGCCCTGTTCGGGAGCTCCGCCGCCCAGCACGACGTCCCCCGGCTGCTCGAGATGCACAACCTCGGGCAGCTCAAGCTCCGCGAGCTGATCACCAAGGAGTACTCGCTCGAACAGGTGAACGAGGGTTACGAGGACATGCGCGCGGGCCGCAACATCCGGGGCCTGATCCGGTACTGAGCGCGGAGCCTGCGGAGCTGCACATCCGTACGACCGCACCGGACCACCACCACCGACGGCAAGGGAGCCAGGACGTGACGGCGACGAAGCGGACGATCGAGCACGGCAAGCGGACCGGGTTCGCGAGCCTGTCGCAGGGCGGGCTGAAGCAGGACTCGTTCCCGATGCGCCTGTTCGGCAAGGGCAACGCGAAGCACTGGAACCCCGCCGACATCGACTTCACCCAGGACGCGGCGGACTTCGCCGCGATGACCGACGACGAGCGCTGGCAGTGCTGCGCGCTGGCGGCGCAGTTCCTGGCCGGCGAGGAGTCGGTGACCCAGGACCTGCAGCCGTTCGTGGCCGCGATGGCCGCCGAGGGCCGGTTCGCGGACGAGATGTACCTGACCCAGTTCGTGTTCGAGGAGGCCAAGCACGCCCAGGCCTTCCGGCTGTGGTTCGACGCCGTCGGCATGACCGACGACCTGCACCCCTACATCGAACACAGCGACGCCTACATGGAGATCTTCACCCGGGCGCTGCCGGAGAGCCTCTACGCGCTCGGCGACGACCCGTCGCCGCGCAACCAGGTCCGCGCCTCGGTGACCTACAACCACATCGTCGAGGGCACGCTCGCACTCACCGGCTACTTCGCCTGGCACAAGATCTGCGCCGAGCGCGGGATCCTGCCCGGCCTGCAGCAGGTCATCAAGCACATCGGTGACGACGAGCGCCGGCACATGGCGTGGGGCACGTTCACCTGCCGTCGCCACGTCGCCGCCGACGACTCGCTCTACGACGTCGTCGACGAGCGGATGCAGGAGCTGATGGTGCCCGCGATGGGTGTCGTCACCAGCACCGTGGACCGGTTCCCGGAGGACCAGGTCCCGTTCGAGATCGACATCAACGAGCTGGCCGAGTACGCGATGGACAAGCTCGGGCGCCGGCTCGGCGCGATCGAGTCGGCGCGCGGGGCGGACCTGTTCGTGATCGACGTCGACGCGGAGCCCGAGCAGCTCGAGGAGCGCTTCCACGCCGAGGACCAGCGCGAGCTGGCCGCGGCGGCCGCGGGCTGAGACCCGGACCGCGCACGCCACGGTGCGGCGACCCGGTCGCCGCACCGTGGCGTGGCGCCGACGGT
>CBIHNM010000136.1:0-11357 GCA_966211265.1 uncultured Pseudonocardia sp.
GAACAGCTGCGTCGGAGTCGGGATCTGCGACACCAGCAGCCACGCGGCGAGGACGCCGAACAGCACCTCGCTCAGACCCACGAACGACGCCACACGGGTGTCCAGCCGCCGGATCGCGATGACCCCGGCCGCGTAGGACACGACCGTGGAGATCACCACGAGCATCGCCCCGATGACGATCCAGCTCGTCTCGACCCCGCCGAGGACCCCGGTCGCCGACCCGGCCCGCAGCGGTGTGATCCCGGTCAGCCCGGTGACGGTCAGCAGCAGGGCCCCGACCACCATCCCGCCCGAGATCATCAGCAGTGGCGGTGTCGGCCGCTCTCCCCCGCCGCCGGGCAGCAGGAAGTAGGCGCACACGCAGACCGCGGAGGCCAGCCCCCAGACGACCCCGACCAGATCCACCCTCGACGGCCCGAACACGTCGACCACGAACGCGAGCCCGACCAGCGCGAGCACGCAACCACCGAACGTCGTCGCCGAGGGGGTACGGCGCGTGCGGAACCACGTCCAGCCCACGAGCAGCACCGGCGCCAGGAACTCCAGCAGCAGCGCCACACCCACCGACAGGTGCGCCAGGGCGTAGAAGAAGCACAGCTGCGCCCCGGCGACCGCGAACACGCCGTAGGCGAGCACGGTCCGGGCCGAGGCCGCCGTCAGCGGGTGACGGCGGAGCAGTACGAACGCGACCGGCGACATCAGGACGGCGGCGCCGGCGATCCGCAGCAGCGTCGTCGCCCCGGAGGACCAGCCGGCCTCCATCAGGGAGGAGCCGAGCGGGCCGGAGAAGCCGAACGTCGCGGCCGAGACCAGGGCCCAGGCCAGGCCCCCGGGCAGTGCCGTCGACCGCAGGGCCGTCACGTTCATGTCAGGACCATGGCGTTCATATACTCCTGACAGTAGGAACGCGCGACGTCAGGAGTCAAGGTGGATTTCGCTCATGACACGCAGGTCGCGCTCGTCGCCGCGGCATCGCTGGTCAACACCGCGGCCGGGGAGCCCGACCCGCTGACCGACCGCGCGCTGTTCGACGCCTGGCTGGCCGAGTACCCCTACACCGGGGACCGCCTCGGCACCGAGGACGAGCTCGCCTCGGTCCGTGCGGTGCGCGACCGGGTACGCGGGCTGTGGGACGCGCCGGGACGCGACGCCACCGCCACGCTGGTCAACGGCCTGCTCGCCGAGGCCCGGGCCACGCCGTACCTGACCCGGCACGACGGGTGGGACTGGCACCTGCACGTCACCCCGCCGCAGGCGCCACTGGCGCACCGGATCGGGGCCGAGGTCGCGATGGCGGTCGCCGACCTGGTGCGCGGCGACGACCTGGGACGCCTGCGCCGGTGCGCCGGGCAGGACTGCGACGCCGTGCTGGTGGACCTGTCCCGCAACCGGTCCAGGCGCTTCTGCGACACCGGAAACTGCGCGAACCGCGCCCACGTCGCGGCCTACCGCGCGCGTCAGGCGACCGGCTGACGGGCCGTGCCCACGGCGGTCACCGGCCGGCGGCCTCCTCCAGGTGACCGGCCAGCAGCTCGTTGACCCGTCCGGGCTCCTCGGCGTTGAGCAGGTGCGCCGTGCCCGGCACCTCGGCGTAGCGGGCGCCCGGGACGGAGTCGGCGATCAGGCGCAGGAACTCCGGCGGGGTGGCCGGGTCCTCGGCGCCGGCCACGGCCAGCGTCGGCACCGTGACGCCGGCGAGGTCGGCGCGGACGTCGAAGCCGCCGATCGCGGCGCAGCAGGCGGCGTAGCCCTCGTCGGACGTCGCGCGCAGCATGTCCAGCAGCCGGCGCGCCTCGTCCGGGTTGCGGCGCTCGAAGTCGTGGGTGAACCAGGTCCCGGCCCGGGAGGCGACCATCGCGTCGGTGCCCTTCTCCCGGACCGTCGCCGCGCGGGTGCCCCAGGAATCCGGGTCGGCGAAGCGTGCGGCCGAGGCGACCACGGCCAGGCTGAGCAGGCGGTCGGTGTGCACCGCGAGCTGCTGGCCGATCGCGCCCCCGATCGACACCCCGACGTAGTGCGCGCGCTCGACGCCGAGCCGGTCGAGCAGCTCGACGACGTCACCCGCCAGGTCGGCCATCGTCGCGTCGCCGGACGGGACCGGCGAGCCGCCGTGCCCGCGCAGGTCGTAGCGCACGGTGCGGAACCGGTCGGACAGCGCCGCGACCTGGGCGTCGAACAGTCCCAGATCGGTGCCCAGGGAGGGCCCGAGGACCAGCACCGGGGCGTCGTCCGGGCCGTCGATCCGGTGGTGCAGCCGCATCACTGCACCGCCAGGTCCGACGGGTGCGTCGTCAGCGGGTCGACCGTGATCGTCATGAACGGGAACAGCGGCAACGAGCCGAGGATCTCGTGCAGCTCGGCGTTCGACTCGACGTCGAAGATGCTGATGTTCGAGTACTGGCCCACGATCCGCCACAGGTGCGGCCACTTGCCCGAACGCTGGATCTCCAGTGCCCGCGCCTTCTCCCGCGCGACCGTCTCGGCCCGGACGTCGGGGTCCAGGTCGTGGGGGATGGCCACGTCCATGCGCACGTGGAACAACACTTGCCGATCAGCTCCTCGGTATCGGGGGGATGAGGTCGAACAGTCGTGGGCCCGGGTGTGGGGCGGGGTGGCTCAGGTGCGCACCGCCGACCCCGCGCGGACGCCCTCGGCGAGCTCGCGGGCCAGCGCCCGCACGGCCGCGACGCCGGACTCGGGGTCCGGGGCGTCGGCCAGGGCCTGCACGAACGCGGTCCCGACGATCACACCGTCGGCGTAGCCGGCCACCTGCCGGGCCTGCTCGGCGGTCCGCACCCCCAGGCCCACGCAGACCGGCATGTCGGTGATCTCGCGGCAGCGGGCCACCAGCTCGGCGGCCCCGGCGCCGACCGCGGCGACCCCGGTCACGCCCATCAGCGACGCCGCGTAGAGGAACCCGCGGGAGGCGCCGGCCGTCATCGCCAGGCGCTTGGGGGTGGAGGTCTGGGCGACCAGGTACACGCGGTCCAGGTCGTGGCGCTCGGACGCGGCGAACCAGTCGTCGGCGTCGTCGGGCAGCAGGTCCGGGGTGATCAGCCCGGACCCCCCGGCCTCGGCCAGGTCGGCGGCGAACCGCTCGACGCCGTAGCGGTCGATCAGGTTCCAGTACGTCATGACCAGCGCCGGGGCTCCGGCCTGCGCGACCAGCCGGACGGCGGTGAGCGCGTCGGCGGTGCGGGCACCGCCGTCCAGCGCGGCCTGGGTGGCGCGCTGGATGACCGGGCCGTCCATCAGCGGGTCGGAGTACGGGAGGCCGACCTCGACGACGTCGACGCCGCCGTCGACCATCGCGACCATCGCGGCGATCGAGGTCGCGACATCGGGGAACCCGACCGGCAGATAGCCGACGAGCGCGGCGCGGCCCTGCTCCCGGGCGGCGGCGAAGGCGGGCGAGGTGCTCACTGTGCCCCTCCATCGGTGCCGATGCTCGATCCGCTGACGCTGCTCTCGGTGTCGATGCTCGATCCGCTGACGCTGCTCTCGGTGCGCGCGGCGCCCTCGGCGTCCACGAGGTCGAAGTAGCGGGCGGCGGTGTCGACGTCCTTGTCCCCGCGCCCGGACAGGTTGACCAGCACGACACCCTCGGGTCCGAGGCGCCGCCCCTCGCGCAGGGCCCCGGCCAGCGCGTGCGCGCTCTCGATCGCCGGGATGATCCCCTCGGTGCGGCACAGCAGCCGGAACGCCGCCATCGCCTCGGCGTCGGTGACCGACTCGTAGCGGGCCCGGCCGAGCTCGTGCAGCCAGGAGTGCTCCGGCCCGACGCCCGGGTAGTCCAGCCCGGCCGAGATCGAGTGGCTCTCCCGGGTCTGCCCGTCGTCGTCCTGCAGGATGAAGCTGCGCGACCCGTGCAGCACCCCGACGTCGCCGCCGCCGATCGAGGCCGCGTGCCGCGGGGTCTCGACGCCGTCGCCGCCGGCCTCGAAGCCGGCCAGCTCGACGCCGGCGTCGTCGAGGAACGCGTGGAAGATCCCCATCGCGTTCGACCCCCCGCCGACGCAGGCGCAGATCACGTCCGGCAGGCGCCCGACGGTGTCGAGCATCTGCGCCCGCGCCTCGACGCCGATGATCCGCTGGAAGTCGCGCACCATGGCCGGGAACGGGTGCGGCCCGGCGACCGAGCCGATCAGGTAGTGGGTGTCGGCGACGTTGGTCACCCAGTCCCGCATGGCCTCGTTCATCGCGTCCTTGAGCGTGCGCGAACCGGAGGTGACGGGCCGGACCTCGGCGCCGAGCAGCCGCATCCGGGCGACGTTGAGCGCCTGGCGCTCGGTGTCGACCTCGCCCATGTAGACGACGCAGTCCAGGCCGAGCAGCGCGGCCGCGGTCGCGGTCGCCACGCCGTGCTGGCCGGCGCCGGTCTCGGCGATCACCCGGGACTTGCCCATCCGGCGGGTGAGCAGCGCCTGGCCCAGCACGTTATTGATCTTGTGCGA
The DNA here is from genome assembly GCA_966211265.1 of uncultured Pseudonocardia sp. Taxonomy (GTDB): domain Bacteria; phylum Actinomycetota; class Actinomycetes; order Mycobacteriales; family Pseudonocardiaceae; genus Pseudonocardia. Next base: position 4,455 of record CBIHNM010000136.1, read on the forward strand.
GCCGGTGTGGTTGAGGTCCTCGCGCTTGAGCAGTACCCGCGCGCCACCCGCGTGCTCGGCGAACCGGGTCACCTCGGTGATCAGGCTCGGACGACCGGAGTAGGTGCGGTGCAGCTCGGCGAGGCGTCCGGTGAACTCGGGGTCGACCAGCGCGCCGGTGCAGGCCGCGTCGAGCTCGTCGAGGGCGGCGACCAGCGCCTCCGGCACGTAACGGCCGCCGAACCGGCCGAAGTACGGGCCGGTCTGGTCGACCAGACGCGCCGCGTCCTCGACTCGGGTGGAAGTGTCGGTCACGTCGGACCCTCTCCTACTACGGGTGCGCGGACCCGGGGACGGCGGTGGCCGTCGATCCGGCCGGGCTCACGCGGTGAACATCGGTTCCGACCTGGCTGCGTCCCCGGACCGGAGATCCGGTGACGGGCGCCGATCGGGTCGACCGCGACGGTAGCACCGCCCGGCCAGGGGTTTCCCCGCCGCGCGTCCGCCTCGCCCGGGGCCCGCGCGGACGGGTGCGGGCCGGGTCAGACGTACCGCGGGCGGCCGACGATCCAGCCCAGCACCATCTCGACGACGATCACCGCTGCGAGCAGCGACAGCGACAGCGTCCAGCCGCCGCTGAGCCCGTGCAGCAGCCCGAACAGGAACGGGCCGCTGGCGCCGAACAGGTAGCCGAAGCCCTGGGCCATCGCCGAGAGGCCGGTGGTGTCGGCCGAGTTGCGGGTGCGCACCGCGATCACGCCCAGACCCAGCGGGAACACCCCCATCCCGAACCCGAGCATCACCGTCCACAGCCAGGGCGCGGCGGCCGGCGCGACCGCCATCCCGATCACCGACGCCAGGCCCACCGAGGCGAGCCCGACGATCCACCCCGACTGCGAGCGCCGGTTCAGCGCGATCGGCGGCACGATGAAGCTGAGCGGGATCCCGATCAGGTTGATCAGCGCGAGCATGTAGCCGGCGTCGGTGCGCGGGATGCCGACGCTGACGAACAGCTCGGCCAGCCAGCCCATCGCGGTGTAGGCGACGAGCGCCTGCAGCCCGAAGAACGCGGTGACCGCCCAGGCCAGCGGGCTGCGCAGCAACGACCGACGTCCCGGTGCCGCCGCCGCGACCGTCGCCCCGCCCGCGGTGCCGTGCCGGGCACCCAGACCCCAGACGACCAGCGCGGCGAGCGAGAGCGCCGCCCAGGCCCCGACCGAGGTCCGCCACCCGCCGAACAGCTGCTCCATCGGCGGGGTGAAGGCGGCACCGATCCCGCCGCCCGCGGCGAGCGCGGCGGTGTAGACGCCGGTGACCCGACCGACCGAGTTCGGGAACGACTCCTTGACCACGACCGGGATCAGGACGTTGCCGATCGCGATGCCGGCCGCGGCGACGAACGTGCCGCCGAGCACCACCCACGGTCCGTCGATCACCCGCATGACCAGGCCGAGCGTCAGCACGGTCAGCGAGATCCCGACCGCGCGGGCCATCCCGAACCGGCGACCGAGCAGTGGCGCGACGACCGCGGCCAGGCCGAAGCAGATCGTCGGCACCGCGGTGAGCACGCTGGACCAGACCGCGGGCGCGCCCAGGTCGTCACGCACCTCGCCGAGCACCGAGGACATGCTGGTGACGGCCGGCCGCAGGTTCGACGCCGCCAGCGCCACGCCGACCACCAGCAGCGGGGTCCCCACCAGCGCCGCGTGCCGCCGACGGTCCACCGGCCCGGCCGCCCCGGTGACGGCTGTCTCCTCCGCCTGACCCCGGGCATGCTGGATGCTCATTGCCACTACTCTGTCAGACATAGGATGTTCCGATGAAAGGATAATTCGGTGCCTCTGGTCACAGCACGACGTGGCGGACTGGTCGAACAGGCCATCGAGCAGCTGCGCGCGGCCATCCGCGACGGCGAGTGGGCGGTCGGGGCGAAGATCCCGCCGGAGGCCGAGCTCGCGACCTCGCTCGACGTCGGCCGCAACACCGTGCGTGAGGCCGTGCGCGCCCTCGCGCACGGCGGGCTGCTGGAGGTCCGGCAGGGAGACGGCACGTTCGTGCGCGCGACCAGCGAGCTCTCCGGCGCACTGCGCAAGCTGTGCGGCGACGAGCTGCGCGAGGTGCTCGAGGTCCGCCGGATCCTGGAGGTCGACGCCGCACGCCTGGCCGCGGTGCGCCGCACCGACGACGACCTCACCGACCTGCGCGCGACCCTGGTCGTGCGCGACGCCGCCCTGCGCGACGCCGCGACCGGCGAGGGCCCCGTCGCCGACGCCGTCCGCACCGACACCGACTTCCACGCGCTGGTCGTGCGCTGCGCACACAACTCGCTGCTCAGCGAGCTCTACCGCGGGGTGGCCGAGGCGGTCGCGGGCAGCGTCGCCGCGACGATGCCCCCCGAGATCGGCACCGAGCAGGAGGTCTCGCACACCGGCATCGTGGAGGCGATCGAGGCCCGCGACGTCGAGCGGGCGGCGCGGGAGGCGGGCGAGTTCCTGACCAGGCTGATCGAACGGACCTGAGCCCCGGCCGCGGAGGGGCTGTCCGGCGCCGGGCACCGGCGTCGCCTATCGTCGTCCGGCGGACCCGACCCCGACGGGAGCGAGCGTTGTGCTGAAAGGCTTCAAAGACTTCCTGCTGCGCGGAAACGTGGTCGATCTGGCGGTCGCGGTCGTCATCGGTGCGGCGTTCACCGCCGTGGTGTCCGCGTTCACCAACGCGTTCCTCAAGCCGCTGATCCAGCTGTTCTCCGGCGGTGGCGAGTTCGCCGGCAAGTTCGTCGTCAAGGGCGTCGAGTTCGACTACGCGACGTTCATCAACTCGACGATCACGTTCGTGATCACGGCCGCGGTCGTCTACTTCCTGGTCGTGGCGCCGATGAAGTGGCTGGTGGAGCGCCGTCGCCGGGGCGAGGAGGAGGGCCCGGCCGAGAGCACCGACGTCGAGCTGCTCACCGAGATCCGCGACCTGCTCCAGGCTCAGGCCGACGCCACGGCGTCGGCCGAGGAGCGGACCGCCCGCACCGGCGACCACGCCGGGACCGAGCAGACCCGGACCGGGCCCTCGGCCACCGGGGAGCCGTCGGTGCGCTGGGCCGACGAGACCGACGGGCACCGGAGGCCCGCGGGCCGCGTCCGCGACGAGGCACACGACCGCCGCCCGGCCGCGCGCCCGGGCAGCCACCGCTCACGGCACGCCGGCACGAGCTCCGGCGACGCCACGCGACGCTGAGCCCGGCGCCGCAGGCCCGGTCTCACTCCGGATCGTTGGCCGCGCCGCCACCGATCCGGTAGGGCTCGGTGATCCCGGTGTACATCAGGTGCGCCACCAGCCCCTGCGCGGCGTGGGTGAGGTTGTGGCAGTGGTCCATCCAGATCCCCGGGTTGTCCGCGACGAACGCGATCTCGTAGGACTCGCCGTCGGCGACGTCGAGGGTGTCGACCCACCACGGGCTGCCGGTCGCCCGCACACCGTTGCGGGAGAGGACGACGGCGTGGTGCCCGTGCAGGTGCATCGGGTGCACGTCGCCGCTGGTGTTGGTGACGTGCACGCGCACCACGTCGCCCTCGGAGACGACGAACATCGGCACGTCCGGCCACAGGTGCCCGTTCACCGTCCACCACAGGCCGGGTCGGCCGTCGACGAAGCCCGGGCGGCGGCCCACCGCGTACTCGAAGTTCCGGTCCGCCGCCCCGGGGTCGAAGCCCAGCGGCGCCGGCGTGCCGTAGGCCAGGGTGTCGAGCGTGACCGCGGGCTTCGGCGACGCCGCGACGCGCGCCGCCGGAGCACCCAGCACCATCGCGGCGTTGCCGCCGAGCTCGACCCGGGCTCCGGAGCCGTCCGCGGGCATCGCGACCTCCAGGTCGGCCCGCCCGCCGGCGGTCACGGTCACCGCCTTCCCGGAGACCGGGGACGGCCCGCGCAGGTCCGTGCCGTCGACGGCCACCAGCCGGAACGGCGCGCCGCTCACCCACGCCGACATCGGGCCGTTGTCGGTGTTGACCACCCGCACACGGACCCGGCTGCCGGGCGCGGCCGGCACGCCCACGTCGCCGGACCGGCCGTTGACGGTGCGGCGACCGTCGTAGAGGTGCACCAGGGCGAGCGCCTCCGGGCCTGCGGGCGCCGCGGCCGGAGTCACCACGAGGGCGCCGAACAGGCCCTTCTGCACCTGTTCGTGCGAGACCTGGTGCGAGTGGTACCAGTAGGTCCCCGCGTCCCGGGCGACGAACCGGTAGGTGAACTCCCCGCCCGGTGGCACCGCGTCCTGGGTGACGCCTGCGGTGCCGTCGTCGCCGTTGGGCACGTCGACGCCGTGCCAGTGCAGCGTCACACCGTCCGGGACCGACTCGTTGACGAGCCGGACCTGGACCGTCGACCCCTGCTCGGCGCGGATCTCCGGGCCGGGTGACGTCCCGTCGAGCGTGTAGCCGTCCACCTGCTGCCCGGAGGGCAGCCGGAACACCTGCCGCCGCGCCGTCAGAGTGACGAGAACGTCGGCCGGGGCGGTCGAGGTGTCGCGGAGCGTGTCGACACCGCGGCCGCCGTGCATGCCCGCCATCGAGGGGTCACCCGGCCCGCCGCCGAGGTCGGGACGGCCCATGTCGGTGACCGAGTAGGTCGAGGGCATCGTGCTGTCCCACCACGACCAGGCGATCGGACCGAGCAGCGCCAGCGTCGCCAGCAGCCCCAGCGCGGTGCCCCGTCGCCGGCGGCCGGCGGGCCCGGGAGCGGCCGCGACCGGCGGTCCGGCCGGGCCGGGTTCAGCCGACTTCAGCACGCTCGGACACGGGCGCCCGACGCTCCCCGCGCTCGGCCCGGGACAGGCGGGCGGCCACCACCGCGGTGCTGAACACGATCAGGGCGTTGATGCCGTGCAACATGCCCAGCGCCGGCAGGCCGTGCGCGAACAGCCCGAGCAGGACCTGCACGACGACCGCGACGACGACGATCCCGGCCCACCGCACGCCGCCGGGCAGCTTCGCGAAGAAGGACGCGACCAGCAGGAGGACGGCCAGGGCCGGGATGACCATCTGGCCGTTGATCCCGTGCACGATGAAGCCGACGACCTCCGGGAACGGGATCGTGTCGCTCTCGATCAGAGCCTTGTCCACGACCCCGCCGCCCTCGACGTAACGGCCCTCCCCGAAGATCGCGTAGGCGATGGCCGCGGCCTGGATGACGACCTCGAGGGCCACGAGGTAGGCCAGCACCCGATAGATGGTCCGCATCGTGCCCTCCGGGGGTTCGCGGGTGTCGAAAAAGCCGATGGCGCAGTGAACTCCCCCGGCTCCGTCCCGGTCATACGCAAACGAGATGAAACCGCCGGTACCGGCGCGGGGGTCGCCAGAACAGATGAATCCAAACCGGAACGGACCGGAACGGGGGCACACTGCGGGCACGCCCGTCCGGGGCGCCGTCCGGATCCAGGTCCGGCCCACGGTCTCCCGGCGCGCCGGTCCCGACCTCCCCCCGTCCGGGCCGGCGCGCCGGGTTCCCGGGCCCGCTCGTCCGGCCCTCCCCGGCCGCCGGTGCGATGATCGACAGGCACCGGTCCGGGGCCCGTCGGCCCCGGTACCCCGAGCCGCCGAGGGAACATGAGCAGGCACTTCGCGTTCGTCAGCATGCCCGCCCACGGCCATGTCAACCCGACACTTCCCCTGGTCGCCGAGCTGGTCCGGCGCGGGCACCGGGTCAGCTACGCCACCGGGGCGGCGATGCTCGAGGCGGTGGCCGCCGTGGGTGCGGAGCCGGTGGAGGTACCGTTCCGGCTCCCGGACGGGCCGCCCCCGACGACCGGGGACGACCCTCCGGACCCGGAGGACACGGCGAGGCGGACGGAGGTGTTCGCGACCTCGGTCGAGGACACCTTCCCGGTGCTGACCGAGCGCCTCGGGCGCGACCGCCCGGACGCCCTGTGCGGGGACGCGATGACGCCGGTGACCCGCCTCGTGGCACAGCGGCGCGATCTCCCCTACGTCGCCCTGAACCCGTCGTTCGCCAGCAACGAGCACTTCGACCTGCGCCGCGACGCGCTGGCCGGCTCGCCCGCCGCGGCCGCGGTCGCGGAGTCCTTCGCCGGTCTCGACGCGCGGATCGCCGAGTTCGCCCGGGCCCGCGGCCTGCACCACGACGCCACCACGTTCGGCACGCCGGGCGTGCTGAACCTGGTGTTCGTCCCGCGCAGCTTCCAGCTCGAGGGCGACACGTTCGACGACTCCTTCGTCTTCCTCGGGCCGTCGGTCCGGGATCGCGGCGACGACCCCGGCTGGGCACCGCTCGACCCGGACGCCCCGCTGCTGCTGGTCTCGCTGGGCACCGTGTTCAACGACCGCCCGGACTTCTTCCGGCTCTGCGTCGAGGCGTTCGGCGGCGGCCCCCGGCAGGTGCTGATGGCGGTCGGGCACCGGATCGACCCGGCCGTGCTCGGCGCGGTCCCGGGCAACGTCGAGGTGCGGGCACACGTCCCCCAGATCCGGGTTCTCGAACGGGCGGACGCGTTCGTCACCCACAACGGCATGAACTCGACCATGGAGGCCCTCTACTTCGGAGTGCCGCAGGTCGGGGTGCCTCAGATGCCCGAGCAGGAGCTCAACGCGGCGCGGGTGCAGGAGATCGGGTGCGGTCGCCGTCTCGACCCGGGCACCCTCGACGCCCGCGCGCTCGTCGAGGCCGTCGAGTACGTCACCGGGGACGCGGCCGTCCGCGCGGCCTGCGCACGCCTGTCGCGTGACCTGCAGGCGTCCGACGGTCCGGGCCGCGGGGCGGACGCGCTGGAGAAGCTGGTCTCCTAGGAGGGCGTGCCGCGACTCGACAGCCGGGTACGCGCCCACCAGTCTGTACCGGTCATGACGACGCGGGCGCCGGGAGTCTCCGGCGCCCGCACCCATGTGCGAAGGGGGCGGGCAGAAGATGGCCGGACCGATG
>CBIHNM010000137.1:0-11339 GCA_966211265.1 uncultured Pseudonocardia sp.
CGGCGCCCCGCCCCCCCCCCGGGGGGGGGGCGGGGGGGGGGGGCGCCCCCACGTCCGGGTCGGGGTCCGGGGTCCACCGGAGGCCCCGGTGCCGGCGATCGGGGCAGGCTCGCAGGCATGGACATCACGGAGCACCGCACCGGAACCGACCCGACCACCGAGGAGCCCGCCGGGAGCGCCACACCGCCCGGCGACGCCGGTGCACCCGCCGACGGCGCCGCGCCCGCACCGGGCCCGACCGCCGGGACGCCGGTGCGCGAGCACGCCCGGTTCACCCTGCGGCGCAGCCGGGGCGAGGCGATGCTCGGCGGCGTCTGCGGCGGGCTCGCCGAGGAGCTCGACGTCGACCCGGCGCTGCTGCGGATCGCCGTCGTCACGCTCACCCTCGCCACCGGTGGCATGGCGGCGCTGGTCTACCTGCTCGCCTGGGTCATCGCCCCGGTCGGGGACCCCGCGGTCTGACCCCGCGGGCCGGGCCGGGCGCCGGTTCCACCGGAGGGGCCCGCGGTGGCCGTTCCCGGGCCGATCGCCGCACGTTTCGTGGCGGACGCCGTCCGAGCATCGCCCGGACGGGCGAACTGTGCCATTGTCCGCACATGTCCCGGGTCGACCGAGCGGCGGTACGGTGCGCGACCGAGCAGCAGCACCTGCTCGACGCGCTGCTCAGCGAGCGCGACGACCTGCTCTCGGTCCTGGACCGCGTCCTGGCGATGCGCGGCACCGCCCGGGTGATCCGGGACGTCGCCGGGGCCGATGCCGCCTTCGTCAGCGAGATCGACGGGCAGCACGGGGTCATCCGATGGCTGGCCGGGCACCGGACCGACGCTCTGCGGGAGCTGGTGGTACCGGTCGGGCAGGGGGTCGGCGGTCGGGTCCTGCAACTCGGCGAGCCGGTCCGGGTGCCGGACTACGTCAGTGCCCCGGGCATCACCCACCAGTTCGACGCGAACGTGCGGCGGGAGTCGCTCGGCGCGATGATGGCGGTCCCGATCGTGGACGAGCGCTCGCCGGGCAGCACCCTGGCCGTGGCGTACGCGGCCCTGCGCGGAGCCGGCACGTTCGGCGACGTGTCGGTGGGCGCGGTCCAGCGGATCGCGGTCGAGGCGGGCCGCGCGTTGCGGCTGGCCGAGACCGCGGAGGCGGGCCGCACGGGCGCGGTCGACGCCGAGCGCCGCCGGATGCAGGCCTCGCTGCACGACTCGGTCGGGGCGATGCTGTTCTCCATCGGTGCCCAGGTGCGGGACCTGCGCACCACGGTCCCGGACAACCCGCTGCTGGTCTCCCGGCTCGGTCGGCTCGAGGCCGACGTCACGGCGGCGTCGCGAGCCCTGCGCGAGGCGCTGCTCGCCCTGTCCGAGTCCGGCCCGGAGCGGGCACTGCCGGTGGAGCTCGCCGAGCACTGCCGCAGCTTCGAGTCGCGCACCGGGGTGCCGGCCCGCTTCGTGCAGCTCGGCCCGGTCGACCCGCTCGACCGGGAGCGCACGGACCTGCTGGTGGGCGTCGTGCGGGAGGGCCTTCTCAACGTCGAGAAGCACGCCGACCCGGAGGCGGTGGTGGTGAGCCTCGGCCCGGACGAGCGGGGCGGGGTCCAGGTCGCGGTGGCCGCGGACGGGACGCCGGTCGAGGCCGCCGAGCCGACGCCCGGCGAGCAGGCCGGCTGCGGTCTCGGCCTGCGGACGCTGGCCGACCGCGCGGCCCGGCTCGGCGGGCGGGTCAGCCTGGTGCACGACGAGGACGGCGGCACCACCCTGCGTGCCCTGCTGTGGGCGTCCCGGCCGCCGACCGCGGCGCCGAGGTGAGCGAGGTGGGCACGTCGTCGGCACCCGGGGGGGCGGTGGACGACGCGCGCCGCGGGGAACCCGCGGCGCGGGTGATGGTCGTCGACGACCACCCGGTGGTCCGCGACGGGGTGGCGCTGCTGCTGTCCGGCGAGCCCGCGCTGACGGTGGTGGGCTCGGCCGAGTCGGGCCGGGCCGGGCTGGAGCGGGCGCCCCTGCTCGAGCCCGACATCGTGCTGCTGGACCTGCGGTTGCCCGACATGCCCGCGCCCGAGGTCGCGGCCGGGCTGCGTGTGCGGTGCCCCGCGGCCCGGATCGTGGTGTTCACCGCGCACGGCGACCATCGCGACATCCGTGCCGCGCTCGACGCGGGCGCGCACGGCTGCGTGCTCAAGGACGCGGCGGCGACCGACCTCGCGGACGCCCTGCGCCGCGTGCTGCGGGGCGAGCGGGTGGTCGACCGCAGGGCGGAGCCGGGGGAGCCGGGCAACCCGGCGGCCCTGGCCCGAAGCGGGTTGACCCGCCGCGAGCTGCAGGTGCTCCGGCACGTCGCGCAGGGCCGGACCAACCCCGAGATCGCGGTGGTGACCGGGCTGGCCCGCAACACGGTCAAGACCTATCTGCAGAGCGCGCTGCACAAGCTCAGCGCCCGCAACCGGGTCGAGGCGATCAGCAGAGCGAGTGAGATCGGGCTCATCTGAACGGGCCTGCGTCTACGGCCGGACGGTCTAATGCCGACACCTGAATGCGGGTATCGGGCCCGTTGTCAGGTCACGGAACGTCAACATTGTGGCCTGAGTCTCCACATGGAGGTATCAGGCCGGTGAGTTCTGGATCACGATGTGCGCCGGTCGATCGAACGGCCGTGAGCAGGACGAGGCGAGGAGATCGGGTGCGGCGGGCATCGGGACCGGAACCACGACGGGTGAGCCGCTGCAGCGGTGTTCGGGAGACGGGTGGTGGAGGCCGGTGCTGAGCGTGCGAGGCCTGTCGGTGCGCTACGGCCGCTCCGTGGGTGCGCTCTCCGATGTCGACCTCGACGTCGGGGGCGAGGACGTGCTGGCCGTGCTCGGCGGAAACGGCGCGGGCAAGTCCACGCTGCTGCGCGCGGTCTCGGGAACCCTGGCCCTGCACCGCGGCGAGATCACCGCGGGCGAGATCCGGCTCGGTGACGAGCGGATCGACCGGATGGACCCGGCCCTGGTGGTGCGCCGCGGAGTGGTGGCGGTCCCCGAGGGCCGGCAGGTGTTCAGCGGCATGACGGTCGAGGAGAACCTGCGTGCGGGGGGCCTGGCGGCCCGCAGCGCCGAGGACCGCTCGACGGCCCGCGCCCGCGTCGCCGAGCTCTTCCCGGTCCTCGCCGAGCGCTCCGGCCAGCGGGCGGGCCTGCTCTCCGGCGGCGAGCAGCAGATGCTCGCGATCGGCCGGGCACTGATGTCGAGCCCGTCGTTGCTGCTGCTCGACGAGCCGTCGCTGGGGCTCGCCCCGCAGATGGTCGGCCGGATCGCCCGGATCGTCGGCGAGATCCATGCGCAGGGCACGGCGGTGGTGCTGGTCGAGCAGAACGCGACGATGGCGCTGCGGGTCGCCGACCGCGCCGTGGTGCTCGAGGTCGGCCGGGTCGCGCTGAGCGGCCCCGCGGACGAACTGGCCGACAGCGAGGACGTGCAGCGGCTCTACCTCGGCGGGCACGCCGAGTCCGACGAGCAGGCCCAGGCCGAGGCCCGCGAGGCGCGCGAGGCCGCCCACCAGGCGGGACGGCCCCGGCTGACCAGGTGGGCCGGATGACCGCCGGGCAGGCCACCGCGGCCGCCGGGGCGGACCGGGACGTCGCGCGCGTGCCCGAGCTGCGGGTCGAGTCGGTCAGCCTGCGGTTCGGCGGGATCCGGGCGCTGGACGAGGTGTCGTTCACCGTCTCGCCGGGCACCGTGCACGCCCTGATCGGGCCGAACGGGGCGGGCAAGTCGAGCTGTTTCAACGTCATCGGCGGGATCTACCGGCCGACCGCCGGCACGGTCGCGCTGGGCGAGACGCCGCTGACCGGGCTCGCGCCGCACCGGCTGGCCGGGATGGGGCTCGGACGCTCGTTCCAGAACGTCGCGCTCTCGCCGGGGTCGAGCACGCTGGACAACGTCATGCTCGGCCGGCACAGCCTGACCCGCGGCGGGTTCCTGGCCTGTGGCCTGCGGTTGCCCTGGACCACCCGTGCCGAGCGACGTCACGCCGAGCGGGCCGCGGAGATCTGCGACTTCCTCGGCGTCGGCCACGTGCTCGACACACCGGTCGGTGCGCTGCCCTACGGCCTGGCCAAGCGGGTCGACATGGCCCGCGCGCTGGCCGTCGAGCCGCAGGTGCTGCTGCTCGACGAGCCCGCGGCCGGCCTGGACGCGACCGAGACCGCGCAGATGGCCACGTTGATCGTCGACGTCCGGGACGCGCTCGGGGTCTCGGTCCTGCTGGTCGAGCACGACATGGGCCTGGTGATGGGCATCGCCGACCGGGTCACGGTGCTCGACTTCGGCCGGGTGATCGCCGACGGCCCGCCCGCCGAGGTCCGCGAGGACCCGGAGGTCGTCAAGGCCTACCTCGGTACCGGCGACGAAGGGGACCCCTCGTGACCACGTTCCTGCAGCTGGTGGTCAACGGACTGGGCAAGGGTGCGGTCTACGCGCTGCTCGCGCTCGGCTTCGTGGTCATCTTCAAGGCGACCCGCGTGATCAACTTTGCGCACGGGTCACTGGTCCTGATCGGGGGCTACATCACCGCGATCAGCGTGGACACCCTCGGTTTCGCGGGCGCCGCGGCGCTCGGCATCGTCGGGGTCGGTCTCGCCGCGGTGCTGATCGAACGGGTGCTGATATCGCGCAGCCGCCTCGCCGACCCGAACAGCCTCGCCCTGCTCACCATCGGTGTGGACGTCGTGGTCAGCGAGGACATCTTCCGCCGGCTCGGGACGACCGTCCCGTTCCTGGGCGCGCCGTGGGACGCCTCCCCGATCCAGCTCGGTCCGGTCACGGTGTTCTCCACCCAGCTCGTCGCGCTGTGCGTCGGCCTGGTGCTGATCACCGCGTTCTTCCTGGCGTTCCGGTTCTCCAGCTGGGGGATCGCGATGCGGGCCCAGGCCGAGAACCGGGAGGCCGCCGCGCTGATGGGCATCCGCAGCTCCCGGGTCACCGCCACGGCGTGGCTCGTCGCCGGGGTGCTGGCCGGGGTGGCGGTGATGTTCATCGTGACCCAGGACTTCTCCGGGACCGGGCTGAGCCGCACGACCAGCGCGCTGGCGTTCGCGGCGTTCCCGGCCGCGGTCCTGGGCGGGCTCGACTCCACTGCGGGCGCGGTCGTCGGCGGCGTCGTGGTGGGTCTGGTCGACGCGCTGGCCGCGCAGTACATCTCGTTCGACTTCGCCAAGGTCGCGGTGTACCTCGCGATGCTCGTGGTGCTCGTGGTCCGGCCGTCGGGACTGTTCGGGACGAGGGAGCTGACCCGTGTCTGAGCTTGCGACGACCCCCGCCGAGACCGAGGACGCGGCGCCGGAGCCGGCACCGCGGCGCCCCCACCGCAGGCCGTGGCTGCTGATCGCAGGCCGTGCCGCGCTGCTGGTGGTCCTGCTCCTGCTGCCGCTCTACCTCCCGCCGGGACTGCTCTCGGCCGGGCAGTACGTGATGATCGGCGCCGTCGGCGCGATGGGGCTGACCCTCGTGATCGGGCAGGCGGGCCTGCTGTCGCTGGCGCACGCCTTCTTCCTGCTCGTCGGCGGTACCGCGTACGCCGTGCTGGCGGGCACGTCCGAGACCGCCGGTGCCGAGCAGATCCTCGGGCTCGGCCTGCCGCCGCTGCTGGCGCTGCTCGGCGCGGTGCTGGTGACGGCACTGCTCGGCCTGGCGTTCGCCCCGGTCGCGGGCCGGTTGAGCGGGATCTACCTCGGTGTCGCCTCGCTGGCCCTGGTGTTCCTGGGCTTCTACCTGGGCCGGGCGCTCCCGGCGCTGACCGGGGGCGCCTCCAGCGGCCGCAACCCCGAACCGTTCTCGCTGTTCGGGCTGGAGTTCACCAACGAGGGCGACCTGTCGCTGCTGGGCGTGCCGCTGCGGCAGGCCGAACGGCTCTGGTACCTGTTCCTGGTCCTCGCGGTGATCGCCTACGTGGTCGCGGCCGGTTCCGTGCGGGGCCGGATCGGACGGTCCTGGCGCGCGGTGCGCGACAACGAGGCGGCGGCCGCGGTGATGGGCGTGAACGTGCTGCGCACCAAGGCGGTGGCGTTCGCGGTCAGCGCCGGCTACGCGGGGCTGGCGGGCGCGATGCTCGTGCTCTGGTTCGGCCTGCTCAAACCGGACGAGAGCGAGTTCGGCAACTACGGGATCAACGCCTCGATCGCGTTCCTGGCCATGGTCCTCATCGGAGGGCTGGGCTCGATCCCCGGGGCGGTCGCCGGCGCGGCGGTGGTCTGGGGGACCCAGCAGGTGCTCACCCTGTTCGCGGCCGACCTCGGCCTCGGTGACGCGCTGTCCGGGTTCAGCCCGACGGTGATCAGCCTCTACATCTACGGCCTCGCGGTGATCGCGGTCGTGCTGTTCGAACCGGGAGGCCTGGCCGCTCTCGGCCGCCGGGTCACCGGTGCGTGGACGCACCGCCGCACCACCAGGGCCGGCAGTGACCCCGGTGCATCGGAGCACCGGGGGACCCCGGGAAAGGACGCACCATGACCGTACGGCGAGCATCACGCCGCGCGACCGCCGTCGCGGCCGCGCTGGTCGCTGTGCTGGCACTGGCCAGCTGCAGCACCAAGGCCTCCGACTCCGGCGGGGGTGGGGGCGGCGGGCTGAAGACCGACGTCGGTGTCACCGCGGACACCATCACCCTCGGCGTGCTGACCGACACCTCCGGGCCGTTCCGCAACCTGGGCACCGGGCTGGTGCAGGGCAACCAGATCTGGGCCGACGAGCTCAACGCCCGCGGCGGCGTCTGCGGGCGGCAGATCAAGCTCAACGTCGCCGACAGCGGTTACAAGGCCGACATCGCCACCACGCAGTACCGCTCGCAGCAGCCGGACATCCTCGGGTACCTGCAGCTGCTCGGCTCCCCGATCAACGCGGCGCTGCGCAAGAACCTGGAGACCGACGAGGTCACCTCGATCGCGCTGTCGTGGTCGTCGTTCATCCTGGACAACCCGTACCAGATCATCCCGGGCACGACCTACGACCTGGAGATGATCGACGGCCTGGCCCAGCTGCAGAAGCAGGGACTGATCAAGGACGGGGACACCCTCGGCCACATCTACATCGGCGGCGAGTACGGCGAGAACGGGCTGCGCGGAGCGCAGTACTACGCCCAGCAGCACAACATGAAGCTGCAGCCGGCGAAGGTGGCCTCGACCGACTCGGACATGGCGGGCCTGGTCACCGGGTTCCGCGGGGCCGGGGTCAAGGCGATCCTGCTGACCACCACGCCCGCCCAGACCGCCTCGGCGCTCAACGCGAACACCGCGCTCGGGCTCAACGTGCCGGTGCTGGGCAACAACCCGACGTTCGACCCGGCGACGAACCTGGCCGGGCCGGCGGCGGCGTCGGTGGGCAAGCTGTTCGTCGCGGCCAGCTCCGTGCCGTACTCCTCGCAGGTGCCGCGGGCGCAGGCCGTCCGCAAGTCCTTCGAGGCGAAGTACCCGCAGGCGTCCAAGAACAGCGGTGTCCCCTACGGCGTCGCGGGCGGGCTGATCTGGCAGCAGATCCTGGAGAAGGCGTGCGCGAACGGTGACATGACCCGCAAGGGCGTGCACGACGCGTTCCTGGCCAGCAACGCGATCACCACCGACGACCTGGTGGCGAGCAAGCTCGACTTCTCCAAGGCGGGGTCGCCGCCCAGCCGCTCGGTCTACATCGCGCAGGCCGACCCGTCGCAGCCCGGCTGGCTGCGGCAGGTGACCGCTCCGTTCGCCTCCCCGGAGGCGGCGAGCTACGTGGCGCCGTTCGAGAAGCGCTGAACGCCGGCCGGGGCCGGACGGTGCGAGCCGTCCGGCCCCGGCTGCTCAGCGCCGGTGCCCGGACCAGTTCGCCAGCCGCTCGGTCGGGCCGGCGTCCGGGGCCGGCGGGTGCGGGTCCGCGAACGGGACGTGCTCGCGGCCCCGCGCCGGGAGGGCCCGGGTGGCCCACGCCAGCGCGTGCCCGGCGAGGGCCGGGTCGGCCTCGGGGTCCTGGCCGGTCGCCACGGCCAGGTCCCACCCGTGCACGAGGGCCTCGTTCAGGTGCCCCCACAGCACCTCCCGGCCGGGGACCTCGCCCCAGGGCGCCCGCACCCGGACCTCCAGCAGGGAGTCCTCGGACCAGGCGGTGCAGGCGGCGTCGGCGTCGGTGGCGTAGGCGCGGGCCAGCGCGGCGTCCGGGATGCCCGTGCTGACGTGCGGGACGGCGAGGGTGTCGGTGCCCTCGGCGAAGCCGCGGACCTTGCGGGCCGTGGTGACCAGGTGCCCGAGCAGCGCCCGGACGTCGAACTCGGCGCACGGGGTGGGCCCCGCCATCCGGTCGGCGGGCACGGCCGCGGCCAGCCCGGCGACCCAGGCCACGGCGTCACGGTAGAGGGGGCGGGGGTCGGTGATGATCTGTGTCGTCGTCATGCGGGCCAGCCTGGCCGCCAATCACGACACCTTGTGTCGTGATTTCCTGGCATTCTCACCGCGGTGCGCGCCGACCGCCTGCTCTCGCTGACCCTGCTGCTGCGCCACCGCGGCCGGATGACTGCGGCGGCCCTGGCCGCGGAGCTGGAGGTCTCGCCGCGGACCGTG
Organism: uncultured Pseudonocardia sp.; assembly: GCA_966211265.1. GTDB lineage: Bacteria > Actinomycetota > Actinomycetes > Mycobacteriales > Pseudonocardiaceae > Pseudonocardia. Next base: position 8,551 of record CBIHNM010000137.1, read on the forward strand.
CTGCGCGATGTCGAGGCACTGTCCGCGGCGGGGATACCGGTCTATGCCGAGCGCGGCCGGTCCGGCGGGTTCGCCCTGCTTCCCGGGTTCTCCACCGACGTCACCGGCCTGACCCCGCGCGAGGCCGTCGCGCTGCTGACCTCGGGATCCACCACGACGCCGGCGGCACTGGGGATGGGCCGCGACTTCTCGTCGGCGATGCGCAAAGTGGTGGCGGCGATGCCCGCGCAGGCCCGGCGGGACGCGACCGGCGCGGCCGAGCGGGTGCTGGTCCGCCGCGGTGGCTGGCTGACCGACCCGGCCGGCGAGCCGGTCGACGCGCTCGCGACGGTGCAGCACGCGGTGTTCGCCGGGCGCCGGCTGCGGATCCTCTACCGGTCCCGCGGGCACGACGAACCGCGCCGGCGGACGGTCGACCCGCTCGGCCTGGTCGAGGCGGCCGGACGCTGGTACCTGCTGGCCACCGACCGCGACGCCGGCGGGACGGGCACCGACCCGGCGGCCGAGCGCACCTACCGGGTGTCGCGGATCCGGTCGGCCGAGGAGCTCGACGAGCCGGCCCGCCGTCCCGACGGCGTCGACCTGGAGCAGCTGTGGTTGCGCCGGCGCGCCGAGTTCCGGGCGCGCAATCCCGGCGTCACGGTCCGGATCCGGCTGGCCGCCGATCGGCGCGCGGAGCTCGACCGGATCTCGGTCCGGGAGATCGGCACCGACCACGGCGACGGGGCCCTCGAGGTGGAGGCCGTGTTCGGCGACCTGCCGCACGCCGAACGGGTCCTGTGGCCGATGCTGCCCGGCGTCGCGGTCCTCGACCCGCCGGAGCTCCGTGCCGCCCTCGCCGCCCGGGCCCGGGACGTTCTGGCCACCCTGTCCTGAGCGTCCACGTCGGCTCGCCGGTGACCGGGCCCTCTCAGGCCTCGTGCCCGCCGTGCCGGACCGCGTGGCGCAGCTCGGCGAACCGGTGGGTCTCCACGGCCACCATCGCGACCAGGACCAGGCCCACCACGAGCAGCGTGAGCAGCGCGGGCAGCAGCGCCAGCACCGGTGTCAGCGCCACCAGCAGGACGGCCGTGCCCACCCGCAGCAGGGCGGTCGTCCCGGTCAGGTAGCGCTTGAACCCGACCAGCGCCAGCAGGAACAGCGCGGCCCCGCCGGCGAGCGCGGCCAGCGGGATGCCGTAGATCGGGTCCGACAGCTCGTGCTCCTCGCCGCCACCCACGTAGAGCAGGACCTTCTTCAGCCCCAGCGACATCATGATGACCCCGACGACCATCGGCAGGTGCAGGTAGGAGTAGCCGCCGCGGGCCAGCCGGATCCGGCGCGCGCCCTCGGCGTCGGACAGCGCCCGCTCGGCGAGCAGCGACCCGACGTCGAAGTAGGCCCACCACAGCGCGCCGGACACGGCCAGCCCGAGCACCGAGGCGGCGATGATCGGCAGCGAGACCGGCAGCTCGGCCACGCCGATGCCGATGGACACGATCGACTCGCCGAGCGCCACGATGACGATCAGCCCGTGCCGCTCGGCGAAGTGCGCGGGCGAGGCCAGCCGCCAGCGGGTCCCGGCCAGCTGGGTGCCCAGGTAGTCCCCGAGCAGCGCGGCGACCCAGAGCAGGGTCTGGACCACCCCGGTGGTCTGCGACGCGACGAGCAGCAGGACCGTGCCGGCCGTCATCGAGACCGCGAACCGCCACACCTGCCCGCGCAGCTGCGGGTCGTCCCGGCTGATCAGCAGGAACAGCAGCACGTGCAGCGCGCGGACCACGAAGTAGCAGACGGCGAACACGAACGGCCCGCTCAGGCCCCCGGCCAGGTCGTCGAACGCCTCCGGGATCGTGATCGCGGCGACGAACATGGCGGCCATGGCCGCGAACAGCCCGATCCGGATCACGCCCTCGTCGGCCTTGACCAGGTTGCCGAGCCAGCTGTAGCCGACCCAGCACCACCACATGACGGTCAGGATCAGGGTGCCGCGCAGGAGCGCCACGACCGACGGCTCCTCGGCCATCCAGTCGGTGACCCGGGTCAGCGCGAACACGAAGACCAGGTCGAAGAACAGCTCCATCGGGGTCACCGAGGACTGCTCCGGATTCACCTCGAAGCGGGCACGCCGCGGGGTCGCCATGCCGGGATCCTCGCAGCGTGCGCGCGGGACCGGAAGGCCGCGCCGTGTGCCACGCGCACCCCGTGGCCGGGGCCCCGGTCGCGTCCGTGGCGCACACGCCGCAGGGGCGGCACCGGTTGCCCGGTACCGCCCCTGGGAGATGGTGCGTGGTGCTAGGAGGCGTGGATCAGAAGTCCATGCCGCCCATGCCGCCCATGCCACCGGTCGGGTCGCCCCCGCCGCCACCGGACTTCTCCGGCTTGTCGGCGATGACGGCCTCGGTGGTCAGGAACAGCGCCGCGATGGACGCCGCGTTCTGCAGCGCCGAGCGGGTGACCTTGGCCGGGTCGATGATGCCCGCGGCGATCAGGTCCTTGTACTCGCCGGTGGAGGCGTCGAGCCCCTCGCCGGAGGGCAGGTTCCGGACCCGCTCCGCCACGACGCCGCCCTCGAGGCCGGCGTTGACCGCGATCTGCTTGAGCGGGGCCTCGAGCGCGACCTTGACGATGTTCGCGCCGGTCGCCTCGTCACCGTCCAGGCCGAGACCCTCGAACAGGCCGGCACCGGCCTGGATGAGCGCGACGCCGCCACCGGCGACGATGCCCTCCTCGACGGCCGCCTTGGCGTTGCGGACGGCGTCCTCGATGCGGTGCTTGCGCTCCTTGAGCTCGACCTCGGTGGCCGCGCC
>CBIHNM010000138.1:0-11230 GCA_966211265.1 uncultured Pseudonocardia sp.
CAGCTCGCCGATCGGCACCGACGGCGGCCGCTCGGCCCCGGAGCGCTCGTCGGCCCCCGAGCAGACCACCACCAGGTGCTCGGTGGCCGAGCCGATCGCGTCGAGCAGCAGCTGGCGGTCCTCGCCGCGGGGGTCCCGCTCGCCGACGACCGGGTCCCGGGCCAGCACGTCGTCGCCGTCCGGGGCGCCGGCGCGGGGGAACACGCCGTCGTCGCACCCGAGCAGGCAGACGACCTTGTGCGGCACCGCGCGCATCGGCACCAGCGTGGCGACGGTCAGCGTCCCGGTGCGGAAGTTCGCGCGGCTCGGGCGCCCGCGCAGCCGCTCGGCCAGCAGCCCGCGGACATCGGTCAGGTCCAGGTCGACCGACCCGGCCTGCGGGCCCGCCGACTCCAGGACGTCGGCCAGCTCGGACCGGGCCTGCGCGGCCTGCCAGTCGTCGGCGGGCGCGGTGTCGGTCAACGCGCAGAGCCCGTCGGTCAGCGCGGCGATCCAGCCGGTCAGGGGCTGCGGACCGCGCAGCGCGTCGAGGGTGCTGCCGAGCCGGTCGACGATCTCGGCGAGCCGCCCGACGAGGTCGACGTCGGAGGAGTCCACCTCGTCCAGCGGCAGCGCGGTGCCGAGCCAGGCCGGGTCGCCCGGGGTCTGCGCCATCGCCACCCCGAGCAGCATCCGGTCCAGCCCGGAGCGCCAGGTGTTCTGCCCGACGCCCTCGAGCCGGTAGGGCCTGCGGTGCTCGGCGTCCAGTCCCCAGCGCACGCCGGCGGCGGTGACCAGCTCCGAGATCCGCTCCAGGGCGTCGTCGTCGAGCCGGAAACGGCGCCGGACCGGCCCGGACGCGATCAGGTCCAGCACCTGCGAGGCGCTCAGCCGCGAGCCGGCCAGCTCCAGCAGCGTCGACACCGTGCCCAGCAGCGGGTTCGCCTGGCGCAGCGCCCGGTCGGCCAGGCGCACCCGCAGCAGGTGACCGGGATGCAGCTCGTCGCGCGCGGGGCCGGCCTGCGGCTGCGCCGCCGGGTCCGGGGCCAGCCCGAACGAGGCGGTGATCAGCGGGGCGAACACCTCGATGTCCGGGCACATCACCACGATGTCGCGGGGCTCCAGGCCGGGGTCGGCGGCGAGCAGCCCGAGCAGCGCCTCGCGCAGCACCTCGACCTGCCGGTCCGGCCCGTGACAGGAGTGCAGCACGACGCTGCGGTCCTCCGGGTCGAGCAGCGGGCGGTCCCCGGGCGGGACCGGCGGGGCGTCGTCGCGCAGCGAGTCCTGCAGCCGGCGCAGCAGCGTCGGCCGGGCCGGTGCCGGGTCGCCGGACCCGTGGTGGGTGTCGTGCACACCGGAGCCCGCGGCCGGCAGCCGCAGTGCCAGCTCCCGCACGTCGCGTCCGAGCGAGCGCAGCAGCGGGTTGCGCACGAGCCGGGCGCTGCCGTCGTCGGCCCGGCTCGGTGGTTCGCCGTCCGGGGCCCGGCCGGCGCGCACGGCGTCCCACATGACGGGGGAGGGGTGCGGCAGCCAGAGGTGGACGTCGCGGTGCGTCGAGAGAGCCTCCAGCACCGCCAGGTGCTCGGCGGCCAGCCGGGTCGGCCCGAACAGCGACAACCGGGCCGGGAGCGGGCCGGGGTCGGCGCCCGCGCGCAGCGCCGCGACCGCCTCGTCCACCCGCTCCACCGGGCCCGGCACCCCGAGCCCCGAGCGCAGCCGCCGCCACAGCTCGGGCTGCCAGGCGAGGTCGCCGGGCCCGCGGTCCTGCCCGGACCGCCAGGCGCGCAGCAACGAGGGCCGGTGGGTGGCGTAGGTGCCGAACAGCCCGGCCAGCGCGCGGGCCAGGGCGTAGCGCCGGCCGTGCCCGCCACGTTCCAGGTGCGCGGCCAGGCCGGTGAACCGGTCGTCAGCGGAGGAGACGGCGGTGTCGATCAGCTCGAGCAGCGGCCAGACCGCCCGCCCGGGGGACCAGGGGTCCTGCAGCGGGTCGGTCCCGGTGACGGTGTCGACGACCTCGCCCAGCAGCGCCGCGGGGGCCGGGAACCGCACGTTCGCGCACACCCCGCCGGTCCCGGTGCCCGCGCCCAGGCGGTGCGAGAGCCGCTGCGCCAGCCAGCGCTCCACCCCGCGTTCGGGCACCGCCACCACCTCGGCGGTGAACGGGTCCTGCGCCGGCGCGGCGAGCACCTCGGCCAGCGCGTCCACGAGGGTGTCCGCGCGCTCGGCCCGATGCAGTTCCCACACGCCCCGCACGCTATCGGCGCCCCCCGACAGGACCGGCGGCGCCTGCGGCGCGCCCGTCCCGGGCCGGGCTCACCAGCCGGACGGGCCGTAGTCCTTGAGGAAGACCCCGTGCAGGTCCTCGCCCGCCTCCCCGGCGACGATCGGGTGGTAGACGCGCGCGGCGCCGTCGGACAGGTCGAGCGGGGCGTGGAAACCCTCCTCGGCCAGACGCAGCTTCATCGCGTGCGGGCGCTCGTCGGTGATCCAGCCGGTGTCCACGGCGGTCATCAGGATCGCGTCGGCGTCGAACATCTCCTGCGCACTGGTGCGGGTGAGCATGTTCAGCGCGGCCTTGGACATGTTCGTGTGCGGGTGCCCCGGCCCCTTGTAGCCGCGGCCGAACACGCCCTCCATCGCCGACACGTTCACCACGTACCTGCGGCGCGCCGTCGACGCCGCCATCGCCCCACGCAGGCGGCTGATCAGGATGAACGGCGCGGTCTGGTTGCACAGCTGCACCTCGAGCAGCTCGAGCGGGTCCACGTGCTCGACGTGGTCGACCCAGCTGTTCGCGTCGGCGGTGTCGGGGAGCAGCCCACCGGCGTCGACGGCGGTGCCCGCGGCGATCCGCTCCGGGGACGCGCTGCGCGCGGTGGTGGCCAGCGCGGCCAGATCGGCCGCGTCGGCCGCATCGAGGGCCCCGGTCAGCGCGGCCGGGTGCAGGCGCGCCGCGGCCGAGAACGTGACCATCTCCGGCAGCGGCCCGGCCGGCAGCGGCGCCCGCTCGGCGTCGTCGAGGGCGGAGTAGGAGCCCGGCGAGCGGCGCACCGTCTGGGCGGCGTTGTTGATCAGGATGTCCAGCGGGCCCTGGGCCGCGACGTCGTCGGCGAGCGCCACGACCTGCCCCGGGTCGCGCAGGTCCACCCCGAGGATCCGCAGCCGGTGCAGCCAGTCGGCACTGTCGTCCAGCGCGGCGAACCGTCGGGCCGCGTCCCGCGGGAAGCGGGTGGTGATCGTGGTGTGCGCGCCGTCGCGCAGCAGCCGCAGCGCGATGTACATGCCGATCTTGGCGCGGCCACCGGTGAGCAGCGCGCGCCGCCCGGTCAGGTCGGTGCGGGCGTCGCGGTGGCGGTGGTTCGTCTCGGCGCAGCTCGGGCAGAGCTGGTGGTAGAACGCGTCGACCACGGTGTAGCGCTGCTTGCACACGTAACAGCCCCGGGCGGTGCGCAGGACCCCGGCGGTCGCACCGGGCGCGGTGGACACCAGCGGGATGCCGCGCGTCTCGTCGTCGATCCGGCCGGTCGCGCCGGTCGCCGTCGCCGCGGTGACCGCGGCGTCGTTCTCGGCGATCTCGCGGCGCTTGTCGGCGCGACGACGCAGCTTGAGCGACTTCCAGATCCCGGCCGTGGCCCGGCGCACCGCGACCGCGTCCGGGTGCTCGGTGGGCAGCAGCTCGAGCTGGGACAGCACGCGCAGGCAGGTCTGCAGGTCCTCCGGATCGATCCCGGGGCCCGGGTCGCCCGGACTCCGCGGCGCGGCGGGCCGCGTGGACGGCTCGGTGGCGGTCACCGCGCGCTCCTGAGGGTCGTTCGGGAAAGGGCCCTCCGGAGTGTACGGGGGCGCTCAGGCCGCCAGACCGACCCCGACCTCGTCGGCCAGCTCGTCGAGCACGGCGATGTTCAGCTCGAAGGCGTGCACCGCCTCGGCCGTGACGCGGGCGCGTCCGACCTCGTCCCACGGCGCCGCGTCGAGCAGTGCGCGGTAGCGGACGCGGAACCTCGACGGGCTGCCCAGCGTCGCGAAGTCGTAGAACATCGCGCCGGGCCCGGTGATGCCGTAGGTACGGTCGAGCAGCTTGCCGACCATCTGCCCGCCGGCCAGGTCGCCGAGGTAGCGGGTGTAGTGGTGGGCCACGAACAGCCGGGGGTCCCCGGCGGCGTCGCGCAGCCGCTCCACGTAGGCGTGCGTGGCCGGCAGGATCCTCGGGATGCCGCTACCGAGCGCGTCCAGGTCGGTGTGCAGGCCGGGCAGCCGGCGCAGCTCGTCGATCACGAACGGGCCGGCCACCGGGTCGTCGGCCAGGGCGTCCGAGGCCGCCTCCAGCGCGCCGTAGATCGCGCCGTACTGCTCGGCGAGCAGCCGGTAGCCGTCCAGCGGGAGGTGCCCGCCCAGCAGGGCCGACATGTAGGAGCTGTGGTGGGCCCGCTCGTGCACGGCCAGGGTGGCCCGACGCAGGCCGATCGACAGCGGGACGGCTTCGGTACCGGTCACGTGCACTCCCTCGCCGATCGTTCTGACACCGTGTCAGATCGATGCTAGGGCACCACCGTCGGTAAGGCTAGCCTGTGCGAGGCTTCGAGGACACCATCCGGAGCACGACCCGTACCGCGGACTCGATCGAGGCGGGCAGCGCGTCGGGCGCGACGTCGACGATCCGGCGGGCGGACAGGGCCGCGGACACCATCGCGACCAGGACGTCGGGCTCGCCGCCGGCCATCTCGCCGGCCGCGACGCCGTCGGCGACGATCGCGCCGAGCCGACCGGTGATCGGGTCGGCGTGCGCGGCGATCCGCCGGTAGGCCGCCGGGTCCAGGGCTCCGGCCCGGGCCTGGCGGGGCGGCAGGTGGAACCCGGCGAGCCGGTGCAGCTGCATCCGGGCGAACACGGCCAGGCGGTCGGTGGGAGACCCGGCGGCCTCCAGAGCGGCGTCGAGGTCGGTCACGTAGCGCGCGGCCTCGTGCTCGACGAACGCGACCAGCAGCGACTGCCGGTCCGGGAAGTGGTTGTAGATCGAGGTGCGCCCGACGCCCGCGTCGGCGGCGATCCCGGACAGCGTCACCGACTCGAAGCCGCGCTCGTAGAGCTGCTCGCGCAGCCCGGCGAACACCCGGGCCCGTACCTCGCCGCGGTGCGCGACGAGCGAACCACCGATCACCTTCGGCACGCCGGGCACCTCCTCGTCGCGGAGGGTCCAGGTTAGCGCCGGTCGTGCGCGGACACCGCCGCCGCAGCGGCGATATCCGCGCACCGGCACGTCAGAGCTTCGCGAGCACGGACTCCACGCCGCTGACGCCGACGCTGCTCGGGACGTCCTCGACGTCGATCTCGCTGACCACGCCGTCCTTGATGATCGCGGCGAAGCGCTGCGAGCGGGTGCCCAGACCGAAGCCGGAGCCGTCGAGCTCCAGGCCGGCGGCCTTGGTGAAGTCACCGTTGCCGTCGGCCAGCATCAGCACGGCGTCCCCGGTCTCGCGGGCCTCGCCCCAGGCGCTCATCACGAACGCGTCGTTGACGGCGACGCAGGCGACGGTGTCGACGCCCTTGGCCTTGAGGTCGGCGGCGCGCAGCACGTAGCCGGGCAGGTGGTGGTCCGAGCACGCCGGGGTGAACGCCCCGGGCACGCCGAACAGCACGACGGTGCCGCTGCCGAGCACCGAGCCGCTCTGGACGGGCTTCGGGCCGTCCGCGGTCATGGTCATGAGGGTCACGTCGGGGATCGTGTCGCCGGCGGAGAGGGCCACGTCAGCTCCTGTTCGAGGGGGATCGCGGTCGGATGAGGATCTAGGTCGGAGCGTAGCCCCCGTGCGGGGGCACCGCGTCGCTCGCCCTGATCCACCACCGGGCCCCGCACCGTCGGGACGACGGGGAGCCCGCCGACCGCTGTCCGCACTGCTCCGACCCGGCGAGCGTCCGAGGATCCGGGCCGGGAACCTCACCGTGCTCCGCCGGACCTGGTCCGATCTGCCCGACCTCACCGGCCCCGTAGCTCGCCCGGCCCGCCTCCCTCGACACCTGACCCCGCAACCGGAACGGGGCCCTCGCACGCGACATTGCGCGTGCGCGGACCCCGGTTCCGGTGCGAGGACGCTCAGTGGCAGTGCGTCCCCGGGGACGGAGGGACGTCGAGGGCGGGGTTGCGGTCGAAGAAGCCGACCGGCTTGAGGGTGAAGCCGGTGTAGTCGACCGGCATCACCGGCCAGTCCTCGGGACGCGGGAAGTGCGTGGTGCCGAACGTGTGCCAGACCACGATGTCCTCGCCGTCCACCGGACGGTCGGCCGCTACCCAGCTGGGCAGGCCCGCGCCGTCGTTCTGGTTGACGAAGTCGCCTGCGGGGTAGCGCTGGGCCGGGTCGTAGGCCGTGACCCACAGCGCGTTCGTGGCGAACGCGGCGCGGGCGTGGATCGACGACGCGTCGTCGGCCAGCAGCGTCGCCTTGCCCTCCGGGTGCAGCGCGTACCCGACGTTCTGGCCCAGCGCGTTCTGGCGCTCCGGGTTGACGATGTGCCAGGTCCGGACCGCGCCCTGGTCGGCGGCGCGCTGCGCGTCGGACTCGCGGGTCAGACGGGTGCGGGACTGGCGGAACGCGTTGCCGTAGGGGTTGCCCTCGCCCATCGGGACCCGCTGCGCCTGCACCTCCTCGACGGCGTTGCGCGGCCCGTCCACGGTCATGTCCAGCCGCGCGGAGAACAGGTGCTGGTGATAGGGCGCGCCCAGGCCGGGCGCGACCTCGGTGGAGTAGGGGTTGCCCTCGGGCGGGTAGGCGGCGGTGAACACGATGCCGGTCGCCTTGACCTCGAGCTCGATCGTGCCGTCGAGGTAGAGGTACCAGTAGAAGCCGTAGTCGTAGTTGCCGATCGGGGTGAAGAACGAGATCACCAGACGGCGCTGGCGGCGCACCTCGCGGGAGCCGGTGAAGATGTCGGAGTGCTTCCAGAGCACGCCGTAGTCCTCCTCGTGCATGCAGATCGCGTTCCGGATCGTCTTCGGGTTGCCCAGGTCGTCGGCGATGGTCGCGTCCAGGTACTGGATGTCGCCGAGGCAGTCGCAGCCCAGCTGCAGCGAGTCGGCGTAGCGGGCGAACATGTACTCGCCGCAGTCGAAGTAGTTCTGCCAGAACCGCACCGGGGCCGGGTCGGCGTAGGGGACGACCATCTCCGACACGCTCGCCCGGTAGCAGATCGGCCGGTCGTCGAACGCGATCTGGTGCAGGGTCAGCCCCTCGCGCTCGTTGAACCCGACCCGCAGGTCCCACCTGCCCCAGCGCACGTGTCCGTCCTCGACGGTGAACGAGCGGCCCTGCGGCTGGGTGATCTCGATCGGCTTCAGCCCCTCCAGGGGCGGGCCCTGGACCTCCGGGTCGTCGAAGTTCCCGCTGGTGGCGGGCACCGGGACGATCCCGGTGTCGATCACCCGGTCGACGCTGCGGGCGGTCAGGTCGATGTAGGCGACCAGGCCGTCGATCGGGTGCGCCCACGCGTGGTCGCGCTCGTGGTCCTGGCGGAAGCCGAACGCGCGGGCGATCCGGCGCCCCGCCTCGTCGGGGTAGTCGTAGACCCCCGCCGACAGCGGCACCGCCCGCACCGACGCCGGCTCGATGCCCCGCGACTCCAGCGCCGCGAGCCACTCCGGGCAGGCGCCCAGGACGTCCTCGATGAACTCGAACTCGCTGTCGATGATCGGCGGCTGCCCGTCGGAGGCCGGGTCCAGCTCGCGGTGCGAGACCACGGTGCGCTCGGTGGCCGACACGACGGTGTCCCAGGACCGGCCGGTCGACAGGTCCAGCAGCACGGCCCGGAACCGGCGGTCCGGACGGTCGTCGGGGCGGTGGGCGAGGACGGAGTCCTTGGCCGGCTCCTCCGGCGCGAAGAACGCGTAGCGCACGTGCTCGCCGAGGAACCCGGCCTCGGCCAGCACCTCGCGGACCGCGGTCACCTCGGCCTCGGTGGTCATCTCCAGGGGGTGTCCCGTGCGGGACTCGAGCGTCGTCATCTCGTTCTCCTCTCAGGCCGCGTCGACGGCCGGGGCAGCAGGTGCGGGCGGGGACGAGCGGCGGCGGGACCAGACTGCGCCCAGGACGAAGGCGGCGACAAGCACCGCACCGATCCCGGTCGCGAGTGCGGGCGAGCCGCCGATCAGGGTCGGGAAGTTGGAGACGGTCAGGCCGAGGCACACCAGCAGCCCGGCCAGTCCCAGCGCCGGGGCGACGAGCGTGTGCCAGGGCCGCACGTCGACCCCCGGGCCGCCGTCACCACCGCCGTCGCGCCTGCGCTGCACCCGGAAGAACACCAGCACCGCCGCGCAGGTCAGTGCCATCAGCGCGAGCACGCCGAGGGTCGCGGTACCGGCCATCCAGGCGAACACCTGGGTCACCGGGTCCAGGCCGGCGAGCGCGAACACGACCACGAACGCCAGCGCGGTGACCGACTGGGTCGCCGAGGCCACGTGCGGCGACGCGTGCCGCGGGTGGCTGCGCCCGCACCGGGCGGGCAGCGCGCCGGAGTTGCCGAGCGCGAAGAAGTAGCGGGCCAGCACGTTGTGGAAGGACAGGATCGCGGCGAACAGGCTCGTCATCAGCAGCACCTGGGCGACGTCACCGCCGACCGGGCCGAGCGTGTTCGTGATCGTCGTGACGATCATGTTCCCGGGGTCGGAGCCGGCCTGGGCGAGCGCTTCGGTGTCGCCCCACGCCGAGATCACCGCCCAGGCGGAGAGCGTGTAGAACACCCCGATCAGCAGCAGTGCCGTGTAGGTGGCACGGGGGATGGTGCGGTGCGGGTCGCGGGCCTCGTCGCGGAACACCGCGGTCGCCTCGAACCCGATGAACGACGCGATCGCGAACATGATCGCGATGCCGAGCGAGCCGGAGACGAACCGGCTCGGCACCAGGAACGCGCTCGAGAGCCCCTCCGCCGACCCGCCACCGCTGCCGACCACGACGGCGTCGAACACCAGCACGATCGCGACCTCGGCGACCAGCAGCACGCCCAGCACGCGACCGGACAGCTCGATGTGCCGGTAGCCCAGCGTCCCGACGATCGCCAGGACCAGTACCGACCACACGTACCAGGGCAGCTCCGGGCCGCCCCAGTGCTGCACCAGCCCGTCGATCACCGCGCCGACGTAGCCGTAGACGGCCAGCTGCACGGCGGTGTAGGTGACCAGGGCCAGGAATGCCGAGCCCAGGCCGGGCGCGCGGCCCAGCCCGCGGGCGATGTAGGAGTAGAAGGCCCCGGCCTCGGGCACGTGTCGGCTCATCGCGCAGAACCCGACCGCGAACAACAGCAGGATCGCGCAGCACAGCGCGAACGTCGTCGGGAACGCGGCGCCGTTGCCGGCCGCGATGCCCAGCGGCACGGTGCCGGCGATGACGGTCAGCGGGGCGGCCGCGGCGACCACCATGAACACGATCGAGCCGACGCCGAGCGAGCCGGTCAGCGTGCGGCGGGGGTCGGTGGAGGCGGGATCCGCAGCGGCGGGGTCCCTGGGGGGTGCGCTCATCGGCGTCTCCCGGGTCGGGCGAGGTGCGGGCAGACAGACCGTCGCGGCGCCGCCGCACCGCGGTCAAAGGCCGCTCTCCGGTGGTGCGAATCACGTGCCGGCGCGTTCCCGTGCGGCGGGAATCGGCGCGCGGGAATTCTCATTCGGCTCGTCGTCCCTGGTCACCGACCCGGAAGGGGCGTCTAACCTGACGCTTCCACGATCGGCACGCCCGGAGAGGACCTCGATGCGCCACCCCCCCTCGCTGCGCGAGCGCTCCCCGGTGCACGGGCTGGAGCGCCGCCGCCTCGGCGCCCTGGAGGTGTTCGCGCAGTCGGTGTCCGGCGCCGCGCCGTCGGCGGCCATGGCGGCCACGCCGGTGATCGTGGCCGCGTCCGCGGGCGGCGCCACGGTCTGGTCGTTCGTCGTCGCGACCGTGCTGGCGCTGCTGGTCGCGGCCTGTATCGGGCGGTTCACCCGGCGGATGGCCGCCCCCGGCGGGCTCTACAGCCTCACCGCGCACGGGCTCGGGCCGGGTGCCGCGTTCGCCTGCGGGGTGGCCTCGCTGCTCGGGTACGGCTTGCTCTGCGCGGCCGCCGTGGCCGGGGCGTCGACGTACCTGACGGTGCTGCTCGGCGGCGGCCGGTGGGTGACGGTCGCGGTCGCGCTGCTGGTCGGGACCGCGGTCGTCGGCCTCGCGCTGCGCGGGGTGCGGGTCGCGGCGCGGGTGGTGCTGCTGGTGGAGACCGTGGCCATCGCGGTGCTGGTCGTGGTGTTCGCGCTGCTGCTGGCCGGGGGCCCGGTGCCCGGGCCGGTCGGGACCCCGGCGGCGGCCCCCGGGCCGGGCCTGGGCGGGATCGTGGCCGGCGTGCTGCCCGCGGTGGCGGCGTTCATCGGGTTCGAGATCGCGACCTCGCTGGGGGCCGAGGCCCGGCGCCCGTTCGCGACCGTGCCGCGCGCGGTCGGGGCGACGGCGGCCGTCACCGGCGTGCTCTACCTGTTCGCCGCCTACACCCAGGTCGTCGGCTTCTCCGCGACGCCCGGCGGGCTCGCCGGGCAGACCGAGCCGGTGCTGGTCCTGGCCACCGCCCGCGGCTGGTCCTGGCTCCCGACCGTGCTCGACCTGGGGCTGAGCATGTCGTTCTTCGCCTGCGCCGCGGCGACCGCGAACACGCTGGCCCGGGTGCTGTTCTCGCTGGCCCGTGACGGCGTCGCCGCGCGGGCGCTGGGCCGCACGCACCCCCGGTTCCGGACGCCGCACGTCGCGATCGTGGTCGCGGTGCCGGTCGCGGTCGCGGCGTTCGCGGTCCCGGTCGCGGTCGGGGTGCCCGCCTGGTCGGTGCTGGTGTCGCTGCTGACGCTGGCCACCGCCGGGTTCCTGGTCGCCTACCTGCTGGTCTGCGTGGCCGCGCCGGTGTTCCTGCGCCGCATCGGCGAGCTGACCTGGCCGGCCGTCGCCACCACCGCGGTGATCGCCCCCGCGCTGGTCGTGGCGCTGGTCGCGTTCGTGTCCGGGGTGCCGCAGGCCGCGGTCGTGCTCGGCGCGACCGCCCTGGTCGCCCTGGGCTGGTACGGGTGGCTGCGCCTGCGCCGCCGCGACACGCTGGACGGGATCGGCGTCTACGACGAGACCGTGGCCGACGACGTCCTCGGCCGGGCCGCGTGAGCGGGCCGGATCGTCCGGGCGGCCCGCCGCCGGATCGTCCGGGCGGGCCGCCGCCGGATCGTCTGGGCGGGCCGCCGCCGGATCGTCTGGGCGGCCCGCCGCCG
>CBIHNM010000139.1:0-11221 GCA_966211265.1 uncultured Pseudonocardia sp.
CGCCGTCCGGTCGGCGACGGCCTTGCCCAGCCTGGCCGCGAGCTCCGCGACGTTCGCGCTCATGCCCCGTCTCCTACCCGGATCGTGACCGGTCCCAACCGGTCGAACTCGGCCCGGAACACGTCGCCCGGGGTCATCGGGATCGCGGCGTGCAGCGCCCCCGTCATGATCAGGTGCCCGGGTTCGAGCGCCACCCCGACCTCGCCGAGGGTGTTGGCCAGCCACGCCACGACCGCCACCGGGTCGCCCAGCGCGGCCGCCCCGGCCCCGGAGTCGATCAGCTCGCCGTTGCGGGTCAGCGTCATCCCGACCAGCCGCGGGTCCCAGCCACCGAGCGGGACGACGTTGCTCGAGGTCGCCATCGCGCCGTTGGAGGCGAGGTCGGCGACGGTGTCGGCGAGCTTGATCCGCCAGTCCGCGATCCGCGAGTCGACGATCTCCATCCCGGCGACCGCACCGGCGATCGCCGCGCGGGCCCGGGTGACGGTGACGCCCGGCCCGGCCAGGCGCTCGCCGAGCACGAACACGATCTCGGCCTCGACCTTGGGTGCGATGAAGCGGTCGAGCGGGATCGTGTCGCCGTCGCGGTAGATCGTCGAGGACAGCACCGGGCCGTGGTCGGGGGTGTCGATGCCGATCAGCTTCTGCATCGCCTTCGACGTCACGCCCACCTTGTGCCCGACGATCGTGTCCCCGTCGGAGAGCAGGAGCTCGACCAGCTCCTGCTGCACGGCGTAGCCGTCGGCCATCCCCAGCGACGGGTCGGCGTCGGTGAACGGGGGGATCGGCACCCGTGTGCGGCGGGCCTCGTAGAGCGCCCGCGCCTTGGCGGGCGCGTCCGTCACGGCCATCGGATGGGTCTCCTCTTCGTCGGTCACGGCGGGTGGTCGGGAACGTCGGGGCGGCGGCTCAGGTCACCGCGGACCGGTCGATCATGGCCGGGCCGGGGCCGCGCGTCACCGCCGGCGTTCCGGCGACCGGAACGGCGAAGCCGGTGCCGCCCTGTTCGGGAGAGTGGCCCAGGCGGCGCGAGATCGCCTCGCCCGCCTCGACGACGGCGCGCGAGACCCGCCGCCGTTGCGGCGCGCCGAAACGCGCGACCGGCGCCCCGACCGACAGCGCCGCCACCACCTCGCCGCGGGCGTCGCGCACCGGCGCGGCCACCGAGGCGACGCCGATCTCGCGCTCGTTGACCGCCTCGGCCCAGCCCTCCACCCGGACCCGGGCGAGCTCGGCGGCGAGCACGTCCGGGTCGGTCACCGAGTGCGGGGTGTACCGGGCCAGCGGGCGGCGCAGGTACTCGGCGCGGGCGGGTCCGTCCAGGTGGGCCAGGAGGATCTTCCCGGAGCTGGTGCAGTGTGCGGGCACCCGCCGCCCGGTCTCGGTGAACAGGCGCAGCGAGTGCGCGCTCTCCAGCCGGTCGACGTAGACGACCTCGTCGCCGTCGAGCACCCCGACCTGCGCGGACTCCCCGGTCTGCTCCCGCAGGTGCGCGAGCACCGGCGCCGCGGCGGCGTGCAGGTCCAGGTGCACCTTCACCGCCTCGCCGAGCTCGAACATCACGATGCCCAGCCGGTAACCACCGGTGCGCGGGTCCTGCTCGACGAGCCCCTCGGCGGCCAGCGTGCTCAGCAGCCGGTGCACCGCGGACTTGCCCAGCCCGAGCCGGCGCGAGAGCTCGGAGACCCCGAGCGACTCCTCGCGGGTCAGGAACGCCTTGAGCACCCGGGCGGCGTTGCGCACGGTGGACAGCGGGGCGTCGGTCATCCCGGCCGCCCGGGGGAGAGGTCCCGGCGCCCCCCGACGGCGTCGAGCAGCGCCCGGCGCACCTGGTCGGGATCCGGGTCCGGGTGCTCGGCCAGTGCCCCGACCGCCGCGTCGCGCGGGGCGATCGCGCGGGCCAGCAGCGCCTGCGCGCGGGGGAGGCCGGCGGCGTGCGCGCCCACCAGCTCGTCGACGATCGCCTCACGGCCGCGCACCCGGCTGCGGATCGTGTCGAAGTCGCGCACGGCGGCCGAGTGGCTGCTGGCCAGCCCGGACCCGACGTGCCCGGCGTGGTGCGGGGTCAGGCCGGAGCCGGGCTGGGCGACCACGTGGTAGACGACGACCTGCAGGCCCAGGGCGGTACGGACCTCGCCCTGGCGCGGTCCGTCCGACTCGTCGATCAGGCCCAGGCCGGGGATCACGACCGGGTCGTAGAAGCGCAGCGTCCACCGGAGCCCGGGAAGCTCGCCGTCGAGCTCGACCTCCTGACCGCGCAGCGGACCCAGCGACTCCCGGGTGGCGAGCAGGTGCAGGTGCCGGACCCCGACGGCGGCGACGTGCAGCGTGCCGGGCGCGCCGATCAGCGGCATCCGGCCGCGCGCGGCCGGCGGGAACGTGTCGGCCTGGGCGAGGTAGGCGCGGTGCAGCCCCTCGACGTAGCCGGCCACGGCCTCGCGCATCTTCTCCGGCCCGGGCGACGCCGTCTGCTCCGGCACGGGCGCGCTCCGTTCTCGTGGCTGCGTCGTTCTCGCGTCTGCGTTCCGATTTACGGAACGGCGGGTCTGGTTTCTGGAACGCTAGGCCGCCTACTGTCGGACCGTCAAGCGATCCCTCACCGGGAGCAGGTATCTGACGTGGGCATTCTCCGACTCGCACACATCGACGTCCGGACCCCGGACCTCGACCTCGCCACCGCCTACTACTCCGAGGTGATGGGCCTGCAGACCGTGCAGCGCTCCGCGGACACGGTCTACTTCAAGTGCTGGGACGAGGAGGACCACCACAGCCTGCGGATGCGCTACGACCCGCGGGCCGGGATGGACTCGTTCACCTTCCGGGTCGAGGCGCAGGACGACCTGCACGAGTTCGAGCGCCGGGTCGAGGCCTACGGCTGTCCCACCACGCGCGTCTCCCGCGGCGACGCGGTCGGGCAGGGCGAGTCGATCCGGTTCGAGGTGCCCTCGGGCCAGATCATGGAGCTGGTCTGGGACATCGAGAAGACCGGCAACATGCTGGGCAAGCACAACCCGCGCCCGACCCCGCCCCCGGACCTGCCCGGCATCGCCCCGCCGCGGATGGACCACATGCTGGTCAACGCCGAGGAGGTCGCCGAGTCCGCGTCGTTCTTCACCGAGGTCCTGGGCATGCGGATGACCGAGCAGGTCCTCGACGGCAACGGCCACCAGCTCGGGGTCTGGCTCGCCGGGCGGACGAACTCCCCGCACGACATCGCGATCGTCAACGGCCCGAACGGCGCCCTGCACCACTGGGCCTACTGGCTCGACGACTGGGACCACATCCGCAAGGCCGCCGACACGCTGGCCTACAACGGCGTGCAGATCGACCAGGGGCCGACCCGGCACGGCGTGACCCGCGGCAACACCATCTACTTCTTCGACCCGCTGGGCATCCGGAACGAGGTGTTCACCGGCGGCTACTGGGTGGACCCCGACACCGAGATCATCACCTGGACCGAGGACAACTTCGGCAAGGGCCTCTTCTACTACGAGAACGTCATCAGCCAGCGCTTCCTGCGCATGCACACCTGATCCGCGGAATTCGGCAAAGGAGCCCACCACCATGTCCGACCGGATTCTCCGCCTTCAGCACGTCGAGCTGCGTGTCCCCGACCTCGAGCTGTGCACCGCCTACTACACCGAGGTGCTCGGCCTGGTCGAGACCGACCGGGACACCCGCGACGGCGCCGAGCGCGTGTTCCTCAAGTGCTGGGACGAGCGCGAGCACCACTCGCTGATCCTGCGCGAGGCGCCCACGCACGGCCTGGACCACATGGCGTTCAAGCTCACCGAGGCCGCCGACCTGGACTACTTCGAGCAGAAGCTGGGTGCGGCCGGCGTCGCGGTGAAGCGCTACGCCGCGCGCGAGCTGGGCCCGGGCTGGGGCGAGTCCATCCGGTTCGACTCGCCGTCCGGGCACGTGGTCGAGCTGACCCACGGCACCGAACGCGTGGGCAACATGCTGCCGATGACCAACCCGCCGCCGCGCCCGCAGGACCTGGTGGGGATCGCGCCGCCGCGCCTGGACCACGTGTTCGTGATGGCCGAGGACGTCGAGGCGTTCACCCGCTTCTTCACCGAGATGCTCGAGTTCCGGCTCACCGAGCAGATCCTGGCCAACGACGGGCACCAGCTCGCGACGTTCCTGGAGCACAGCCACACCCCGCACGACATCGCGGTGATCACCGGCCCGAACGGGGCGCTGCACCATTTCGCGTTCTGGCTCGACGACTGGAACGGCATCCGCGACGCGGCCGACACGCTGGCCTACCACGGCGTCACGATCGACGTGGCGCCCACGCGGCACGGCGTCACGCGCGGCTACACGACCTACTTCTTCGACCCGGTCGGCAACCGCAACGAGCTGTTCACCGGCGGGTACTGGGTGGACCCGGACTTCGAGCCGATCACCTGGACCGAGGAGGAGATGGGCCGGGCGATCTTCTACTACCACCGCCAGGTCAACGAGCGATTCTTCACCGTCCACTCCTGAGGAGGCCGTGGTGAGCACGACCGAGAATCACACGTCCTCCCGCGCGGGCGGCACCGCAGGACGCCCCGACGCCCGGCGGATCGACCGGTACGAGGCGCCGAACTACCTGGCCAGGTACCGCGAGCGCAAGAACGGCGACCAGGACGGGCCGCCGCGGGGCCGGTTCGCCGCGGACGTCGCGGCGGGGGCGGCCGACACCGCCGACGCGCCGCCCGTCGACGACGCGAGCACCCCGCTCTACCTGCGCCGGTTCCGCGAGCGCGGGGCTGCGGTACCCGCCCAGCCGCGCGTCGAGTTCGACGGCGCGGAGTTCACCCCGGCCCTGGCCCAGGCGGGCCGGGGCAAGGAGGTCGCGGCCCCGCTCAGCCGCAAGGCCGGCGAGAAGATCGTCTGCGAGATCTCGATCCTGCGCCACGGCATCACCCAGGGCTACTCCACCGACGCCGGCCTGACCCCGATGGGCGGCTGGCAGGCGCACCGGCGCGGGCACGAGCTGGCGCGGCGCTGGAACCCGGGCGACCGGATCCGCCTGGTCTGCGCCGACACCAACCGGGCGCGGCAGACCGCACACCAGGTCCACCGGGGCGCGACCGACGGCATGGCGATGTGGGGCGTCGACGCGCAGATCACCGAGCCCGAGCCGATCCCGGAGCTGCGCAACTTCGGGGTCTGGACCCCGGACGGGCTCCGCGACGTCACCTCCGCGTTCCGCCAGTACCAGTCGACGATGGAGAAGCTGGAACGGATGGCGGTCGGGGACCGGCCGCGGTGGCTGGTGGAGATCGACCGGTTCTACCGGACGCAGCTGGGCGGGGCGGACCCGATCCAGGAGTGGCTGACCATCCCGATGATGTACTTCGAGCCGCCGGCGCTGTGCGTGCGCCGGTTCTGGCGCGGCTTCCACCGGCTGGTCTCCGAGATCGGCGACGACGAGCTGGCGACCGGCCGGCACCGGATCGTGGCCGCCACCCACTCCGGCCCGATGCGGGCGTTCGCGACCTGGGCGCACGGCTACGACCCGGGCGAACCCTTGAACACCGAGGAGATCCGGGTGAAGCTGCGGGAGGACCGTCGCACCGCGTTCGTGTCCTACCGCAACCGGGTGACCGAGGTGCTGGTGCCTCCGCCGGACGAGTTCCCGCAGTGGGAGTCGTGAGCGGCGAGTCCTGAGCCATCCAGCGGTACCGACCGGCTCCCACGGCGGAGCCGACGACAGGGACGAGGTCCACGATGACCCTCACCGGCGACGTCGACGCGGAGGTCCTCGACCCCGCGCGCCTGGGAGCGGAGCTGCCGGCGCTGGTCCCACGGCCGTCCGCGGGGCGCGACCCCGGCGAGGAGGAGCCCGGCGGCGGGGACGGGACGCTGCGGTCGGTCTCGATCGCGATGGCGGTGCTGGACTGCTTCGTCGCCGAACCCGAGCTGGGGCCGACCCGGGTCGCGCAACGGCTGGGCGTCGCCAAGAGCACCGCCTGCCGGATGCTGGCCGCGCTGGCCTCGGGAGGGATGCTCGAGCGCAGCCGGTCCGGGCGCTACCGGCTGGGCCTGCGGATGTTCGAGATGGGCCAGATGGCGGTGGACCGGTTGATGCTGCGCGACGTGGCGCTGCCGGTGCTCGGTGAGCTGCGCGAGATCCTGCGCGAGACCGCGCAGCTCGCCGTCCCGGTCGGGGCGGACGTGCTCTACGTCGACCGTCTCGAGTCCACCGGCGCCGGCACGATGTTCCACACCGAGATGTACCGCCGCGGCGCCGGGCACTCCTCGAGCGCGGGCAAGGCGATGGC
This sequence comes from uncultured Pseudonocardia sp., assembly GCA_966211265.1. Classification (GTDB taxonomy): domain Bacteria; phylum Actinomycetota; class Actinomycetes; order Mycobacteriales; family Pseudonocardiaceae; genus Pseudonocardia. The sequence continues at coordinate 6,279 of CBIHNM010000139.1, forward strand.
CGCGGTGAACACGCAGATGGCGCGGGCGATCGTCGAGCGCGGGTTCGAGCGGCGGACCCCGTTCACGATCGTCGACCCGGGGCGCTACGCCCAGGTGCTGCGCCAGGTCCGCGCCGACGGCTTCGCCGCCTCCCGTGACGAGCACACGATGGGCATGTCCTCGATCGCCGCGCCGGTGCTGCTGACCCGCGGCGATCGCCAGGTCGCGGTGGCGGCGATCTCGGTGGTCGGCCCGACGCCGCGGGTGCTCGGGCCGCGCAAGGTCGCGGTGGTGCAGGCCGTGCGCCGTGCCGCGGCCACGGTCTCGGCCACACTGGAACGCAGCCAGCAGCCCTGACCCTCGCCCCGCGCGGGGGATCGGCGCACCGCACCCGAACGGCCGCGACGGCGGCACCACCACACCGGCCCCGACGGTGGCCGCGAGGCCAGGGGAGCACCTCCTCCATGACGATCGACGACCGCACCACCGCCCCGGACGCACCGGTCGAGTTCGACCTCGGCGACCGCTACCGCGCGCACGCCGGGCCGGTGCTGCTCACCGGGGTCCAGGCGATCGCACGGATGCTGGTCGAGCAGCACGCCGCGGACGCCGCCGCCGGGCTGCGGACGGCCTCGTTCGTGTCCGGGTACCAGGGCAGCCCGCTGGGCGGGCTCGACCAGGCCCTGGCCGGGGCGCCGGAGCTGCGCGAGTCGGCCGGGCTGGAGTTCGTGCCGGGGGTGACCGAGGAGCTGGCCGCGACCGCGGTCTGGGGCAGCCAGGTGGAGGTGCCCGGGCACGCGCGTCCGGTCGACGGTGCGGTCGGGGTCTGGTACGGCAAGGCTCCCGGGGTGGACCGGGCCGGCGACCCGATGCGGCACGGCAACATCTGCGGCGCGCACCCGAGCGGCGGGGTGATCGTGCTGGCCGGGGACGACCCGAGCTGCAAGTCCTCCACGATCCCGTGCATCTCCGAGCGCACGCTGCAGGGCTACGGCCTGCCGGTGCTCTACCCGGGTTCCGCGGCCGAGATCGTGCGTCTGGGCCGCTACGGGGTGGAGCTGTCGCGCTGCTCGGGCATGTGGGTCGGCATGAAGATCACCGCGGACGTCGCGGACGGCGTCGGGTCGCTGGCCGCCGACGCGGGGGACGTCGAGGTCACGGTGCCGCGGATCGAGTGGGACGGGCGGCCCTGGGTCCGCGAGCAGGTCCCGATGCTCGTCCCTCCGGCGTCGTTGCAGGCCGAGGAGGCGCTCTACGGACCGCGCACGGCGATGCTGCACGCGTTCCTGGCCGCGAACCCGGTCAACACCGTCGAGGTGGACGCGCCCGGCGCGTGGCTGGGCATCGTCGCCGGTGGCAAGGCGTTCACCGACCTCCGCCAGGCGTTGCGCGACCTCGGTCTGGGCGATGCGGAGCTGGCCGCCGCCGGGATCTCGCTGCTGCGCCTGGGCATGATCTCCCCGATCGAGCGTGAGCTGGTCCGGCGGTTCGCGACCGGCTGCGAGACCGTGCTGGTCGTCGAGGAGAAGACCCCGTTCGTCGAGACCGGGGTCCGGGACGCGCTCTACGGGCTCGCCGACGCCCCCGCGGTGATCGGCTCCCTCGACGCCGAGGGCCGTCCGCTCGTCCCGGTGGCCGGGGAGCTGACGGCCGGGGCGCTGCACGCGCCGCTGCGCCGGGTGCTGCGCGGGCGCGTCGAGGTCGCCGGCGAGCGCCGGCCCCCGCCGGTCCTGGAGCTGCTGCCGGTCGCCCGTACCCCGTACTTCTGCTCGGGCTGCCCGCACAACCGCTCCACCGTCGTCCCGGAGGGCGCGGTGGCCGGTGGCGGTATCGGCTGCCACGCGATGGTCGCGCTGACCGGGCGCGAGGAGTCGCTGGTCACCTCGATCACCCAGATGGGTGGCGAGGGTGCGCAGTGGATCGGGCAGGCGCCGTTCACCGCGGCGACGCACATGTTCCAGAACATGGGCGACGGCACGTTCGCGCACTCCGGGCAGCTCGCGGTGCAGGCGTGCGTGGCCGCCGGGGTGGACATCACCTACAAGCTGCTCTACAACCGGGCCGTCGCGATGACCGGCGGGCAGGACGCCGAGGGCGGCCTCGAGGTGCCCGCGCTGTGCACGAAGCTGCTCGCCGAGGGCGTCTCGAAGATCATCGTCTGTGCCGACGAGCCGGAGCGCTACCGGGCCCTGACGCGGCTGCCGCGCGGGGTGGACCTGTGGCACCGGGACCGCCTGGACGAGGCGCAGCGCCGGCTCGCCGACACCGCCGGGGTGACCGTGCTGGTCTACGACCAGCGCTGCGCGGCGGAGTCGCGGCGGCTGCGCAAGCGCGGCGAGATCCCGGTCCGCCGCACCCGGGTCGTGATCAACGAGGCGGTCTGCGAGGGATGCGGGGACTGCGGGGCGAAGTCCAACTGCCTGTCGGTGCAGCCGGTGGAGACCGAGCTGGGGCGCAAGACCCGGGTCGACCAGTCCTCCTGCAACACCGACTACTCCTGCCTCGAGGGCGACTGCCCGTCGTTCGTGACGGTGCAGGCCCCGGCCCGCGCGCGGGGCGGGTCCACGCCGGCCGGGTGGCCGGAGCCGCCCGCGGTGCCGGAGGTCGCGCACCCGGACACCGGGGACGTGTTCCTGGCCGGGATCGGCGGCACCGGGATCGTCACGGTCAACCAGGTGCTCGGGTCGGCCGCGATCCGCGACGGGCGCGCCGTGCACGGCGTCGACCAGACCGGGCTCTCGCAGAAGGCGGGCCCGGTCGTGTCGCACCTGCGGGTGGCCCGCTCCGAGTCCGGGCTCGGGCCGGCCAACCGGGTCGGGCGGGCCGGCTGCTACCTGGCGTTCGACGTGCTGGTCGGCGCGGACCCCCGCTACCTGGGCTACGCCTCGCCGGAGTCGACCACCGCGGTCGTGTCGACGAGCGCGGTGCCGACCGGGGCGATGGTGCGCGACGCGTCGGTGTCCGCACCGGAGATCGGCGGGCTGCTGGAGCGGATCTCGTCGTCCTCGGCCGCGCTCGTCGGCCTCGACGGTGCCGGGGCCGCGACGGCGCTGTTCGGCGACACGATGCCGGCGAACCTGCTGCTGGTCGGTGCCGCCTACCAGTCCGGGGCGCTGCCGGTCTCCGCCGCGGCGATCGAGTGGGCGATCGAGCTCAACGGCGTCGCGGTCGCGGTGAACACCGCCGCGTTCGGCTGGGGGAGGGTCGCCGTCGCCGACCCGGCGGCGTTCGAGGCCGCGGTCACCGCGCGCGCGGGCACCCGGCACGGGCCCGGCGCCGGGGACGTCGCCCCGGCCCTGCCGCCCGGGGTCGACCTGGGGGACCTCGACGGCGAGCCGGCCCGGATGGTGACCCTGCGGGCCGCCGAGCTGGCCGCGTTCCAGGACGCGGGCACGGCCCGGCGCTACGTCCGCGACGTGCGCGCGGTCCGGGACGCCGAGCGTGCACTGACCGGTCGCACCGAGCTGTCCGAGGCGGCGGCCGCGGGTCTGTACCGGCTCACCGCCTACAAGGACGAGTACGAGGTCGCCCGGCTGCTCACCGACCCGGTGTTCGAGGCGAGGCTGCGTGCCGAGGTGCCCGGGGGGACGCGGATGCGTTACCGGCTGCACCCACCGGTGCTGCGGTCGCTGGGGCGCGACCGCAAGATCGCGTTCGGGCCGTGGATGCGCCCGGTGCTGCGTGCCCTGGCCCGCGGCAAGGTCCTGCGCGGCACGCCGCTGGACCCGTTCGGCCGCACCCACGTGCGCCGCACCGAGCGCGCGCTGCGCGACGAGTACCGGCAGATGGTGCTGGCCCTGGCCCGGAACCTGCGCCCCGGGGACTACGACACCGCGGTCGCCGCGGCCCGGGCCGCGGAAGAGGTCCGCGGCTACGAGGGCGTCAAGGCCGCGGGGATCGCGCGGTACCGCGCCCGGCTGGCCGAGCTGGGGGTCGACGGGTCCGGTCGCATCCGCCGCTGAGCCGCGCTCCCGGTCGCCGCGGCGGCCGCGACCGGCCCGGCGGGGGTGGGCGCGGGCCGCTCGCCCGACCCGACCGTTCGTCGACGTCGCAGGTCGGGCCGGGTGCATCGGCCCGGCCGGGGCGGGGAGCGCGCGGTGAACGGCAGCGGCCGGCGCGCCGGAGGCGGCCGATCCACTCGTCGCCGACCGCCTTCCGGTGGTCTCCGCGACCACCTGATCGTGTTCACCACCCCGCCACCGCGGGTTAGCGTGGTCCCCAGATCACGAACTGGTCACGAAACGGACGCGACTCGAACCCCCGATCGAGTTCTCCCGCTCCCCACGGGAAGTCCGGCCAGCGCGCGGTCCGGAAGGAATATCGTGGCACGGCATCGCTCCCCCCAGCGCCGTCTTGCGAGCCTCGGGCTCCTGTCACCGCCGTTCGCGGTGGCAGGAGCCGGAGGAGCCGGCGGCGTCGTCACCGGCGTCCGGCACTCGCGGTCCTCGACCTCCCCGCTGGGCACCCCGACCCGCCGGATCGCGGCCTCGGTAGTCGCCGTGGCCGGTCTGGCCGGCACCGCCCACCTCTCGACCCAGGGCACGCTGCTGCCCGACGCCGACCAGGCCTCCGGCTGGTTCGCCACCGGCACCGCCGACGCGCTCCCGGCTGACGCGGCCGCACCCGCGCCGGGCGCCGCGCCGATCGCCGACGCCGCGACGATCGCCGCGCTCGGCCCGGCACCGGCCACCGGCGGCGCACCGGCCCGGTCGGTGGCCGCCTCCACGCTGACCGGCGCGGGCTTCGGTGACGTCAACGACCGTCCGGCGTCGGCGACGCAGCAGGCCCGCGAGACCGCACGCTCGGTCCATGCGAAGAAGCAGGCCGCCGCCGCCTCGGCGGCGGAGTCGGCGGCGGCGGAGTCGCCCTCCGCGGACGCCGGACCGGCCCCGCGGGCCGCTGCCCCCGCGGCCGGCGGCGCCGTGCGGATCGTGTCCGGGCGGATCACCTCCGGTTTCGGCTC
>CBIHNM010000140.1:0-11148 GCA_966211265.1 uncultured Pseudonocardia sp.
TTGGCGTACTGGTTGAGCCACACGTAGCCCTCGGAGGCGACCAGCTCGCGGACGTGGTTGAGCCGGGCGCCGAGCAGGCCCTCGACCGGGTCCGGCTCGGTGATGATGTGCACCTCGCTGCCCAGTGCCTCCATCAGCCGTCGCGTCGCGAGGTTGCAACGGGAGTCGGTCACGCAGACGAACCGGTAGCCACGGTTCGCGGCGATCATGGACAGGGCCACGCCCAGGTTGCCGGACGAGGACTCGACGATCGCCGAGCCCGGCGACAGGGTCCCGTCCCGCTCGGCGGCGGTCACCATCGCGTTGGCGGCCTTGAGCTTGACCGACCCGGCGAAGTTGAAGCCCTCGCACTTGAGGTAGAGCGCGTGCCCGACCGTCTGCTCCAGGTCGACGTAGAGATCGTCCTGGTTGAACTGCTGGGGGCTGGTGATGACCGACATCGTGACCGCCTCGTTTCGCTCGTTGCGACTGAGGGCAACGGTCGTCCGTGGAGGCTTCTCGTTCGATCGTGCGCACACCCGAGCCCGCGGAGCCGGCCCCCGTCCCGGGGTAGGGGCCACCCCCGGGGGTGCTCACCGGATCCCGTGGGGTCTGCCCGGGCGACCGGCGCGCGGTACCCGGCGATGCTCGGTCCGTGCAGGTCGAGCGGACGGAGCGGGCGGACATGACCATCGTCAAGGTTGGCTATTCCGGACGGCCCCCGGCGGCGGCGGCGCCGGCGGTCGGTCGTCCGCCCGGTGCCGGTGAGCTGCGGGGACGTCGCGTTCCGGCTCCCGGGGGCCCGCCGCGGCCCGCGGGCACGCCGTTGACCGGCCCCGACGCCGCTGCCAGCCTCTGCCCGAGCGTTGACCGGCAGAAGCCCGCCGGCGTCGGCCCCGCGCTCGGGGGAGGCGAGGTGTCCGTGCCACCGCACGTCTCCGCTGCCCCGGCCTCCCCCGCGCCGGTCCCCGCCGTGCCGGTGTCCGAGCTGGTACTGGTCGACCAGCACGAGGCCCAGGGCTGGCGCGTGCGCCACGACGAGCGCCTGGACCAGCTCTTCGAGCAGCACTGCGACTGGATCGGCCGGTACGGCCGGTCCGACCGGCTCGCGGTGGACTCCGACGAGCTCTCGCTGACCTACGCCGAGCTCGACGCCCGGGCCAACCGGCTCGCCCGCTACCTGCGCCTGCGCGGGGCGGGTGGCGGCGACCGGATCGCCCTGCTGCTCGACGGCGCCGCCCACTCCTACGTCGCGATGCTCGCCGTGCTCAAGATCGGCGCGACCTACGTCCCGCTCGACGTCGGCTCCCCCACCGGCCGTCTCGCCTACATCGTCGAGGACTCCCGGGCGCGCACGGTGCTGTCGATGTCGCGGGTGGCCGAGCGGGTGCCGCAGATCGAGCTGCTGACCGCGAGCGGCGCCGAGCTGGTGCACCTCGACCGGGCCGCGCGCCTGATCGAGGAGATGAGCCCGCACCGGCTGCTCGAGGCCGAGCGAGGCCCGCGGGACAACCCGCTCGCCTACATCAGCTACGCCTCGGCCACCGGACGGCCGGAGGGCGTGGCGATCGACCACGCCGGCATCTGCAACTTCGTCAAGGTCGCCGCCGAGATCTACCGCTTCCGCCCCACCGACCGCGTGTACCAGGGGATGGCGATCGCGTTCGACTTCTCGGTCGAGGAGATCTGGGTGCCGTGGCTCAGCGGCGCGACCCTGGTACCCCGCCCGGCCGGCGCCTCCCTGCTCGGCGGTGACCTCGGCGCGTTCCTGGCCGGCCGGCACGTCACGGCGCTGTGCACCGTGCCGGAGGTGCTGGACACGATCGGCGAGGACCTGCCCGAGCTGCGGTTGCTGCTGATGTGCGGCAAGGACTGCCCGCCGGAGGTGGTCGCCCGCTGGCACCGGCCCGGCCGGCGGTTCCTCAACATCTACGGCCCGACCGAGGCCACCGTGACCGCGACCTGGTCCGAGCTGCACCCGGACCGGCCGGTGACGATCGGGATCCCGCTGCCCACCTACAGCGCCGTCGTCCTCGACGTCGACGACCCGTACCGGGCGCTGCCGCGCGGGCACACCGGCGAGATCGGGATCGCCGGGATCGGCCTGGCCTGCGGCTACCTCAACCACGACGACCTCACCGAGCAGGTCTTCGTCCGGGACGTCCTGGGCATCCCGGGCAATCCGTCCGGGCGGATCTACCGCACCGGTGACCTCGGTGTGGTCAACCCCGACGGCGAGCTGGAGTACCGCGGGCGGGTGGACGGCCGGGCGCCGGCCCGCATCGAGCGCGCCGTGCCCGCAGCGGCCGGGCCGCTGCCGGCGGTCGCGCCGACGACCGAGACCGCCCTGTCCGGGGTGCTCGCCGAGGTCCTGGGGGTCGCCGCGGTGCCCGCCGAGCAGCACTTCTTCGACGACCTCGGCGCCGACTCGATGGTGATGGCGCGGTTCTGCGCGCGGGCCCGCAGGCATCCCGGCCTGCCGCCGGTGTCGATGAAGGACGTGTACCGGTACCCGTCGGTGCGGGCGCTGGCCTCGGCGCTCGCCGAGGACGGCTCCGGCCCGACCGAGCGCAGCCTGCTCGAGGTGCTCGCCGAGGTCCTGGGCGGTCCGGTCACGGCCGACGCGCACCTCTTCGAGGACCTGGGCGCCGACTCCATGACGATGGCCCGGTTCTGCGCCCGCCTGCGCAAGCGGGTGGACGTCCCGCCGGTGTCGATGACCGACGTCTACCGGCATCCGACGATCCGGGGCCTGGCCACCGCGCTCGACGGGTCCACCGCCGGGCCCGAGGGCCGCGCGGCGGTGACGACCACGGCCGCGGCCCCGCCGGAGCTCCCGGCGCCGGTCGGCACGCCGCGGTTCGTGCTGTGCGGGGCACTGCAGCTGCTGTTCTACCTCGGCTACACCGCGCTCGGTGCGCTCGCCGCGGTGCGCGGCTACGAGTGGGTCGCGGCCGGGGCCGGGCCGGTCGAGCAGTACCTGCGGGCCCTCGCCGCGGGCGCGGCCGGGTTCGTGCTGGTCTGCACCGTGCCGATCGCCCTGAAGTGGATCCTGGTCGGCCGGTGGACGCCGCGGCAGATCCGCGTCTGGAGCATGGCCTACCTGCGCTTCTGGATCGTGCGGACGCTCGTCCGGTCGAACCCGCTGGTCCTGTTCCTCGGCTCGCCGCTCTACGCGTTCTACCTGCGGTCCCTCGGCGCCACGGTGGGGCGCGGCGTCGTGGTCCTGTCCCGCACCGTGCCGGTCTGCACCGACCTGCTCACGATCGGCGACGGCACCGTCGTCCGCAAGGACTGCTTCGTGTCCTGCTACCGGGCGCACGAGGGCCTCATCCAGATCGACGCGGTCACCCTCGGGGCGGGCGTGTTCGTCGGCGAGAAGACGGTGCTCGACATCGGGACCTCGCTCGGCGACGGCGCCCTGCTCGGCCACACCTCCTCGCTGCACCCCGGGCAGCGGGTCCCGGCCGGCGAGAGCTGGCACGGCTCGCCCGCCCAGCGCACCGACACCGACTACCGGGCGGTCCTCCCGCCGCCGTGCGGCACCCCGCGCCGGGTGCTCTACGCCGCCGTGCAGCTGGTCAACCTGCTCGTCGTGTCCCTGCCGCTGGCGCTGGGCGGGGCGGTCCTGCTGCTCACCGAGGTCCCGCAGCTCGCCGCGCTGCTGGACCGGACCGCGCCCGCGTTCACCAGCGGCGCGTTCTACGGCGAGGTGCTGCTCGCCTCGTCGGTGCTCTTCCTCGGCACCATCGCGCTCGGGTTCCTCACCATGGTCACCGTCCCGCGGGTGCTCGCGACGACGATCACCCCGGACCGTGCCTACCGCCTCTACGGCTTCCGGTACTGGGCCCACCGGGTGATCGCGAAGACGACCAACCGGAAGTTCTTCACCGAGCTGTTCGGGGACAGCTCCTACGTGGTCGGCTACCTGCGTGCCATCGGCTACCGGCTCACCCCGGTCGTGCAGACCGGCTCCAACTTCGGCATGGCGGTGCAGCACGAGAGCCCGTACCTGAGCTCGGTGGGCCGCGCGACCGTCGTCGCGGACGGCCTGTCGCTCCTCAACGCCGACTTCTCGGCGACGTCGTTCCGGGTCTCGCGGGTGTCGATCGGGGCGGAGAACTTCCTCGGCAACCACATCGCCTACCCCGCCCGGGGCCGCACCGGTGACGACTGCCTGCTGGCCACGAAGGTCATGGTCCCGATCGACGGGCCGGTCCGGTCCGGGGTCGGCCTGCTGGGCTCGCCCAGCTTCGAGATCCCGCGCTCGGTCGACCGGGACACCGGCTTCGACCTGCCCCCGGACGAGACGGCGCGGCGCCTGGCCGGCAAGAACCGGCACAACGCCGTCACGATCGGGCTTCGGCTGCTGGTGCGGTGGATGCACCTGGTCGGCGTCCTGCTGATCGTCTCCGGCGCCTCGGACCTCGCGGGGACCTACGGCGTGCTGGCCTACGCCGCGATCCCGGCCGCCACGCTGGCGTTCACGGTCGCCTACTACGTGCTCGTCGAGCGGGCACTCGACCCGCTGCAGACCCTCGCCCCGGACGGCTGCTCGATCTACGACCCCACGTTCTGGCGGCACGAGCGCGCCTGGAAGGTGCCCTCGGAGGCCTACTTCAAGACCTTCGACGGCACCCCGTTCAAGCCCGTGCTCTGGCGACTGCTCGGGGTCCGCATCGGGCGCCGGGTCTTCGACGACGGCTGCTTCCTCACCGAGCGCTCGTTCACCGCGATCGGCGACGGCGCCACGCTCAACGCGGGCAGCGTCGTGCAGTGCCACTCGCAGGAGGACGGCGCCTTCAAGTCCGACCGCACCGCGATCGGCGCCGGCGTCACGCTCGGCGTCGGGGCGTTCGTGCACTACGGCGTGACGATCGGCGACGGCGCGGAGCTCGCGCCCGACTCGTTCCTGATGAAGGGCGAGGACGTCGGCCCGCGCACCCGGTGGGGCGGCAACCCGGCCGGCGAGCTCGCGCACCCCACACACGAGTCGGGAGCCCGGCGCGCCGCGGCGTGACCGGCGGACCGGCAGGAGCGGAAGGACGAGACGATGACGACACCGTCGGAGATCGACCGCACGTACTGGCGCGAGGTGCTCACGGCGGGTGGCACGACCGCGATCCCGCGGTGGACGCTGGCCCCCGGGGCCGGTGTGGCCGAGCACGCGACCCGGATCCCCGCGGAGTCGGTGCCGGTACTGCTGGCCGCGCACGCCGCCGTGCTCGCCGCGCTCTCGGGCGACCGCGAGGTGGTCACCGGCTACCGGACGGGCGGGCAGGTGCTGCCCTGCCGCCTCGTCGCCGGTCCGGGGCCGTGGCGGGAACTGATGCAGGCCGCGCACCGGGCCGAGTCGGAGCTGCTGGCGCACCAGGGCGTCGCGGTCGAGGAGCTCGCCCGCGAGCTGGGCCTGGGGTGCATGCCGTTCGAGACCGAGTTCGACCCGGCCGGTGAGGGCGGCGACCTCGCCGCGACGACCGTGCTCCGGGTCGGGGTCACCCGCGGCGACGACGGGCCGGTGCTGCGGCTGCGCTACCGGACCGAGGTCCTCGATGCCGACTGCGCCGTCCGGATCGCCGGCTACCACCTGACCGCGCTGGCCCGGATCGCCGCCGACCCCGACGCCCCGCGCGAGGGCCGGAGCCTGCTCTCCCCCGACGAGGTGCGGTTCCAGATCGACGGCCTCGCGGGGCCGCGCCGGGAGCTGCCGGCGGCCCGGTTCCACGAGCTGTTCGAGCAGCGGGTGGCCCGGCACCCGGACGCGGTGGCGGTCGTGCACGGCGACCGGGAGTGGACCTACCGCGAGCTCGACGCGCGGGCCAACCGCCTCGGACGCGCGCTGCTCGACCACGGGCTCGAGCCCGAGGACGCCGTCGCGGTGGTGACCGAACGCAACCTGGACTGGGCGGCGTCGGTCATCGCGATCCTCAAGGCGGGCGGCGCCTACCTGCCGATCGAACCGCACTTCCCGGCGGAGCGGATCGCGACCACGCTCTCCCAGGCAGGGTGCGCGCTGGTGCTGACCGAGGCCGGGAGCACGGCCACTCTGGACGCCGCGCTCGGCGGGCTGGACGGGGTGCGGGCGCTGCTCGTCGACGAGGTCTACGCCCGGTTCGGTGACGGGGACGACCTCGGCGTAGAGGTCGGCCCGGACCGGCTCGCCTACATCTACTTCACCTCCGGCTCGACCGGTCGGCCCAAGGGCGCGATGTGCGAGCACGCGGGCATGCTCAACCACCTCTACGCCAAGATCGACGACCTGGGGATCGGCGAGGGTGCGGTCGTCGCCCAGACCGCACCGCAGTGTTTCGACATCTCGCTGTGGCAGCTGGTGTCGGCGCTGCTGGTGGGCGGGCGGACCGTGCTGGTCGAGCAGGAGCGGATCCTCGACGTCGCCCGGTTCGTGGACCGGATCGCCGAGCGCCGCGTCACCGTCGTGCAGCTGGTGCCCTCCTACCTGGAGGTGGTGCTGTCCTACCTCGAGGCCCACCCGCGCGAGCTGCCCGACCTGCGCTGCGTCTCCACCACCGGCGAGGCGCTGAAGAAGGAGCTCGTCACGCGCTTCTTCACCGCCCGGCCGGGCGTGCGGCTGGTGAACGCCTACGGGCTGACCGAGACCTCCGACGACACCAACCACGAGGTGATGGACCGGGTCCCGGACCGCGACCGCGTCCCGCTGGGCCCGCCGGTGAACAACGTGCGCCTCTACGTCGTCGACCCCGACCTCGCACCGGTACCGCTCGGCGCACCCGGCGAGATCGTGTTCTCCGGGGTCTGCGTCGGCCGCGGCTACGTCAACGACCCCGAACGCACCCGGGCGGCGTTCCTGCCCGACCCGCACCGCCCCGGCGCGCGGCTCTACCGCAGCGGCGACCACGGCCGCTGGCTGCCCGAGGGCAAGCTGGAGTTCCTCGGCCGCCGCGACTCCCAGGTGAAGATCCGCGGCTTCCGGATCGAGATCGGCGAGATCGAGAACGCGCTGCTGCGGGTGCCCGGTGTGCGCGACGGCGCCGTGGTGGTCGCCGAGCGGCCCGACCGGAGCCGGCACCTGGTCGCGTTCTACTCCGGTCCGGGACCGGTCGACGTCGAGGTCCTGCGCGAGCGGCTCGGCGCGTCCCTGCCGGAGTACATGGTCCCGGCCGCGTTCCACCACCGCGAGGCGCTGCCGCTCACGGCCAACGGCAAGATCGACGCCAAGGCGCTGACGGCGCTCGCCGCGGACCTCGGGGCCGCCGGGTCCGAGCACACGGTGCCGGGCACGCCGACCGAGCGGCGCCTCGCCGAGGCGTTCGCGGCCGTGCTCGGCGTCGACGCCGCCGAGATCGGGCGCGAGGCGCACTTCTTCGACCGGGGCGGCTCGTCGCTCTCGGCGGTGAAGCTCGCGATCGCCCTGGAACGGGTGGTCTCGCTCGCCGACATCACCGCGCACCCGGTACTGGCCGACCTGGCCGCGCTCGTCGACGGCCGATCCGGGCACCGCCCCACCGAAGCGCTCGAAAGGACACCGTGATGACCTCCTCCGCCGCGTCCCTGCTGGATCTGGACTTCACCCCCGGCAAGCCGCCGATGCTGGCCGCCGAGTCGGTCCGCGGCATGGACTGGGACACCTACCGCGCCGCGGTGCGGGCCGTCGTCACCGAGCACGGCTCGGTGCTGGTCCGGGGCCTGGGGTTGCGCGACGCCGCCGACGTCGCCGACGTCTTCCGCGGGCTGGCCGACTCGCTGATGGTCGAGCGGGAGGCGTTCGCGTCCCGGGAGGTCTACTCCGAGGGCGTCTACTCGTCGTCGACCTGGCCGGCGAACCAGCCGATGTGCTCCCACCACGAGCTCAGCTACGCCCTCGACGTCCCCGGCCTGATGCTGTTCGCGTGCCTGGGCGCGCCCGTCACCGGCGGGGCGACCGGCGTGGCCGACTCCGCGACCGTGCTGGCGGCGCTCCCGCCCGCGCTGGTCGAGCGCGTCGAGCGGGAGGGCTGGCTGCTGACGCGCAGCTACAACAACGAGATCGGGGCGACCGTCGCCGAGTCGTTCGGCACCGACGACCGCGGCGCGGTGGAGGCCTACTGCCGCGCGAACGCGATCGAGCTCGCCGGGCAGCCCGACGGCGGGCTGCGCACCCGGCAGCGGCGCCCGGCGGTGGTGCGCCACCCCGTCACCGGCCGGCGCTGCTGGTTCAACCAGATCGCGTTCCTCAACGAGGCGACGATGGCGCCCGAGGTCCGCGAGTACCTGGTGGAGGTCTACGGACGCGACGGCCTGCCGTTCAACACCCGCTTCGGCAACGGGGACCCGATCGACGCCGACGTCGTGCAGATGCTCACCGAGACCTACGAGGCCAACACCGCGCGCGAGCCCTGGCAGGCCGGCGACCTGCTGCTCGTCGACAACATCAGCACCGCGCACAGCCGGGAGGCCTTCGAGGGCCCCCGCGAGGTGCTGGTCGCGATGGCCGACCCGACCCGGACGGCGGTGTGAGATGGCCGCCGAGCAGCTCGCCCCGCCCCCGTTCTCGGTGATCTCCGGGGCCCAGGTCAGGGCGGCCCTTCGGGGCCGGGAGAAGCAGCTCGTCGAGCTCGTCGAGGCCACCTACCGGTGCCACGGCGCCGGGGACTCGGTGAACCCGCCGTCCTACTTCCTGCGCTTCCCCGACCGGCCCAGCTCGCGGATCATCGCGCTGCCCGCCTCGATCGGCGGCGACGTCCGGGTGGACGGCCTGAAGTGGATCTCCAGTTTCCCGGGCAACGTCGCGGCCGGGATCCCGCGGGCCTCGGCCGTGCTGATCCTCAACGACCACGACACCGGCTACCCGTTCGCCGTCCTGGAGAGTTCGATCATCAGCGCCACCCGGACCGCGGCCTCGGCGGCGCTGGCCGCCGACCGGCTCGGCCGGGGCCGCGCCCGCCCGGCCCGCGTCGGCTTCGTCGGGACCGGCCTGATCGCCCGCTACATCCACACGTTCCTGGCCGGCACCGGGTTCTGCTTCGACGAGATCGGTGTGCACGACCTGTCCGCCGACAGCGCCGCCGGCTTCGGCGGCTACCTGAACCGGACCGACACGACCGCGCGGGTCACCGTGCACGAGCGGGCCGAGTCGCTGATCCGCTCCAGCGACCTGATCGTGTTCGCCACCGTCGCCGCCACGCCGCACGTGACCGAGCCGGGATGGTTCGACCACCATCCGCTGGTGCTGCACGTGTCGCTGCGCGACCTGGCCCCGGAGATCCTGCTCGGCGCGGCCAACATCGTCGACGACGTCGAGCACTGCCTCAAGGCGCAGACCTCGCCGCACCTGGTCGAGCAGCTCACCGGCAACCGGGACTTCCTCACCGGCACGCTGGACGACGTGCTGGCCGGACGGGTCACCGTGCCGGCCGGGCAGACGGTGGTGTTCTCACCGTTCGGTCTCGGCGTGCTGGACCTCGCCGTGGGCAAGTACGTCTACGACGAGACCGTCCGCTCCGGGGACCTGCACGTCGTCGACGACTTCTTCCACGAACGCCGTCGTCACGGCTGATGCGCGCCCGGCCGGTCGGCGGCGCCGTGGCGGAGGCGTGTCGACGGGCCGGCGCGTACCGTCGTGACCGTCGGGACCACTCCGCACGCGGGCGACAGAGCTCCGTCGTTCCCGATTTCCGCCCAGTCCGGGGTGCCCGGCACCCCGAGGACCGAGGACCCGGCATGACGTCGGCACCCGCCACACCCGAGCACGACACCCAGGAGCCCACGTCCGGGCCGGTCTGTACGGCGTGCCCGCACCCGTGGGCCGACCACGACGCCATCGGCCGCCGCTACTGCTCGGCCTCGAACGCCTCGGCGCGTACCGACCGGGGCTGCGTCTGCCGCGCCGGGTAGACCCGGCCCGGCGGCTACGGGTCCGTGACCGCGTCCGCGGCGGCCAGCACGGCGGTTCGCATCCCGTCGCGGTCCGGTGCGGGGGCACCGGCGGCGAGCAGCTCGTCCAGGGTGCGGGCCACGACGACCCGGCCGGTGCGGGTGGACACCGTCCATCCACCCGGTACCGGGCGCACCCGCAGTCCCGTGCTCGAGCCCTCCACCGCCCGGGCCACCACGGCCCTCCGCCGCGGACCGGCCACCCGGGCCCCGAACGGGTCCGGCGGTGCTCCCCCGCACGCCCCGCACATCAGCGGCTCCTCAGGTGCGCGGGCGGCGGGTCAGGAAGTCCCGGGCGATACCGTCGAACGTCGACCAGCGCACGCCCTCGTGGGCGTTGATGTGCTCGATCAGGCGTTCCAGCATCAGCAGCACCTGCGGCCGGCCGGAGACGTCCGGGTGGATCGTGATCGTGAAGACGGCGTAGTCGGACTCGCGGTGGACCCAGTCGAACTGGTCGCGCCAGAGCTCCTCGATGTGGCGCGGGTTCACGAAGCCGTGCGAGTTCGGGCTGGTCTTGATGAACATCATCGGCGGCAGGTCGTCGAGGTACCAGGACGCCGGGATCTCGACCAGGTCGGTCTCCTCGCCACGGACCAGCGGCTTCATCCACTCCGCGGCCGGACGGTCGTAGTCGATCGGGGTCCAGGAGTCGCCGACCCGCACGTAGTAGGGCTCGAAGTCCCGGTGCATCAGCGAGTGGTCGTAGGTGATGCCGCGCTCGAGCAGCAGCTCGTTGGTCACCCGGGAGAACTCCCACCAGGGCGCGACGTAGCCGGTGGGCCGCGACCCGGCCCGGTCGGTGATCAGCTCGATGCAGTGGTCGAGGATGTCGGACTCCTGCTGCCGGGTCATCGCGATCGGGTTCTCGTGCGAGTACCCGTGCACCCCGATCTCGTGCCCGGCGGCGACCACCGCGTCGAACTCGGAGGGGAACGTCTCGACCGAGTGCCCGGGCCAGAACCAGGTGGCGGGCAGGTCGTAGCGGGCCAGCAACCGGTTCAGCCGCGGCACCCCGACCTCACCGGCGAACACGCCGCGCGAGATGTCGCCCGGCGAGTCCTCCCCGCCGTAGGAGCCCAACCAACCACCGACGGCGTCGACGTCGATGCCGAACGCCACGAAAATCTCCTTCGCCATGGAGACGATGGCACCACAGTTCCTGACGAGCGGCCCGGTCGTCCGGCACCCCGGCGACCCCCCGGCCGCGCGGTCGCGGGGTGCGGCGGTGTGGGCGGCGGCCACGCCCGGGGGCCCCCCCCACGGCCCCAGCGCCCG
>CBIHNM010000141.1:0-11120 GCA_966211265.1 uncultured Pseudonocardia sp.
GCCGACGACACGGCGGTGCTGCTGGCCCTGGCCGACCGGGCCCGCGCGGACGCCGCCCTGGTCGTCGCCGCCGTCACCGCCGACCCGGCGCTGGCCGAGCGGCTCGAGCCGCTGCGCGCCGCCCGGATCGACCACGCCGCCGCGCTGGACGTCGCGGGCGGACGCGACGCGGCCTCGGTGGCGACACCGCAGGCCCCCGAGGCCGCCGACGTGGCCGTGGTCCGCGAGGCCGTCCTGTTCTCCGCGCAGGCGGCCTCGGACGCGGTACCGCAGGCCACCGCGGCGCGGGTGGGGCTGCTCGCCGAGATCGCCGCGTGCTGCTCGGCCTACGGGGCGGTGCTCGCGTGAGCGCCACGCCGGTCGACGACGTCGCGGTGGAGGCGTTGCAGCGGGCGCTGGCCAGCGAGCACGCCGCGCTGTGGGCCTACTCGCTGGCGCCGGCGTTCGTGCCACCGGACTGGGCCACCCGGGCGCGCGCCGACATCGAGGCGCACAAGACGTTGCGGGCCCAGGTCACCCAGACCCTGTCGGACCTGGGCAAGCGCCCGGTGTCGGCGCAACCGGCCTACACGCCGCCGCAGCCGGTCGTGGACGCCAGCTCGGCGGGTGCCCTGCTGGTGGCCGCGGAGACCGACACCACCGCCGCCTGGCGCTCGGTGCTGGAGCGCACGACGATCGGGAAGCTGCGCGGCGCCGGGCTGAAGGCGATGATCGAGTCGACCGGCCGGCTCGCGTACTGGCGGGCGGTCACCGACCGCGCCCCGGTGATCCCGGTCTTCCCCGGGCGCGGCTGAGCGCCCCTCCGGCGTCTCGGCGCGGGTCGGGCCCGGTCAGCGCGCGCACCGCCCGTTCCACGTCGTCCACGGTGTTCGCCAGGTGGAACGACAGCCGCGCCGCACCGGCCCGGGAGGCCACCGCCAGCCCGGCCGCGGTGAGCCGTTCCGCCGCTCCGTCCCACGGCACCGAGACGATCGCGGAGCCGGCCGGCGGCAGGTCCAGACGCGTGCACAGCGCGTCGGCCAGGCCGGTGCAGTGCGCCTGCACGGCGCCGGCGTCGAGCCCTGCGAGCCATGTCAGGGCGGGCCCGGCCCCGGCCTGGGACAGCCAGTCCGGGGAGAGGTCCAGCCCGTGCGCCCCCGGCGCGGGCACCGGGTCGGGCCGGTAGAGCCCGTCGGCCCACCGGTCCCGGGTGCCGTACCAGCTCGCCGAGTGCGCCACCGGGAGCCACGACGGGTCGAGGGCCATCCAGGCGGCCCCGCGCGGGCTGAGCAGCCACTTGTAGCAGGCCCCGACGACCGCGTCCGCCCAACCGACGTCCAGGGCGAGCCACCCGGCGGCCTGGGTCACGTCGAGCACGATGCGGGTGCCCGCGGACCGCGCCGCGCGCAGCGGCGCCAGGTCGGCGATCCGGCCGTCCGCGGACTGCACCACCGACACCGCGACGACGTCGTGGGCGCTCGCCCGGCCGCCCAGCTCCTCGAGCGGCACCTCGGTGACCGTGACGCCGCGGCCCTGCACCGCGAACGGCCGTGTCACGCTGGAGAACTCCCCGCTCGCCACCAGGACCCGGGTCCCGTCGGGCACGCTCGCGGCCAGCAGCCCGACCATCGCCGACACCGTCGAGCCGACCGTGACCCGCTCGGGGTCGGTGCCCACCAGCGCGGCGAAACCGGCCCGCGCCGCGTCCACGGCCGGGTCGAAGTCCGGCGGCCTCGCCGCCCCGCGGGCCCAGTCGCGCACGGCGACCGCCACCGCGTCGACGACGAACGCCGGGGGCAGGCCGACGCTGGCGGTGTTGAGGTAGCCGGGTGAGTCGGCGAAGTCCTGCCCGAACGCGCGCACGTGCCCGACCGTAGTCGTCGGGCCTACAGTCCCGGGCGTGCACAGCGAGCTGATCGAGATCCGGACCGGGGAGCGGGAGACGGTCGTCGACCTGACCGCCGCGGTCGAGAAGTTCCTGACCGGCCTGGGCGGCGACGGCCCGGCGGAGGGACTGCTGAACGTGTTCGTCCCGCACGCCACGGCCGGTGTCGCGGTGATCGAGACCGGCGCCGGGAGCGACACCGACCTGCTCTCCGCGCTGCGTGACCTGCTGCCCTCCGACGACCGGTGGCGGCATCGGCACGGCAGCCCCGGGCACGGCCGCGACCACGTGCTGCCCGCGGTCGTGGCGCCCTCGATGTCGGTCCCGGTGCTCGGGGGCCACCCGGCGCTGGGGACCTGGCAGTCGATCTGCCTGGTGGACACCAACGTCGACAACCCGGTGCGCTCCGTGCGCCTGTCGTTACTGCGCGACAGGACCTGAGACCTCACCGCACCGCGACGCTGACCTGGACGGACCCCACGGTTACGCTCCCGAGGTGACCGTGGGCAACCAGCCTCCCCCGATCGGCCGCCCGCCCGCTCCTCGGGGCCCTCGTCCGGCCGCGCCGCCGCCGTCCCCGCCGCGCAGGCCCGCGCTGCGCAGCCCGGCGCGGGGACCCCGCCCGTCACCGCGGCGCCACCTGGCGCTCGCCGGGCTGGTCGCGGTGGTGCTGCTCGCCGGCATCGCCTCCGCCACCTACCGGCAGACCCTCGCCGCCGCCCCGGATACCGGGCGGGAGGTGGCCGCGGCCGGGTACGCGCTGCGGGTGCCCGAGGGCTGGGCCCCGGCCCGCCCGGGCGCCGCCCCGGTCACGGTCTACGGGATCCCGTTCGCCCCGGTCGCGCAGGCGTGGGACTACCCGTGCCGGGACGGCTCGTTCACCCGCGGCACGGTGGCCGGTGCCCAGGTCGCGGTGCCCGCGGGCGTCTCGGTCGAGCAGGCCGTGGGCACGTTCGCGCGGGGTGCCGGCGAGGCGCTCTACGCCGGTGCCGCGCCGCAGGTGGCGGTCGGGGCCACGACACCGCGCGACGGCGGCGGGGCGCAGGTGGAGGCGACGGTGCGGACCGACGGCTTCGCCGGGTGCCGGGCGGCCGAGGCGACCGTGCTGATCATCGCCGAGCCGCGGGTCACCGCCGCCGACGGCTCCACCGGCGCGGCGGTGCTCGTGGTCGGCGGCGACACCCGCGGCGGGCCCGCCGTCCCGGCACCGCTGACCCGCGACGCCCTGGTCGGGATCGCCGGGACCGCGCAGGCCGCGGGTCCCTGAGCCCGGGCCCGACGGCGCCGGGATCAGACCGGGACGGCCAGGGTGGCGGTGTATCCGGCCGCGGCACCACCGGTGACGGTGGGGACCTGCAGGTCGTGGCCGTCGCCGAACACGGTGTCGGAGTCCAGGTCGACCCCCGCCAGGTTCGACACGCTCCGCTCGTAGCCCGGGGTCGCGTAGACGACCTCACAGACCTCGCGCGGCAACGCCAGCTGGGTGGTCCGCACGGCGTCGCCCGAGGAGGCGGCCTCGGCCTGCGAGGCGTAGACCTCGAAATGGACGTGCGGCCAGCGCCCGTCGTAGCAGGCCGGGAAGATCGAGGTGAGGCCGGTGGCGGCCGGGGCGCACCCGGCCAGCGCGGCCGCACCCGCCCCGGCGAACAGGCCGAGCAGTCTCCGGCGCCCGATCATCCGGGGCAGGTCGCGCGAGATCCCACCGAAGTCGTCGTGGTCGTCGCTGCTCACAGGCTGCTCCCGGGTCGGTGGCGAGCCGGCCCCTCCGGCTCCTCACCAGGATCCGGCCCGTCCCCGTGCCGCGGCTGGGAGCCGCCTGTGCGTCGGCTGTGCGTCGCGCCCCGGGCTCAGCCCGAGACGATCCCGGCCACGTGCTCGGCGGCCCCCTCGCGGGCGATCTCGACGCGCTCGCCGGAGGCGCGGTCCTTGAGCTCGACGACGCCGCCGGCCAGCCCGCGCCCGACGACGACGATCGTCGGGACCCCGATCAGCTCGGCGTCGGCGAACTTGACCCCGGGCGAGGCCTTGCGGTCGTCGAGCAGGACCGACAGGCCCTGCGCCTGCAGCTCGGCGGCCATCGCCTCACCGCCGGCGAGCAGCTCCTCGGTCTTGCCGGCCACCACGACGTGCACGTCGAACGGCGCGACGCTGCGCGGCCACAGCAGCCCGGACCCGTCGTGGCTCTGCTCGGCGATCGCCGCGACCAGGCGGGAGACACCGATCCCGTAGGACCCCATCGTGATCCGCACCGGCTTGGAGTCCGGGCCGAGCGCGTCCAGCGAGAACGCGTCGGCGTACTTGCGGCCGAGCTGGAAGATGTGCCCGATCTCGATGCCGCGGGCGGCCTCCAGCACGCCGGTGCCGTCCGGGGAGGGGTCCCCGGCCCGGACCTCGGCGGCCTCGATCGTGCCGTCCGGGGTGAAGTCGCGGCCCGCGACGAGGTCGACGACGTGGTGGTCGGTCTTGTCCGCGCCGGTCACCCACGCGGTGCCGGTGACGATCCGCGGGTCGACCAGGTACCGGACGCCGTTCGCGACCAGCGCGCCCGGACCGATGTAGCCCTTGGTCAAGAACGGGTTCCGCGCGAAGTCGGCGTCCTCGAGCAGCGCCACCTCGGCCGGCTCCAGCGACGCCTCGAGGCGCTTCATGTCCACGTCCCGGTCGCCGGGTACCCCGACGCCGAGCAGCTCCCACTCCGTCGCGCCGGGCAGGCGCGTCTTGAGCAGGACGTTCTTCAGCGTGTCGGCCGCGGTGAACGTGCGGCCGAGCCCGGCCCCGTTGAGGAAGTCCACGAGCGACTCGATGGTCGGAGTGTCCGGCGTGTGGTGCACCTGCGCGGCCGGGAGTCCCTCGACCGGCCGGGCCGGGGGCGCGGGTGTGGTGACGGCCTCGACGTTGGCCGCGTAGCCGCCGGGGCCGCGCACGAACGTGTCCTCACCGGTGTCGGACTCGGCCAGGAACTCCTCCGAGGCCGACCCGCCCATCGCCCCGGACGTCGCCGCGACGATCACGTAGCGCAGCCCGAGCCGGGTGAAGATCCGCTGGTAGGTGTCACGGTGCTTGCGGTAGGACTCGGCCAGTCCCTCGTCGGACAGGTCGAACGAGTAGGAGTCCTTCATCAGGAACTCGCGCCCGCGCAGGATGCCCGCGCGCGGCCGTTCCTCGTCGCGGTACTTGTTCTGGATCTGGTAGAGCACCGCCGGGTAGTCCTTGTACGAGGAGTACTCGCCCTTGACGGTGAGCGTGAACAGCTCCTCGTGGGTGGGCCCGAGCAGGTAGTCGGCGCCCTTGCGGTCCTTGAGGCGGAACAGGTTCGGGCCGTACTCGGTCCACCGGTTCGTCGCCTCGTAGGGCTCGCGCGGGAGCAGCGCCGGGAACGCGATCTCCTGGCCGCCCATGGCGTCCATCTCCTCGCGCACGATGTTCTCGATGCGGCGCAGCACCTTGAGACCGAGCGGGAGCCACGAGTAGACGCCCGGGGCCACGCGTCGGACGTAGCCGGCGCGGACGAGCAGCTTGTGGCTGGGCACCTCCGCGTCGGCCGGGTCCTCGCGCAGGGTGCGAAGGAACAGCGACGACATCCGGGTCAACACCCGCAGAAGGGTACTGAGACGAGCGTGGCGGCCGAACAGCGGTGCCGCCGACCCCCGTCGCAGCTCACCCCGGTTCCGCCCGGGGCCCGGCCGGGGCCGCCCGGTCGGTCCCGGGCCGGACCGCCCAGCGCCCGGGCAGGTCGTAGAACCACCCGCACCGGGCGGCGAGCAGCAGCCGCTGCAGCCCGAGGGCGAGCACCACCACGACGGCGGTGACCAGCCCGACCACGGCGTACCGCGCCGCCGCCGGGACCACCAGCCCGGCCAGCGGCACGGTCAGGACCCCGACCACCAGGATGTTCACCAGGTAGATCGGCAGGGTGCGGCGGCCCAGCGCGACCGCCACCCGCCCGGCCCGCCACCGGACGAGCTCGGCGGCGAGCAGCACTCCCCCGCCCACCGCGAGCAGGTTCAGCCCGAACGCGACACCGGGGACCTCGCGCAGCCCCAGGAGCACCGACGCCGCGGCCGCCGCGACCGCGACCGTCCCGGCGGCGGCCACCCGCAGCGGCGACGTCGCGGCCGCCAGCTGCTCCACGAGCCGGCGTCCGTGCCAGCCCAGCACGAAGAACACGGCGTAGCGGGCCATGAACTCCCAGCCGAACGGACCGATGTCGATCGTCCCGGCCCCGACCAGGGCGCTGCTGGTGCCGGTCACCGCGAGCAGCAACGGTGCGGGCACCCGCCGCAGCGCGCGTGCGGCCACGGAGAACGTCGCGAGCGCGTAGAGGAACCACAGCGACGGGGCCGGGAGCAGCGGGCTCGCCAGCAGCCCGGACACGCTCTGGGTGGCCATCGGCGGCGCGGTGCCCGCGGGCAGCGCGGTGAACAGCGCGAACTGCGCGGCGGTCCAGAGCACGTAGAGCCACCCGAACAGCGCGACCCGCCGGTGCAGCAGCGCCCGCCAGCCCCGGTTCAGCGCGGTGGCCAGGAACAGACCCGACACCAGGAAGAACAGCGGCATCCGCAACGAGGCGAGCGCCGTGTTGAGCAGGGACAGCGGGGCCGGGACCAGTCCGTGCGGCTCCAGGAACATCACCACGTGGTGCAGCACCACCAGGACGATGCACATCCCCTTCGCCGCGTCCACCCATGCGGTGCGGCCGGGCCCGCGGTCGTCGAGCGGCGTTCGCGGCCCCGGGAATCCGGGGGCGAGGGTGCCACGCAGGTCGAACGACACGAGTCGGCCGTCCTCAGGTCGATGGCGCGCCATGGGGTGCTCCGTCGTCGGGTGCCTTCGGACGGCGCGACCGTAGTGCGCCGGGCCTGTGACCCCGCTGAGCGCGACGCGGCGGAATGCCGGCACGGCGGGGCGGGTTGGGCCCGGTATGAGCGCCGACACACCCATCGACCTGCACGCGCTGATCGCCGAGTCCCGTCTGGGCGTCCTGGCCACGATCAAGTCCGACGGGCGGCCCCAGCTGTCCCCGGTCACCCCGTTCTACGACCGCGACGCCGGCGCGATCCTCGTGTCGATGACCGAGGGCCGGGCGAAGACGGCGAACCTGCGCCGCGACCCGCGGGCCACCCTGGAGGTGACCGCCTCCGACGGCTGGGCGTGGGCCACCGCCGAGGGCACCGCCGAGATCGTCGGCCCGGGCCGCGACCCCGACGGCCCCGAGGTCGACGCCCTGGTCGCCTACTACCGCGCCGCCGCCGGTGAGCACTCCGACTGGGACGACTACCGCGCCACCATGGTCGCCGACCGCCGGGTCCTGATGACCATGCGCGTCACCCACGTCTACGGCGCGCGCATCCGCTGACCGGGGTGGCCCCGGACGCTCAGCCCGCGGGCTCGGCCAGGAGCTCGGCGAGGAGTGCGGCGACGGTCGGGGTCTCGATCAGGAAGCCGTCGTGGCCGTAGGGCGACTCGATCACCTTGAGCTCCGCGGCGTCCGGGATGCCCTCGGCGAGCTCGGCCTGCTCGGCGAGCGTGTAGAGGCGGTCCGAGGTGACCCCGGCGACGTAGGTGCGGGCGGCGACCCGGGCCAGGCCGGCGGCCGTGCCGCCACGGTCGCGACCGACGTCGTGGGCGTTCATCAGGCGGGTGAGCGTCACGTAGGAGTTCGCGTCGAACCGGTGCACCAGCTTGTCCGCGTGGTGGTCGAGGTAGGACTCGACCGCGTAGCGACCGCCGTCGAGGGGGTCCTCGCCGTCCTGCGGGTCGCGGCCGAAGCGGGTGGCCAGCTCGAAGCCGGAGCGGTAGCTCAGATGGGCGATCCGACGGGCCACGCCGAGCCCGCGGTGCGGGCCCTCACCGCGCCCGAGGTCGTAGTAGTCGCCTCCGTGCCATCCCGGGTCGGCCCGGATCGCCTCGATCTGCGGTGCGGCCCAGCCGATCTGGTCGGCCGAGGACGCGGCCGGCCCGGCCAGCAGGAACAGCCGCGCCACCCGTTCCGGCTCGGTCGCGGCCCACTCCAGGGACCGCATCGCCCCCATCGACCCGCCGACCACGCAGGCCCAGCGCTCGATCCCCAGCGCATCGGCGAGGTGGCGTTCCGCGGCGACCGTGTCCCGCGGGGTCACCAGCGGGAAGCGGCTGCCCCACGGACGCCCGTCGGGCGCGGCCGAGGACGGCCCGGTGCTGCCCTGGCAGCCGCCGATCGCGTTCGGCGAGACCACGAACCAGCGCTGCGGGTCCAGCGGCATCCCGGGCCCGATCAGGCCGGGCCACCACCCGGGCGTGGGGTGGCCCGGGCCGGCCGGTCCCTCGAGGTGCGGGTCGCCGGTGAGCGCGTGCAGCACCAGGACCGCGTTCGAGCGGTCCGGCGCGAGCGTGCCCCACGTCTCGTAGGACAGCCGCACCCGGGGCAGCTCTCCCCCGGCCTCCAGCTTCAGCCCGCAGGGAAGGTCGAGGAACCGGCGACGGCCTGGGTCGTCCCCCTCCCGCCAGGCACCGCTGGCGGGAGGGAGCAGAACGGGATTCACGACCAGTAGGAGATCATGCCGGACGGTTCGACGCGCAGGCTGCTCTCACGCACCCTTGACCGCGCGGAAACCGGCGTCCAGATCGGCCTTGATGTCCTCGATCCCCTCGAGCCCCACCGAGAGGCGGACCAGGCCCG
The DNA here is from genome assembly GCA_966211265.1 of uncultured Pseudonocardia sp. Taxonomy (GTDB): domain Bacteria; phylum Actinomycetota; class Actinomycetes; order Mycobacteriales; family Pseudonocardiaceae; genus Pseudonocardia. The sequence goes on from CBIHNM010000141.1 coordinate 8,523, forward strand.
GCGTGACGCCGCTGGCCGCCTGCTCCTCGGCGGAGAGCTGGCTGTGCGTGGTGCTCGCCGGGTGGATCACCAGGCTGCGCACGTCACCGATGTTGGCCAGGTGGCTGTGCAGCTCCAGGGCGTTCACGAACGTCCGGCCGGCCTCGATGCCGCCCTGCAGCTCGAACGACACGATCGCGCCGCCGCCCTTGGGCAGGTAGCGCTGCTGCAGCGCGTGCCACGGGCTCGACGGCAGGCCGGCGTAGTGCACCTTCTCCACCTCGTCCCGGCCCTCCAGCCACTCGGCCAGCGCCTGCGCGTTCTGGTTGTGCCGCTCGATCCGCAGCGACAGCGTCTCGATGCCCTGGATGATCAGCCACGCGTTCTGCGGGCTGATCGCCGGGCCGAGGTCGCGCAGCAGCTGCACCCGCGCCTTGATGATGTAGGCGATCGGGCCGACCGCGTCGGTGTAGACCGCGCCGTGGTAGCTCGGGTCCGGCGTGGTCAGGCCCGGGAACCGGTCGGCGTGGGCGACCCAGTCGAACGTCCCGGAGTCGACGATGACGCCGCCGACCGAGGTGCCGTGACCGCCCAGGAACTTGGTCAGCGAGTGCACGACGATGTCGGCGCCGTGCTCGATCGGGCGCACCAGGTACGGGCTCGGCACGGTGTTGTCCACGATCAGCGGCACGCCCGCCGCGTGCGCCACCCCGGCCACCCCGGCGATGTCGAGGACGTTGCCGCGCGGGTTGCCCAACGTCTCGCCGTAGAGCAGCTTCGTGTTCGGGCGGACCGCCGCACGCCACGCCTCGAGGTCGTCCGGGTCGTCGACGAACGTGACCTCGATGCCCATCTTCGGGAACGTGTAGTGGAACTGGTTGTAGGTGCCGCCGTAGAGCGACGCGCTGGAGACGATGTGGTCGCCCGCCTCGGCGATGTTCAGGACCGCCAGGTGCTGGGCGGCCTGCCCGGAGGCCACGACGAGCGCGGCGGCCCCGCCCTCGAGCGCGGCGACGCGCTGTTCCAGCACGTCCTGGGTCGGGTTCATGATCCGCGTGTAGATGTTGCCGGGCTCGGCCAGCCCGAACAGGTTCGCGGCGTGCTCGGTGTCGCGGAACACGTAGGAGGTGGTCTGGTAGATCGGTGTCGCGCGGGCGCCCGTGGTCGGGTCCGGGGCGGCACCGGCGTGGACCTGCTTGGTCTCGAACGACCAGCCGGCGGTGGGATCGGTGTCGGTCATGGTGGAGAGCTCCTCGAAGCGTCGGGAGGCGGTGCCCACCGGCGGTCGGCCGGTGGGTCACGGCATGGTGCGGAACCGGGCGGCCACGGCGGGGCGCCGTGGACCCCGGGACGGGCGCGGGGTCAGCCGGAAGGTCGACAGGCCGCGCTCGTGATCCGCATGAAGTCGACGTGCAGTCGCGCCACGAGGCAGGCCACGTCCCGACCGTAGCGAGCCCCCGACCCGGGCACAACGGTCACGGCGCCGCACCGCGTGCCCGCAGTGATCCACTCCCGTCGCCGCCCGTTAGCCTCCCGGTCGTGCTCGTGCTGCTGCCGCCCTCGGAGACCAAGCGCACCGGGGGCGACGGTCCGCCGCTGCACCTGCCGCAGGTCTCGCACCACGCCGAACTCGGCGCGGTGCGTGCCGGGCTGGTCGAGGAGGTCGTGACGCTCGCGGCGGACGTGCCCGCCAGCCGTGCGGCACTGGGGGTGTCCCCGCGTCAGGACGACGAGATCGCGCGCAACGCCGAGCTCCACGACTCGCCGACGATGCCGGCCCTGGACCGCTACACCGGCGTGCTCTACGACGCGCTCGACGCCCGGTCGTTCAGCCGGGCGGTGGCCTCCCGTGCGCGCTCGCGCCTGGCCGTGGTCTCGGCGCTGTTCGGGCTGGTCCGGGCCGACGACCCGATCCCCGCCTACCGGCTCTCCGCCGGGTCGGCGCTGCCCGGCTCGGGCACCCTCGCGGCCCGCTGGCGGCCGGTGCTGGACCCGCTGCTGGACCGCATCGCCGGCGGCGAGCTCGTGGTGGACCTGCGCTCCGGCGGGTACGCCGCGCTCGGCAGGGTGCCCGGCGCGGTGACGGTCAACGTGCTGGCCGAACGCCCCGACGGCACCCGGTCGGTGGTCAGCCACCACAACAAGTCGCACAAGGGCGGCCTGGCGCGCCTGCTCGCGACCTCGCGCGCCGAGCCCTCCGACGCCGCGGCGGTGGCCCGCATCGCCCGCCGCGCCGGACTGACCGTGGAGCGCCCGCGCCCGTCCCACCTGGACCTGGTCCTGCCCGCCTGACGGCCGGACCCGCCGGATCGACACCGCCCGGGCTGCCCGCCGGCGGCGAAATCCCGTTGCGGTGCGGGCGGGTGCGGGCGCAGGCTCGGCGGCGCCGGAGAGGTCCGGCGCGCGGGAACGCGCTGGTGGGACGGGAGGTGTGCGTGATGTCGACCGCCGCCCGGGTCGGGGTGTGTCCCCGCCCGTCCCCCATCCGCCGGTAGGGCCTCGGTGCTCCCGGCGGGCCCCCCCGCCCGGCCCGGCGCCCCCCCCCTGCGCGATCACCCCCAGCGCCGGCGCCGCCGGCGCGTCGCCCACCCCGTCGAGGTGGCCGAACCCCCCCGGCCC
>CBIHNM010000142.1:0-11075 GCA_966211265.1 uncultured Pseudonocardia sp.
TACCTGGCCAGCGGACGCTAGCGCGATCAGCCGCCGCCGTCCCGTCGAATCGCCGGGGCGCGCGTGTTCGGATACAGCACTGTCGGGGTGGCGTGAGCGGGTCTGGTCCGGTCGGACGCGCACTTCTCCAGGTCAGATGATCGGCTCCGCCGGCGTCTCCGTGGTGGACTGGCCGAGAACTTGCCGCCATGCTCTCCGACCATGGGTGTCGTGGGACGCCAGTTCGGTCGTCCGACCGGGCTGCTCGGGCGAGTGGTCGGTGGCCTGATGGCCCGCGGCAACGGGCCCTTCAACACCGCCCTCGTCGCGAGGCTGCACGAGCTGCACGGCGGCGCGGCCGACATCACCGAGGTCGGGTGCGGGCCCGGCGTGGGTCTGGCGGCCCTGCTCGCCCGGTTCCCGCAGGCCCGGGTCGTCGGCATCGACCCGTCTCCCCGGATGCTGGAGCAGAGCCGGACACGGAACTCCGGTGCGGTCGACGCCGGACGCCTGGAGCTGCGGGAGGGCGACGCGACGACGGTCGGCCCTCCGGTCGATCTCGTCACGGCCGTGCACGTCCTCTACTTCTGGCACGACCCGATGAGCGTCCTGGTGCGGCTCCGGGACGTGCTGGCGCCGGACGGGGTCCTCGCCCTCGGGTACCGCTGCCGTGAGGACATGCCACGGCCGGCGCAGAGGGACTTCCCGCGGGAGGGGCACCGCCTCTACGACACCGAGGAGGCCGTACGCGAGCTGCTGACGGCCGCCGGCTACCGGTCCCCGCACAGCCACAGCATCGACGGCGCGGGGGGTCATCTCGGGTGGTTGACCGTGGCCGGTGCCCGGCCCCGCTCCGGGACGTGATCGGCCGCAGACCGGGTATGGGTGCCGGCCGCTCGGCGGGCGAGGGTGGTCGCACCGTGGTGGCTCGGCAGCGGCTCGACGGTGCGCGAGCGGGCGTCGGCACCGGGCCCCGGCCCGAGCGCGAGGCGCGGCCCGGGACCGAGGCGGTCACTCCTGCGGGCGCCAGGGCCCGGTGACGGCGTAGGTGATGCCGGGCTCGTAGAGGTTCGCGAACAGGATCCGCTTGTCGGCCGAGTACACCGGACCGGCCAGCTCGTTGGTGTTGACGTCGTTGCGGGCCATCGTGAACGTCTCGCCGCTCTCGGTGGCACCGACCAGGTGCTGGACGCCCTCGCCGTCCTCGGCGATGATCACGCCGCCCCACGGGGAGACGGTGATGTTGTCCGGGCCGTCGTAGTTCGTGCCGTCCTGCTCGGGGTTCGGGTTCACCCCGAAGCGCAGCCGCAGCTCCAGGGTCCCGGCCTGCGGGTCGTAGAACCAGACCTGGCCGTCGTGCGGCACCGGGCTCTCCTCCCGGGCGAAGCTGGTCACGACGTAGGCGCCGCCGTCGCCCCACCAGGCGCCCTCCAGCTTCCGTCCCCGGGTGACCTCGCCGGGGGCGAGCTGGGTGCGGGTGGGGACCGTCCGGGCGTCCCGGTCGGGCACCGGGGTCCAGGTGATGTCGTAGGTCGTGCCGACCTCGGTGGCCCGCGACAGGTCGTCGACGTGCGCGCCGCTGCGGTCGGTGCACGACATCGCCTCGACGGCGCCGTCGGCCGGGCCGAGCGCGCGCAGCGAGCCCTTGCCGCCGTCGAACCCGCTCGGCGGCGACCAGCGGTAGAGCAGCCCGTTCGGGCCCGACGCGTCCTCGGTCAGGTACATCTCGTTGGTGTCCGGGTCGACCGCGACGGCCTCGTGCGCGAACCGGCCGAGCGCCGTGATCGGCTGCGGGTCGCGGTTCGCGTCCTGGTCGAACGGGTCGACCTCGAACACGTAGCCGTGGTCCTTGAGCAGGCCTGCGGTGCCGGCCAGCGCCTCGACCTCCTCGCAGGACAGCCAGGTGCCCCACGGGGTGATGCCGCCGGCGCAGTTGGTGGAGGTGCCGGCCAGCGACACCGACTCCGAGACCCGGTTCCCGGCCCGGTCGACGACGATCGTCGTCGTGCCGCCGCCGGCCGCCGGGTCGTAGGTCAGGCCCGGCCGCGGCGGCACCGGCAGCTCGGCCGTCGCCAGCGGATCGCGCACCTCGTGGTTCTGCACCAGCACGGTGCCGCCGTCGGGTCCGGCGAACGCGCCGGTGCCGTCGCTGGCGGTCGGGCTGGGCTCGCCGGTGTCGAGCGTGGTCACGCCGGCCTCGGACACCACGGTGTAGCGGAAGCCCCGGGGCAGCGACAGTCGGCCGGCCGGGTCCGCGACCAGCGGGCCGTAGCCCGGGCCGGCCGGGCCCGAGGGGCCGGGGGCGGCGGAGGCGTTGGGGGCCGAGAACAGGCTCTCGACATTGCCGGCCACGAGCACGCCGGCGCCGAGCGCGGCGGTGCGCGCCAGGAAGCCGCGACGGGACAGGGGGACGGACATCGGGGGTCTCCTCGTTCGGGCGGGTTCGGGTCGGTTCGGGATCCGCCGCGTCATCGGGGCGAGCTGGGGGCGGGCGAGCTCGCGGGCTCCACCTGCTGGGTACCGGAGCGGGTCCGGTAGGAACGGCCCAGGCGCAGCGTGGCGTCGGGCCGGGTCCGGTCGTCGACGTAGTACCAGTCCATCTGAACCGCGTCGGGGGTCACGTCGAGCACCGACGCGCCGTGCGAGTCGAACTCGAGGTAGCGGATGTGCCGGTTGTCGGCCTGGAACGCGGCCTCCACCGCCCGCGAGGTGGTGCGCGGCGGGCTACCGGTGATGTCGTCGAGGTTGTCCGAGGTGACCGAGGTGGCGACGAACTCGGTGGCGACCGACGGGGACGCCGGGTAGGTGCCCACGTCCAGCGGCAGGTCCGAGGCCCACGACGAGTGGATGTCGCCGGTCAGGAACACCGTGTCGCGGACCTCGTCGTCGTGCAGCGCGTCCACGATGCGACGGCGGTCGGCGGTGTAGCCGTCCCACTGGTCGGTGTTGATCGGCACGCCGCCCGCGGGCAGGCCGAGGAACTCGGCCACCGGCCCGGCCACGTCCTGCGGCAGCGGCGGCACGACGACCGGGACGATCACCACCGGGTTGCCGACCAGCTTCCACTGCGCGTCGGTGCCGGTCAGCCCGTCGACCAGCCAGTCGAGCTGCTCGTCACCGGTGATGGTGCGTCCGGGGTCGTCGACGTCGCCGGTCGGTTCGGCCTGCCGGTCGCGGTAGCTGCGCAGGTCGAGCATCGAGAGCTCGGCCAGCCGGCCGAACCGCAGCCGCCGGTACAGGCGGTCGCCGTCGGCGCGCACCGGCATCCACTCGCGGTAGGCCTGCAGGGCCGCCGCCCGCCGCGTCGTCCAGTCGCCCTCGGCGTCGGGCTGGTGGTTCTCCGCGCCGTAGCGCCAGGCGTCGTTGGCCGACTCGTGGTCGTCGAGGGTGACCACCCACGGTGCCGCCGCGTGCAGGGCCTGCAGGTCGGGGTCGGTCTTGTACTGCCCGTGCCGGGCCCGGTAGTCGGCCAGGGCCACCATCTCCCGGGCCGGTTCGTGCGGGCGGACCGTGACCTCGCGGGCGTCGTACTCGCCCGGCGCGTATTCGTAGAGGTAGTCGCCCAGGTGCACGACGGCGTCCAGGTCGCCGCGCTCGGCCAGGTAGCGGTAGGCCGCGAAGTAGCCGGCCTGCCAGTTCGAGCAGGACACCACCCCGAACCGCAGCCGCGGGACGTCGGCCTGCTCGGCCGGGGCGGTACGGAATCGGCCGACCGGCGAGGTCGCCCCCGGCGCGGTGAACCGGAACCAGTACCGGGTGTCGGGAGCCAGGCCGTCCACGTCGACGTGCACGGTGTGGTCGCGCTCCGGGCCGGTGCGGACCGTCCCACCGGTGACCGGGGCGGTGAAGTCCGGGTCGGTGGCGACCTCCCACCCCACGTCCACCGGCGGCCCGACCCCGGAGCCGGGGCTCGCCCCCGGGCTCGGCGTCACCCGGGTCCACAGCACCATCCCGTCCGGCAGCGGGTCGCCCGAGGCGACGCCGTGCGCGAACCGGGAGGAGTCGGCACCCGCGGGGCCGGCGACGAGGGGCAGGCTGCCGGCGACCAGGGCAGCGCCGGCGGAGACACGCAACAGGGATCGACGACCGATGACTGTGCTCACGAAACGTGACGATAGAGAGGCCCGTTCGGGTGAACCGTTCGGGTTCAACAGGTGAACGCACGGCTCGGCGGGGGCTACCGGTCGGACACGAGCGTCCCACCCAGGACGGTGAGGGCGAGCAGCATCCAGGCGGCCAGGTAGATGAACGCCGTGGTGGGGGAGGCGACCGTGTAGAGCAGCCCGGCGATCGCGCTGGCGGCGACGTTGCCCGCGGCCTGCACGGTGGCCAGGAGCCCGAAGGCCGACCCGCGGAGCCCGGCGGGCGCGAGGGCCGCGACCGCGGCGTGCTCGGCGGTCTCGGCGCAGCCGATGCCGACCCCGGCCAGCGCGAACGCGACGCCCAGGACGAGGATCGCCGGCCCGGAGACGGCGAACACGCCGTAGGCGACCAGGAACGCGGCCACGCCCACCGCGGTGACGAGCAGCGGGCCACGCCGCCCCAGCCTGTCCGAGAGCCCCCCGGCCGGGAACGACACGAGCGTCGCGGCCAGGTTGTAGACCACGTACAGGCCGATCGCGATCCGGGTGGCGGTCTCGACGCCGCGGCCGGGGGCCAGGACGTCGGTGGCGCGCAGGATGAGCAGCGTCGCGGCGACGTTGCCGACCTCGAACGCGGTGAAACCGACCATGACCCGGCCCAGTCGCCCGCGCAGGACGGGGCGGACCCGGAAGCGGAGCTTCCTGCGTTCGGCGACCGTGGGCAGCCCGGTCCGGCGGATCGCGTAGACGATCGCGAGCGCGGCCAGCACGCCCGGGACGACCGAGACGAGGATCGCGGTGCGGACGCCGACCATCGCGACCAGCCCGAGCGCGAGCAACGGGCCCAGGATCGCCCCGAGATTGTCCATCGTGCGTTCGAAGCCGTAGGCGCGTCCGTAGGAGCCCTCCGGAACGACGTCGGCGAGGAGCGCGTTGCGGGCCGGGACGCGCAGCCCGCGCGCGGCCCACGCCGCACCGCGCAGGACGCCGGCCTGGACGGCAGAGGTGGTGACCCCGATCAGCGAGGACAGGACGGCGGTGGCGGTGTAGCCGCCGACCGCGAGGGCGCGCCGTCGCCGTGGGTCGTCGGACAGCGCGCCGCCGACGAAGCGGCCCGTCCCGGCGAGTCCTTCGGCGATCCCCTCGATCAGCCCGAGCGCGGCCGCCGGAGCCCCGAGGGTCGAGGTGACGAAGCCGGGCAGCAGGGCCGTGGGGACCTCGTGGCCGACATCGGCGAGCAGGCTCGCCGTACCGATGCCGCCCACGCCCGGAGTCAGCCACGGTCGCCGGCCGGCCGGTGCATCTGCTTCTTCCCGCATGTCCGGTATCAGACCCCGTATCGAGTCGTGATCACAGACTGCACAGCGTGATGTGTTCCGCGTATGATGATCTCTGTCCCGGTCTGTGCTGGCACTGTTCGGGACAGGCCGCAGGCTAGGGTTCCGCGTCGTGACGCGGTACCTCGAAGTCGGCACGGAGATCGCTCGACGTGTCCGCTCCGGTGCGCTGCCCGTCGGGGCCGAGCTGCCTGCCGTGCGCGAGTGCGCCCGCGAGTTCGACACGACCTCGACCACCGTGGCACGGGCCTACCGGCTCCTCGCCGACGGCGGCGTGATCACGATGGCCGACCGTCGCCGGGCGCGGGTGGCGACGTCCGGGGCGGTCGCGGCGGCGCGTCTCCTCGAGCCGGACCGGGTGTTCCGGCTGGCGGGTAGCGACGACCCGGCGCTCCAGCTGCTGCTCGACCACGTCGGGCCGAGCGTGGTCGGCGTCGGCACCCGGGGCAGCTTCGCGGCTCTGCGGGCGCTCGGTCGTGGCGACGCCGACGGTGCGGCGATCCATCTGCGCCACCTGTCGGGGGTGTTCAACGCCCCGTTCGCCGTGGCGCTGCTGCGCGACCGGGACCCACACCTGCTGCGGCTGTGGCGCCGTGAGCAGGGCTTCCTGGTGGCTCCGGGGAACCCGCGGGGCGTACACGCGGCTGCCGATCTCGCGGGTCTGCGGGTCGCCAGGCGGGAGACGGGTGCCGGTACCCGCGTGCTGCTCGACCAGTTGCTCACCGGGGCGGGGACAGCGCCGGAGAGCGTGGCCGGTCCCGAGCTGCCCTCGCACCTGGAGACCGGACTCGCCGTCGCGGCGGGTCTCGCGGACGCCGCCCTCGGACTGCGTTCCGCGGCCGCGGACCTGGCCCTGGAGTTCGTGCCGGTCACCTGGGAGTCCTATGACATCGCGCTCGGCGCCACCGCGCTGGGCGCGGCGCAGCCGATCGTGGACGCCCTGCACGATCCGTCGGTCGTCGGGGCCGTCGCCGAGCTCGGCGGGTACGACCTGCGCGACGCCGGCACCGTGCAACGCCTGGCCGGCGGCACCTCCGCACAGCGGCCCTGACGGCCGGCGTCGCTGCCGTCCGCCTGCTGTCTCCCGGACCGGCCTACTCGGGGTCCGACCGGCGCCGACGTTCGAGCAGGACGGTGTCCCGCCACACCCCGTGATGCCGGCCGATCCGTTCCCGGACGCCGAGCGTGCGATAGCCGGACGCGTGGTGCAGGGCGATGGCGGCCCGGTTCTCGGGGAAGACCGAGGTCTGCAGCGTCCAGAGTCCGGCGTCGTCGGCGGCGCAGACCTGCTGCTGCATCAGGGCACGCCCGATGCCGCGGCCGCGGTGGCCCTCGGCGACGTAGACCGAGGACTCGGCGACGCCGCGGTAGACGGGCCGGGCCGACGTGGCCCGCAGGGCGGTCCAGCCGACGACCCGGCCGTCGAGCTCGGCGACCCGGCGGTGTCCCGGCAGCCAGGCGGTGTCGAGCTCCGCACGGTCGGGGACCTCGGTCTCGAAGGTGGCGTGGCCGGTCGCGATGCCCTCGGCGTGGATGCGCAGCACGTCGTCCCAGTCGGTGCCGGTCATGGCGCGCACGGTGACGTCGTCCGGAACGTCCTCCGGACAGCAGGGGCGCGGACCGAGCATGCCCATCACGGCGTCGGCGGCGTGCGGCAGCCCCGTGCAGCAGGCGGGGTTGACCGAGACCCGGGTGGTGGTGCCCTCCTTGCGCAGCAGGACGAATCCCGTGTCCGCGAGCTTGCGGAGGTGGTGCGAGCAGGTGGCCTGGCTGATGCCGGTCAGCTCCGCGAGGCGGCCGACCGGGAGCGGCCTGCCCGCGGTGGCCGTCGCGTGCAGCAGTCGTACGCGGACGGGCTCGGCCAGGCAGGCGAACCAGCTCGCGTAGGTGGCCGCGTCGTGGACGCCGAGCTGGGCGGCGTCGGGGGTGGCGTCGAGGACCGGCAGCGGGGACACGCTCATGGCACCAGAGTATCGACGTGAATCGATGGTTGCGTCAATCGATCGGCGTCGATACATTCGGCCACGTCAATCGATCTGGGTCGATGGAGGCGGAGATGGTGGAGCAGGAGCTTCCGGTCGTGATCGTCGGGGCCGGGCCGGTGGGCCTGGCTGCGGCGGCAGAGCTGCTGGAACGAGGGGTCGAACCGATCGTGCTCGAGGCCGGCGGCACGGTGGCCGCCTCGGTCGGGCAGTGGGGCCACGTGCGCCTGTTCTCGCCCTGGGAGTGGGTCGTCGACCCGGCCGCCGAGCGGCTGCTGGCAGCGGCCGGCTGGACGGCCCCGGACCCGGCCGCCTACCCCACCGGGGCGCAGTGGATCGCGGGCTACCTCGGACCGCTCGCCGACGCGCTGGGGCAACGGGTGCGCACCGGCGCGCGGGTCGTCGGTGTGGCTCGGCGCGGCCGGGACCGGGTCGTCGACGCGGGCCGTGACTCCGAGCCGTTGGTCCTGCACGTCGAGACCGCGGCCGGCGAGGAGCGGATCGTCGCCCGGGCGGTGATCGACGCGTCCGGGACGTGGACCTCGGCGAACCCGCTGGGAGGCGACGGGCTTCCGGCCGTCGGTGAGCGCGGCGCGGGTGGCCGGATCCGGGCCGGGGTCCCCGATCTGACCGACCCGGTGCATCGGGACCGCCACGCCGGGCGCCACACCGTCGTCGCGGGGTCCGGGCACTCGGCGCTGACCGCGCTGGCCGGGTTCGCAGAGCTCGTGCGCGACGTACCCGGGACCCGGGTGTCGTGGCTGCTGCGGCGCGGCGGGTTCGGCCAGGTGTTCGGCGGCGGCGACGCCGACCGGCTCCCGGCCCGCGGGGCGCTGGGCGCACGGGCGGCGGAGGCGGTCGAGGCGGGGCTGGTGACCCCGGTGTTCGGGTTCCGCACCGAGCGGGTCGAGGCCGCGGACGGCCCCGGGCGCTGGACGGTGATCTCGGACGACGGGCGGCGCATCGAGGGTGTCGAGGAGATCGTGGTGCTGACCGGGTTCCGGCCCGAGCTGGGATGGCTGTCCGAGGTGCGCCTGGACCTGGACCCGACGTTGCAGGCCCCGGCCCGGCTCGCGCCGCTGATCGACCCCAACGTGCACTCGTGCGGGACGGTCCATCCGCACGGGGCGGCCGAGCTCGCCCAGCCCGAGCCGGGTCTGTACCTGGCCGGGATGAAGAGCTACGGGCGTGCCCCGACGTTCCTGGCCCGGACCGGGTACGAGCAGGTCCGGTCGATCGCGGCCGAGCTGGCCGGTGACCACGAGGCCGCGGCCCGGGTGGAGCTGGTGCTCGACGAGACCGGGGTGTGCGGGGGTGCGGGGCTGTTCGACGCGGACACCTCGGCCGCCGAGACCGCCGCCGGCAGCGGCTGCTGCGGCGCACCCGCCGACACGCCGGCCCGGCCGGTGGCGGTGGGTGCGGGCGCCGGAAGCGTCTGAACCCGTCGTGCGGAAGGGGGACGGGCGGCCCGGCCTGTCGCGGCGCGGCATGTGGCGGGTGCTGGTGGTCCTGTGCATCACCGAGATCACCAGCTGGGGGGTCCTCTACTACGCCTTCCCGGTGCTGGCCCCCTCGATCGCGGCCGACACCGGGTGGTCGATCAGCACGATCACGTTCGCGTTCTCCGCGGGCCTGGTCGTGTCCGCCGTGGTCGGCATCCCGGTGGGGCGCCTGCTGGACCGGTACGGCCCGCGGTGGGTGATGACCGCCGGGTCGCTGGTCGGGGTACCGGCCACCCTGCTCGTCGCCGCCGCCGGGTCGTTCCGGTGGTTCCTGGTCGCGTGGATGGTGGCGGGGGTGGCGCAGGCGGCGACGTTCTACCCGCCCGCGTTCGCCGCGTTGACCCGGTGGTGGGGGCACGAGCGGGTCCGGGCGCTGACCGGGCTCACCGTGGTGGCGGGCCTGGCGAGCACGGTCTTCGCGCCGCTGTCCGCGGCCCTGCTCGCCGCGGTCGGCTGGCGCGGCGCCTTCGTCGTCCTGGCGGTCGTGCTGGCCGTGGTGACCATCCCGCTCCACCTGTTCGGCCTGCGCGGACCGTGGCCGGACGCGGTGGCCGATCCGGTCGATCCCGGCGGGGTCGTGGTGGCGGACGAGGACCCGGCCCGGATCCGGGTCAGCCGGCCCTTCGTGCTGCTGGTGATCGCGGTGACCTGCGGCGGGTTCACCTCGTTCGCCGTGACCGTGAACCAGGTGCCGCTGCTGATCGAGCGGGGACTGTCCACGGGCGTGGCGGCCTGGGCCCTGGGTCTCGGCGGTCTCGGTCAGGTCCTGGGTCGGCTCGGCTACGCCCGCCTGGCCCGTCGCACCGGTGTCCGCGGGCGCGCCGTCGCGATCTTCGCGGCGGTCGCCGCGACCACCGTGCTCCTCGCCGTGCTGCCGGGGCCGGCCTGGGCGCTCGTGGCCGGCGCGATGCTGGCCGGCGCGGCGCGCGGGGTGTTCACCCTGCTCCAGGCGACGGCCCTGTCCGACCGCTGGCACCCCCGCGCCTACGGCCGCCTGAACGGGCTGCTCAGCGCACCGGTCATGCTCGCCGTCGCGGTGTCGCCGTGGGCCGGGAGCGCCCTGGCCGGGCCCCTCGGCGGGTACCCGGCCGTGTTCGTGCTGCTGGCCGCCGCCTCGGCCCTGGCCGCGGTGCTCGCCGTCGGCACCGTGCCCACCCGTGGGCAGCGGTGGTCGTCCCCGCCTACCGGTCCGCGGGCGTGCCGTCGGTGAGCTCGGCGAGCAGGGTCCGGACGCGGGCGTCGATGTCGTCGCGGATGGGCCGGATCTGCGCGCTCGTCTTCCCCGCCGGGTCGGTCAGGGCCCAGTCGAGGTAGCGCTTGCCGGGGAACACCGGGCACGCGTCCCCGCATCCCATCGTGATCACGACGTCGGCCGCGTCGACCGCGTCGGAGGTCAGCTTCTTGGGGATCTCCCGGGTCAGGTCGATCCCCATCTCGGACATGACCTCGCCGACGGCGGGGTTGATCGAGTCGGCGGGTGCGGAGCCGGCCGACCGGACGCGGACGGCACCGGCGGCGTGGTGGTCGAGCAGGGCCGCGGCCATCTGGGACCGGCCGGCGTTGTGGACGCAGACGAACAGGACCTCGGGGACGGTGTCGGCCATCAGTGCGCCTTCCTGGTGGTGCGGGTGGCCTCGGGCCGGATCGCGTCCGGCGGCGAGGGGAACAGGCGTCGGCGCAGCCACAGCGAGACGTAGACCAGGCCGACCAGGACCGGGACCTCGATCAGGGGGCCGACCACACCGGCCAGGGCCTGCCCCGACGTGGCCCCGAACGTGGCGATCGCGACGGCGATGGCCAGCTCGAAGTTGTTGCCGGCCGCGGTGAACGCCAGCGTCGTGGTGCGCTCGTAGCCGAGACCGACGCCGCGGCCGAGGGCGTAGGAGCCGGCCCACATCACCGCGAAGTAGACAAGCAGCGGCAGCGCGATGCGCACGACGTCGAGCGGCTGGCTGGTGATCTGGCGACCCTGCAGGGCGAACAGCAGGACGATCGTGAACAGCAGCCCGTAGAGCGCCAGCGGCCCGATCCCGGGCAGGAACCGGGACTCGTACCACTCCCGGCCCTTGACCTTCTCGCCCACCGTGCGGGTCAGGAACCCGGCGACGAGCGGGATCCCGAGGAACACCAGGACCGAGCCGACGATGGTCCAGGTCGAGATGGCGAGGTCCGCGGTGGGCAGGCCCAGCCAAC
>CBIHNM010000143.1:0-10983 GCA_966211265.1 uncultured Pseudonocardia sp.
ACCTACCAGTTCGCGCGCTGAGCAGAGCTTGCGGCGCGAACGTCGACCCTGAGCACCCCGCACCGACGCACTCTTCCTCGATCCCGTAACGACAGGAGCCCACCATGCGTACCGGAGACCAGGTCGTCCAGGACCTGCCCTGGCGGTGGAACGTGCAGGGCAAGATCTTCCTCATCGGCGGCCTCGGCTACATGTTCGACGCCTGGGACGTCGCCCTCAACGGCTTCCTCACCCCCCTTCTGGGAACCGAGTTCGGCCTGTCCACCGGACAGCGCGGCCTGGTCGCGACCGCCAACCTGATCGGCATGGCGGTCGGCGCGATCGCCTGGGGCACGATCGCGGACCGGATGGGCCGCAAGCAGGCCTTCAGCATCACGCTGATGATCTTCGCGTTGTTCTCCGTGCTGGGGGCGCTGTCGCCGAGCTGGGAGGTCTTCCTGGTGCTGCGGTTCCTGGCCGGCGTCGGCCTGGGCGGCTGCATCCCGGTCGACTACGCGATCGTCAGCGAGTTCTCCCCCCGCCGCCAGCGCGGCCGGGTGCTGGCCGCGATGGACGGCTGGTGGCCGGTCGGCACGACGCTGGCCGGGCTCACCGCGACCCTGCTGGTCCCGGTGGAGGGCAGCTGGCGCTGGATGCTGGCCCTGATGGTGCTGCCCGCGCTGCTGCTGTTCTGGATCCGCCGCGGTGTGCCGGAGTCACCGATCTACCTGGCCCGCACCGGCCGTGAGGCCGAGGCGCGGACCGTCATCGACGACATGGTCGCCCGCACCGGTGCCGCCCCCGAGCCCTACGAGATCCCGGCCGCGCGTAGCGCAGGCGGAGCGCGCATCGACACCGTCGTCCCGGAGCCCGCGGCCTCGCGCAAGCGTGGGCTGGCCGCGGCCGCCGAGCAGCTCAGGCTGGTGTGGGCGTTCAACCCGAAGATCACCGGCGTGGCCTGGGCGCTGTTCATCTCGGTGATGGTCGTCTACTACGCGGCGCTGAGCTGGATGCCCTCGATCCTGCGCGCCCAGGGCATGGGCGAGGTCGCGGCGTTCGGCTCCACCACCGTGATGAACGCGGTCGGCATCCTGGGTGTCGTGACCTCGGTGCTGCTGGTCGAGGTCGTCGGGCGCAAGTGGGTGATCGGGGTGGCGGCGCCGCTGGCCGCGCTGTCGCTGGTGGTCTTCTCACTGGTGCTGGCATCGTCGACGGCGGCGATCGTGATGATCGCGGTCTTCGGCTTCTTCGCGCTGGTGGTGATCCCGGTGATGTACGCCTACGTCTCCGAGCTGTACCCGACCGAGCTGCGCGCCAGCGGGTTCGGCTGGGCGTCGTCGATGAGCCGGGCGGTCACCGGGTTCGTGCCGCTGGTGTTCGGCAGCCTGCTCTGGCCGGTGCTGGGGCTGCCGCTGACGTTCTCGCTGATGGGCGTCGTCGTGCTCGCCGCGGTGGCCTACATGGCGCTGTGCGCACCGGAGACCAGGGGCCGCGAGCTGGACCGGATCACCACCGACGGCCCGGTCGGCACGGCCGGGCCCGGTGCCGCGACCCCGGTCGAGGGGACCCGGGCGCCGTGAAGCCGGCCGCGTTCACCTACCACCGCGCGCACTCGGTCACCGGCGCGGTGGAACTGCTCGGGGAGCTCGGTGAGGAGGCGAAGATCATCGCCGGCGGCCAGAGCCTGGTCGCGATGATGAACTTCCGCCTCGCCCGGCCCGAGCACCTGGTCGACATCACCTACCTGGAGGGCCTGTCGGGCATCCGCCGCGACGGCGACGCGCTGCGCATCGGCGCCCTGGCCACGCACCGCGCCGTGGAGAGGGCCGGGCTCGGCGCGGAGTTCGGGGTGCTGTCCGGGGCGATGCGCTGGGTCGGGCACCTGCCGATCCGCACCCGCGGCACCGTCGGCGGCTCCCTCGCCCACGCCGACGCCACCGCCGAGTGGTGCGTGCTGGCCGTGCTGCTCGACGCGCGGATCGTCGCCGAGGGGCCGGGCGGCCGGCGCGAGATCGCCGCCGGCGACTTCTTCCTCGGCCCGTTCACCACCGCCCTGGCGCCGGACGAGATGGTCGTCGAGGTCGTGTTCGGGCGCCGGGCCCGGCGCGCGGCGCTGACCGAGTACGCCGACCGGCGCGGCGACTTCGCGATCGTGGCGTCCGCGGTGGACCTCGACGCCCCGGGCGGGCCCGCGGTCACCCTCGGCGGGATCGCGCCGGTCCCGGTCACCGTCCGGCCGTCCGCGACCGGTGCCGCGGCCGTCGGGGACGAGGTCGCCGCCGCCGTCACGCTGCGCGACGAGCCGGGGATCAGCGCGCACTACCGGCGCGGCCTGGTCCGCACCCTGACCGCACGAGCCTGCGAGGAGGCCGAGACCCGATGACCCGCCGCACCGCCCCGCCGAGCCCGCCCGCACGAACGCCTCTCCCGTCCGCCCACGCCGCACGAACGGCGCCCCCGTCCACCTGGCCGCGTTCCCGGGGGGCCTCGTGACGGCGCGGGAGGCGCACCTGCGCCGTGACGGTGCCTGGGTGGGCGCGTCGGTTCCCCGGCGGGAGGACCCGCGCCTGCTGGCCGGGCGCGGTCGTTTCGTCGACGACGTCACGCTGCCCGGGATGCTGCACGCCCAGTTCGTGCGCAGCACCGAGGCGCACGCCCGGATCCTGTCGGTCGATCTGACCGAGGTGACGAGGGTGCCCGGCGTCGTCGCCGCCTACACCGCCGCCGACCTGGACCTGGGCGACATCACGGCGCTGCTCGAGCGCCCCGCGCACGAGTTCGTGCCCACCGCGATGCCGGTGCTGGCCCGCGACCGGGTCCGCTACGTCGGCGAGCCGGTCGCGATCGTGCTCGCCCGCGACCCGTACGCGGTCGAGGACGGCGTCGAGTGCGCGGTCGTCGAGTACGCGGGCCTCGACCCGGTCGTCTCGGACACCGCGGCGCTGGCCGAGGGCGCACCGCTGGTGCACGACGAGGCACCCGCGAACACGCTGGTCGACGTGTCGTTGTTCGCCACCGAGGGCATCGACGACGTGTTCGCCTGCGCGCACACCGTGGTCGAGGTGCACTCCCGGACCGGCCGGCAGAACGCGCTGCCGCTGGAGACCCGCGGCGCGGTCGCGGACTGGGACGACCACGACGAGCAGCTGCACGTGCGGACCTGCTCGCAGGTGCCCCACCAGGTCCGCACGGTGCTCGCGCGCTGCGTCGGGCTCGACGAGCACCAGGTCCGGGTCACGGTGCCGGACATGGGCGGCGGGTTCGGGCAGAAGTGCGTGGTCGGGCGCGAGGAGATCGCCGCGGCGGCCGCGGCCCTGCGCCTGCGCCGTCCGGTGAAGTGGATCGAGGACCGCCGCGACGCCCTGACCGCGTCGTTCCTGGCCCGCGAGCAGCGCTACGCCGTGCGCGCCGCGTTCTCCGCCGACGGCGAGATCCTCGCCCTGGACGCCGACGTGGTCTGCGACATGGGCGCCTACTCCTGCTACCCGTTCACGGCGGGGATCGAGCCGTTGATGGCCTCCGCCGAGATGCCGGGGGTCTACACCGTCCCGGCCTACCGGGTCCGCGGGCGGGCGGTGACCACGAACAAGGCGCCGAGCGCGCCGTACCGCGGGGTGAGCCGGCCGCAGTACGTGATGGTCATGGAGCGGGTGTTCGAGAAGGCCGCCCGCGCGCTCGGGATCGACCCGCTCGACCTGCGCCGCCGCAACCTGATCACGGTGTTCCCCTACACCGGCGTCAACGCCGTCACCTACGACCCGGGCTCCTACCGCGAGTCGCTCGACCTGTGCGAGCAGACCCTGCGCGAGGAGGGCTGGTTCGACCGGCGCCGCGCGGAGGGGCGGGTGCTCGGCATCGGGTTCTCCTGCTTCTCCGAGCGCACCGGCTACGGTTCCGGAGCGTTCTCCCAGCGCCGGATGGCCGTCGTGCCCGGCTTCGACATCTCCGAGATCAGGATGGACCTGGACGGGACGGTCTCGGTCACCACCGGCACCCTCTCGCACGGGCAGAGCCACGAGACGACGATGGCCCAGATCGTGGCCGACCGGCTCGGGCTGCCCTACGACCGCGTCAAGATCGTGCAGGGCGACACCGACCGGATCACCTACGGCTGGGGCTCGTTCGCCTCGCGCTCGATCACGATCGGCGGCAGCGCCGTCGCGGCGGCGTCGGTGGCGCTGGGCGGGCAGCTCCGGGAGATCGCCGCGCACCTGCTGGAGACCGATCCGGACGCCGTCGAGCTCGACGGCGACGGCGGCGTGCGGGAACGCGGGACGGACCGCAGGACGAGCTTCGCCGAGCTCGCCGACGTCGCCTACCTGCGCGCGCACCTGCTGCCCAAGGGCGTCGGGCCGGGGCTGGCCGCGACCGCGAGCTTCGACGTCAGCGGCGACGGCACGTTCTCCAACGCGGCGCACGGCGTCGTCGTCGAGCTGGACCCGGGCACCGGGGGCGTGCAGATCCTGCGCTACGTCTGTGTCGAGGACTGCGGCGTCGCGATCCACCCGCAGGTCGTCGAGGGCCAGGCCCGCGGCGGCATCGCGCAGGGCATCGCGGCCGCGCTGTTCGAGCAGGTCACCTACGACGAGACCGGCAACCCGCTCGCGCCCAGCTTCATGGAGTACAAGGTGCCCACCGCCGCCGAGATCCCGGACGTGCGGATCGAGCACCTCCAGACGCCGTGCGCGTTCACCGAGAGCGGCGCCAAGGGCGCCGGCGAGGGCGGCACGATCGGCGCGCCGGCCGCCGTCCTGAACGCGGTGAACGACGCGCTGCGCCACACCGGCGTCGAGCTCGACGACACCCCGATCCCGCGCGAGGCGTTGCACCGCGCACTGGAGGGACACCATGTCTGACATCGCGCTGATCGAGCTCTCCGTCAACGGCGAGCGGCACGACCTCGCGATCGCGCCCCGGCGCACGCTGGTCGACGTGCTGCGCCACGACCTGGGCCTGACCGGTACCCACGTCGGGTGCGAGCACGGGGTGTGCGGGGCGTGCACCGTGCTCGTCGACGGGGCCCCGGTCCGCGCCTGCCTGGTGTTCGCCGTGCAGGTCGAGAACACCGAGATCCGCACCGTGGAGTCGCTCGCCGGACCGGACGGGACGCTGAACGACCTGCAGCGGTGCTTCTCCGCCCACCACGGCCTGCAGTGCGGCTTCTGCACGCCCGGCTTCCTGATGCTCGCGCAGGGCTACCTCGCCGAGGAGCCGGACGCGACGAGGGAACAGATCCGAGAGGTGGTCGCCTCGAACCTCTGCCGCTGCACCGGATACCAGACGATCGTCGAGGCGATCGACGACTGCGCCACCCGCCGGAGGGCCGCCCTCCAGGACCAGCTCGACAGGAGTTCCGCATGAGCCTGCACGGGGCCGAGACCGACCAGACCTACGACCGCGCCGGCTTCGGCGCCCCGGTCCGGCGCGGGGAACGGCCGGTGATCGTGGTCGTCGACCTGACGAACGGGTTCACCGACCCCTCCTACCCGACCGGCGCCGACCTGTCCGACGTCGTCGCGGCGACGGCCTCGCTGGTGCTCGCCGCGCGCCCGGCCGGGATCCCGGTCGTCTACACGACGATCGGCTACACCCCGGCCGAGCGCGAGTCCGTGGTGTGGCTGGACAAGGCACCCGGCATGCGCGCGCTGGCCGAGGGCTCCCCCGCCGTCGACATCGACCCGCGGCTGCCCCGCACCGACGCCGACCACGTGATCATGAAGAAGGGCGCGTCGGCGTTCTTCGGGACCGGGCTGGCCGCGACCCTGGCCTCGCTCGGGGCCGACACCGTGATCGTCTGCGGTGCCACCACCAGCGGCTGCGTGCGGGCGACCGCGGTGGACGCGCTGCAGTCGGGCTATCCGGTGCTGGTGCCGCGCGACTGCGTCGGCGACCGCGCACGGGGCCCGCACGACGCGTCCCTGTTCGACATCCAGGCCAAGTACGGCGACGTGATCACGCTCGACGACGCCCTCGTCTACGTGGCGGGAACCAAGTGACCCGGCCGCGGACCGAGCCCCGCACGGTGCGCCAGGACGCGCTGGCCGACCTCGCCGACGTGCCGGCCGTGAGCCGGTGGGTCCGCAACGGGGACCTGCGGCTGCACGTCCTCGACTACGGCGGCGACCGCACCCCGCTGGTGGTGCTGCCCGGCATCACCAGCCCGGCGGTCACGATGGACTTCGTCGCCCGGGAGCTGCGGGACCTGGTGCGCCCGGTCGTGCTCGACGTGCGCGGGCGCGGGTTGTCCGACTCCGGGGGGTCCTACACCCTCGACGACTACGCCGACGACACCCTCGCCGTGCTGGACGGGCTCGGGCTCGGCGACGACGCGCTGCTGCTCGGGCACTCGATGGGCGCCCGGATCGCGGCCGTGACCGCCGGTCGGGCGGGTCGGCACCGGGCGCTGCGGGGCACCGTGCTGGTCGACCCGCCGATGAGCGGCCCCGGCCGCGGGCCCTACCCGACGACGCTGGAGGCGTTCCTGCTCCAGCTCGGGCAGGCCCGGCGGGGCACCGACGCCGACGAGGTCGCCCGCGCCTGGCCGCGCTGGCCGCGCCGGGAGCAGGAGCTGCGGGCACGCTGGCTGTCCAGCTGCGACGAGCGCGCGATCGCGCAGACCCACGCCGGGTTCGAGAGCGAGGACTTCTTCGCCACCTGGCCGTCGGTGCCGGCACCGAGCGTGCTGCTCTACGGCGCGGACTCCCCGGTGGTGACCGCCGCCGGTGCCGAGCAGGCCCGCGCGGCGAACCCGGCCGCGTCGTTCTCCGAGATCCCCGACGCCGGGCACATGGTGTTCTGGGACAACCCCGGCCCGGCGCTGGCGATCCTGCGGGACGCGCTGGGCGCGCTCTAGACACCCCGCCCCACCCGCCCCGTGCCCGGCGGGGGCGGGACCCGGCGCGTGCGGGTCCCGGCCCCGCCGGTCATGCTGGAGGTGTGGTGCACGCGGTGGATCTCGACCGTCTCGACGACGACGGCGGGCCCCCGCTCGTCGAGCTGACCCCCGCCGCCCGGGCCGCCCTCGACGACGCGCACCGGCGCGACGCCGCCGCGCGCGACGCCGCGGCCGAACGGCGGCGGGCGGCGCAGGCCGCCGCCCGCGAACGGGAACTGGCCGCGTTCCTGGCCGAGCCCGACCCGCTGCCCGAGGACGGTCCGCCCGCCGCGGAACCGGCCGCGGGCGAGCCGGCCGCCGGGCCCGGGACGGCCCCGGTCGGCAGCTCCCGCCGGGCCCGGGTGGCGCGCCAGCGGGCCGCCGCGGCCCGGGACGCGACGCGCTCCTGGTACGGGGTCGAGCCGCCGGCCACACCGGACGCCAAGGCCGCACGGTGGTCGGCGATCCAGGAACGGGACCGCCGCCGTGACGCCGCCGAGCAGCGCCGCCTGCTGCGCGAACGCGCCCGGGAGTCCGGGCGGTCGGACGCCTGAGACCGCGCCCCTAGGCGTGTGCCGCCTCGAAGAACCGCTCGAGCTCGGAGCGGGGGTCGGGCCCGCACGGCTGGTAGACGATCTCGGTGACGCCACGCCCGGCCAGGTCGTCGAGCCGACCGCGCACCTCGTCGCGGGTCCCGCTGACCGTCGCCTCACGCAGCATCGCCGCGCCGCCGGCGTCCCAGGCCGCGCGGTCGGCGTCGTTGAGCTCGACGCAGTGCCCGGAATGCACGGCGAGGTGACGCCGGTCCGGGGGCATGGCTTGCACGACCTCGAGCCAGTCGACACCTCCGGGCAGCGCACGCACGGCGTCCGGGCCGCCGAACTCGTAGGCACCGTGGTAGGCCAGTGCCCATCCCGGCCCGCCCGCGACACGGGCGTGCTCGGAGTCGGGTTCCTCGCCCTCGTCGAGCACGGTGCCCCAGGCGAGGTAGGCCGCCCACGAGTGCTCCCGGATGAACCCGGGAACCTGCAGCGTCGCGTAGAGCCCGTCACCCAGGGCCGCGGCGACCTTGTTCCCCCTCGGTCCGAGGGCACCGATCAGGACCGGGACCTCGACCGGCCGCGCGGGGGCGTGCCCGCCGGGGTGCAGCATCTGCATCTGCGCGCCCTCCCACTCGACCACCTCACCACGCAGCAGGGCCTGGTAGGCGCGGATGTAGGACTCCATGTAGGCCCACGTGATGGCGCGGTGGCCCATGGCGCGCCGCCCGGTGAACCCGGTGCCGAACGCGACCACGACCCGGCCGGGGGCGAGCGCGGTGAGGGTCGCCGTCGCGGCCGCGTTGACCATCGGGTGACGCAGGCTCGGCACCAGCACGCCCGGGCCCAGCCCGATCCGCTCGGTCCTCTCCGCGGCCAGGGCCAGAGTCATCCACACGTCCGGGCTCTGCTGGGGCGTGTCGTAGACCCAGGCCCGGTCGTACCCGATCTCCTCGGCCGCGGCGATGTTGTCCGCCGAGTCGAGGGCCGTCGGGAAGGCGCAGGAGACCTCCATGCGCAGCTCCGTTCCGTCGTGTCGCGAGGTCGACGACGGGGCCGGACCGCCACGCCGGTGTGACTCCGCGCAGGGTCACGCGCGGTCCGGATCGTGTCAAGCGACCCGGTCGCGCCCACCGGGCCGGACGGCCCCCGACAGCAGGTGCCCCGCACCGGGCACGACCGGCGGCAGCCCCAGCTCCTGCAGGATCCGGAACGTCGTCGCCGTCGCGGCGGAGAGCACCGGGATGCCGACCTCGTCCTGCACCGGCTGGACCGAGGGCAGCGACGGCATCTGCACGCAGGCGCTGAGCACCAGCGCGTCGGCGCGGGACAGGTCCAGCCTCCGGGCGTGGACCCGCAGCTCGGCCGGGTCGAGCCGGGCGACGGCGAGGTTGTCGGGCACCTCCAGCGACAGCGCGTCCACGACCTCGACGCCCGCGTCCTCCAGGTACTCCACGACGGCCGCGGTCAGCGGCTTCATGTACGGCGTCACGATCGCCACCCGGCGCGCCCCGAGCGCGGCGACGCCCTCGAGCAGCGCTCCCGCGGACGAGATCACCGGCGCCTGCGCACCCTCGGCCCGCAGCGCCGCGGTGATCGCCCGCTCGGCCGTGCAGTGGTAACCCGGGCCCTGGGCCATGATCGCCACCAGGCACGCCGTCGCGACCACGTCCGGGCGCGCGTCGGCCAGCTCGGCGGCGGCCCGCTGCGCCTGCGCGTTCATCGCCCGGAGCTGCTCCGGGGTCACGTGCTGCATCCGGGCCCGCGCCGCGTGGAACACGAACCGGTCGTCCGGCGCGGCCTCCTCGCGGGCGCGCAGCATCCGCGGCAGCTCGGTCTCCATGGTCAGGTTCGAGCTCGGGACGATCATCCCGATGTGGTGGTCGCGCGTCATCGCTTCGGCACCGGCCGCATCTCGGGCACGGTCAGCTCGCCGGCATCGACGATCAGCTCGTCGTCGAGGTAGAGCGAGTTGCCGCGCATCGGGATGTCGAAGTGGCATGCGGTGTCGTTCGGGCCGCCCAGCTCGTTGTTCGGCCCGATCGAGAACATCACGTTGCCGTAGAAGCTGCGCAGCTCCATCCCCATGCCGCCACCGAACTGGGTCAGCCCGTGCCAGTGCGCACGTTCGTCGAGACCCCAGCCGACGTGGCTCATGCCGTAGCCGCGCGGGTCGTCGAAACTCTCGATGTAGCTGCTGAGCAGCTCGGCGTCCAGGCTGTGCCGCCCCCTGTCCTGGCCGCGGATGTCACGCACGAAGCCCTGCTCGATGGTCAGGGTCACCGGGGCCTGCACGTAGGTGTTGAACGGCAGCAGCACGTCCCCGGGCGCGAGCACGATCTGACCGTCCACGCCGTCGTCGGCGCCGCCGGTGAACACGAACGCGGCCGGCCAGTGGTCCCAGCGACCGGGGGTGTCGGTGTAGCCGTACTCGCTCAGCGTCGGGTAGACGCCGAGCCGGTAGGTCACGTCCGTGCCGCCGGGGCTGGTGATGCGCATCGTGCCGGCCTTGGCCAGCAGCTCGGCGCCGATCTCGACGCGCTCGCGCAGCTCCGGGGTCGGCATCAGCCGGGCCAGCAGCTCCGGTGGCTCGACCGCGGTCAGGATCCGGGTGCCGGCGTCCTGGATCGCGAACTGCTCCGGGCTGAACAGCAGGAACGTGCAGTCCACGACCATGTCGACGGCCTTGAGCGCGTCCACCGCGAGCGGCAGCGACCCGAGACCGGAGTCGCCGACGGCCCACGCACCGCTCGCGCTCGCCGGCGGCGGCAGGCGCAGGTGATAGGCACCGGCGCCCAGCTGCTGCGCGGCCCACAGGAACGCGTCGGCGTACTCCGCGCGGTCGGCGCCCCGGGTCAGCACGACGACCGTCTCGCCCTCGTGCACCCCGGACAGCCTCAGCTGTTGCAGGCAGATGTCGTTGAACAGGTTCTGGTCCATGGTGACCACCTCCAGAACTAATCCGAGCACGTACAATCCGGGCACGCAAGGCTTTCCCGGATCGGAATCGTGACCGTCGTCCCGCCGGCGATGAGTCGGCCCGCCCGCGCCGGTCTCCCCTCACGAGACGAACCGAGCGGAGAGGACACACGTGATGGACACCGGCACCGCGACACCGACCGGGCCCGCGCCCAGGGCGACCCGGCGGGAGTGGGTCGGGCTGGCCGTCCTCGCGCTGGCGTGCCTGCTCTACGTGATGGACCTGACCGTGCTGCACCTGGCCGTACCGGACCTGAGCGCGGACCTGCAGCCCTCGAGCACGCAGCTGCTGTGGATCATCGACGTGTACGGCTTCATGGTCGCCGGGGCGCTGGTCACGATGGGCACCCTCGGCGACCGGATCGGGCGCCGGAGGCTCCTGATGGTGGGCGCCGCGGCGTTCGGGCTGGTCTCGGTCCTGGCCGCGTTCTCCAGCACGCCCGAGATGCTGATCGTGAGCCGGGCGCTGCTCGGGCTGGCCGGCGCGACGGTCGCACCGTCGACCCTGTCGCTGATCTTCCACATGTTCCGCGACCCGCGGCAGCGCTCGCTCGCGGTCGGGGTGTGGATCAGTGCGTTCTCCGCGGGCAGCGCGATCGGTCCGGTGCTCGG
>CBIHNM010000144.1:0-10878 GCA_966211265.1 uncultured Pseudonocardia sp.
CCCGTCCCGCCCGGGCCCGCCCGGCCGCAGGCCGGACCCGCACGGGCGCCGGGACGGCCCGCCGACCCCGCGGCGGACGCACGACGGGCCCCGGCACCGCCACCGACCGGCCGGCCCCGCGCCGCCGAGCGCACCGACGCACTGCCCTCGGTGACGCCCCGGACGGACGGTGCGCCGGGCCCCGCCGGTCCGGCTGCTGCCCCCGGACGGCCGGATGCCCCGTCCTCGGGCTCCCGGCACACCGGAGGCACCCCGCGCCCGGCCGACCCGCCGCGCCCGGCCGGGTCCGAACCGGTCCCCCCGCGACGGCGCCGCTCCCGGGTGGACGCACGCGCCACCGAGGTGATCGCGGCGATCATGCCGCGCCGCCGGGCGAGGCAGGAGCGCGACGCCGTGCCCCCCGCCCCGGAACCCCCGACCGGCGCGGCCCCGCCGGCGCCGGCCGCGCCCCCGCCGGCGCCCGAGGACCCCGGCACACCCCCGCCCCCGCAGAGCGACCCGGCCCCGCCGGCGGAGGCCGAGGAGAACGTCGCGCCGTCGCGGCGCGGGACGGCGGGAATGCGGATCGCCGCGGCCGCGCTGGCCGCGCTCGTGCTGGTCACGACCGCCGCCGGGTTCTCCGCCCGCACCACCGTCGAGGACGGGATCGTCGACGTCCCCGCGCTGGACCCGACCTCGGACGCGATCTCGTCACGGGCCGCGCAGGCCGGCGACGAGAACGTCCTGGTCCTCGGCCTGGCCGCCGACCGGCTCCGGGAGCCCGCGGCAGCCCGCACCGACACCGCCGTCGTCGTGCACGTGCCGGCCGGCGGCGGCCCGGCCGTCACGCTGTCGATGCCGGCGACGCTGGAGGTCTCGCGCCCGCCGTGCCGGCGGTGGGACCCCGCGTCCGCGACCTACACCGGCTCGGTACCGGCCGAGTCGCGGACCACGCTCAGCTCCGTCTACGACGTCGGCGGGCCGGCGTGCACGGTCGGCGCCGTCCAGCAGCTGACCGGCCTGGCCCTGACCCGTTTCGTGGCACTCGACGTCGCGGGTGCGGAGTCGCTGGTCACCGCCGTGCGCGGGGTCGAGGTCTGCACCGAACGACCGGTCGTCGACCGGTCCCTCGGCCCCATCGTGACCTCCGCCGGGACCGCGACGCTCACCGCCGACGAGGCCGTCCGCTTCGCCGGTGCCGCCTCCGTGGTCGAGGACACCTCACCGGCCAACCGGATCCAGCGCCAGCAGCGGGTGCTCGCCGCCGCGATGGACCGGGCGCTGTCGATGCCCTCGCTGCTCACCCCGGGCATGCCGACGCGGGTCTCGCAGGCCCTGTCCCGTTCGGTGCTGACCGACAACGCCGACTCCGGCGAGGTGCTGACGCTGGCCCGGTCGCTGAGCCGGGCCGGCACCGCGGGCGACGGCAGCACCGCGACGTTCCTGCCGGTCCCGGTCCGCGAGGAGCCCAACACACGCGGCCACCTCGAGCTCGAGCGCAGCGACGCGGAGGACCTGTTCTCCGCGATGCGCAAGCACGAGCCGCTGCCCGAGGAGATCACGGCACCGGCCCAGCGCGCCGCGGCCCGCGCCCTGCCCCAGGGCGTGAGCATCGACGTGGTCAACGCGGCCGGCAAGGCCGGGATCGCCGGCCAGGTCGCGGACTCGCTCCGGGCGCAGGGCTTCCGGGTCGGCACCGTCAGCAACGCCCCGGAGTCCCCGCAGACGATCGTCCGGTTCTCCCCGGACCGCGCCGAGCTCGCCCGGCGGCTCGCCTCCAACCTCGCGGGCGCCGTCCCGGCGCCGGACCCGACGACGGCCTCGAACCTGCAGCTGGTGCTCGGATCGGGGTTCAGCGGTCCGGTCACGCTGCCCCCGCAGCAACCCTCCGAGGACGCCGTCGAGTGCGACTGAACGGCGCCGTGCACCGACCGTTCACGACGGATTCACCTGCTCCTGATGAAGTCGGGGCGGCCCACCTCTAAGCTCGCTGCCATGCGCGACGCTTACCAGGACCAGCTCGACGAACTCGCCTCCGGCCTCGCCCGGATGTGCGAGGACGTCGCGCGTGCGATGGAGAAGGCGACCCGGTCGCTGCTCGAGGCCGACCTCCAGCTCGCCGAGGAGGTCATCTCCGAGGACACCGGGATCGACGACGTCCGCGCCGCCGCCGAGCACCGGGCGTTCGGGTTGCTGGCCCTGCAGGCGCCGGTGGCCACCGACCTGCGGATCGTCGTCGCCGCGATCCACGGCGCCGGTGACATCGAGCGGATGGGCGACCTCGCCCTGCACGTCGCGCAGGCCGCGCGCCGCCGGCACCCGCACTCGGTGGTACCCGACGAGATCAAGCCGTACTTCACCGAGATGGGCCAGGTCGGGGTCCGCCTGGCCGAGAAGGCCGGCCAGGTCATCCGCAGCCGGGACCTGCACGCGGCGGCCCAGCTCGAGTCCGACGACGACGCGATGGACGACCTGCACAAGCACATGTTCACCGTCCTGATGGACCGCAACTGGAACCACGGAGTCTCGGCCGCGGTGGACGTGGCGCTGCTGGCGCGCTTCTACGAGCGCTACGCCGACCACGCGGTGGCCGTCGCCCGGCGGATCGTCTACGTCGTCACCGGGCAGATGCCCGGCCCGCTCACCGTCTGAGCACACCCGCCGCGCGGCGCGCCGGAGGTGCCGCGTTTGCCCGGCAGCGCCGGTGGGCACCCTGGCGTCATGAACCAGGGAT
Organism: uncultured Pseudonocardia sp.; assembly: GCA_966211265.1. Lineage (GTDB taxonomy): Bacteria > Actinomycetota > Actinomycetes > Mycobacteriales > Pseudonocardiaceae > Pseudonocardia. The sequence goes on from CBIHNM010000144.1 coordinate 2,714, forward strand.
GTCACGTCACCGAGGTCGTCGGGACCTCTGACGAGAGCGTGGAGGCGGCCATCCGCGACGGCATGTGCCGCGCGACCGGCTCCACGGAATCCCTGGAGTGGTTCGAGGTGACCGGGGTGCGCAGCAACGTGCTCGGCCGCGTCCACCGGTTCCGGGTGGGCCTGCGGCTCGGCGTCCGCGCCGGGGCGGCCTGAGCCGGGCCGGCCCCCGGGACCGCTGACCGGCGGCGGCCGTTCACGGACCGTTCATCCCCGTTCGGAGTAGACACCCACCCGTCGCAACTAAGGTCGAACACATGCGCAGGGAGACCCTCGACGACAACCTCGCGCAGGTCCAGGCGCTGCTCGACCAGATGGGCCGGGAGGTCACGGTCGCGTTCGGCAAGGCATCGGCCGCGTTGCTGGACGGGCGCGAGCGGCTGGCCCAGCAGGTGATCGACCGCGACCCCGTGCTCGACGACCTGCGCTCCCGCACCGAGCTCCTGGCCGTCGAGACCATGAACATCCACTCGCCGGTGGTCGGGCCGTTGCGCTCGGTCGTCGCAGCCATCCGGTGCTCCCACCAGCTCGAGCGGATGGGCGATCTGGCCGCGCACATCGCCGAGATCGCCCGGCGCCGTTCGCCGGACCCGGTACCCGTGGTCATCCGGCCCCTGTTCCGCGAGTACGGGGGCCTGGTCGGAGCGATCGGGGAGAAGGCGGTCACCGTGCTGCGGACCCGCAACGTCGTGCTGGCCACCGAGCTGCGTGCCGACGACGACCGGGTCAACGCCCTGCACCGCCGGGTGTTCGAGGTGGTGTTCGGCGACGGGTGGACCGAGGGGGTGCCGGCCGCGGTCGACGCCGCCCTGCTGGCCCGCTTCCACGAGCGTTTCGCCGACCAGGCGGTCTCGATGACCGAGCAGGTCGTCTACGCCGTGACCGGACAGCGGTCGGACGCCCTCACGCTCTGACGTACGTGCGGTGCGCCCGGCCGCGGTCGTGCGGTCGGCTCAGCCGAAGCGGCCGGACACGTAGTCCTCGGTCGCCTTCTGCCTCGGCTGGGAGAAGATCGTCTTTGTCTCGTCCATCTCGACGAGCTTGCCCGGCTTGCCGGTGCCCTCGATGTTGAAGAAGCCGGTGAAGTCGCTGACCCGGGCCGCCTGCTGCATGTTGTGGGTCACGATCACGATCGTGTACTCGTTCTTCAGCTCGTTGATCAGGTCCTCGATCGCCAGCGTGGAGATCGGGTCCAGCGCCGAGCACGGCTCGTCCATCAGCAGGACGTCGGGCTGCACCGCGATCGCGCGGGCGATGCAGAGCCGCTGCTGCTGGCCGCCGGACAGGCCCGAGCCCGGCTTGTCGAGGCGGTCCTTCACCTCGTTCCAGAGGTTCGCCCCGCGCAACGACTGCTCGACGGTCTCGTCGAACTCGCCCTTGCTCGCCTTCCGGTTGTTCAGCTTCATCCCGGCGACCACGTTGTCGTAGATCGACATCGTGGGGAACGGGTTCGGCCGCTGGAACACCATGCCGATCTGGCGGCGGACGCCGACCGGATCCACCTTCGAGCCGTAGAGGTCCTGCCCGTCGAGTTCGAGCCGGCCCTCGACGCGGGCGCCGGGGATGTTCTCGTGCATGCGGTTGATCGAGCGCAGGAAGGTGGACTTCCCGCAGCCGGAGGGACCGATCAGCGCGGTCACCGTCTTCGGCTGGATCTTCATCGTGACGCCCTCGACCGCGAGGAACGATCCGTAGTAGATGTTCAGGTCCTTGGCGTCGATGCTCTTGCCCATGTGGCCAGTCCTTCGGTCGGTTCGCGGTCTATCGGGTCTTCGGGGAGAACACGCGGGAGATCAGCCGGGCGATGACGTTGAGCACCATGACCAGGGCCATCAGCACCAGCGCCGCGGTCCACGCCCGGTCGATGAACGGATCCCGCGGGATGCCCGGCGCGACGTAGGAGTAGTAGGAGAACACCGGCAGCGTCGCCATCCGGTCGTCGAACGGGTTCAGGTTCACCCCGGTCGTGACGCCGACCGTGACCAGCAGCGGGGCCGTCTCCCCGATCACCCGGGCGATGGCCAGCATGATGCCGGTGGCGATGCCGCCGGCGGTGGTCGGGACGACGACCTTCAGGATCGTGCGCCACTTGGGCACGCCCAGCGCGTAGGCGGCCTCCCGCAGCTCGTTCGGGACGATCTTGAGCATCTCCTCGGTGGAGCGCACGACGATCGGGATCATCAGCACCGACAGCGCGACCGCGCCGACGAAACCGAAGCGCACACCGGGGCCGAGCAGCATCGCGAACAGCGCGTAGGCGAACAGGCCGGCCACGATCGAGGGGATGCCGGTCATCACGTCGACGAAGAACGTGATCGCCCTCTTCAGCCTGCCCGAGCCGTACTCGACCAGGTAGACCGCCGTCAGCACGCCGACCGGGATCGACATCACCGCGGCCAGGGCCGTGACGATCAGCGTGCCCTGGATCGCGTGCAGGGCACCGCCGCCCTCCCCGACCACGCCTCGCATCGACTCGGTGAAGAACGCGACGTCGAAGCGGGCCACACCGTTGCCGAGCACGGTGATGACCACCGAGATCAGCGGGATCATCGCCAGCAGGAACGCCGCCGACACGGTGAGCGTGACCAGGCGGTCGGTGGCCTTGCGGACACCTTCCACGGCCCGGGAGGTCGCGTAGGTGGCCACGGCGTAGAGCACCGCCGACAGCACGACCCACAGACCCACACTGAATCCGGTGGCCGCCAGCAGCGCACCGACCACGGCGAACGAGCCCAGCAGGATCACCCACGGGGCCCAGCGCGGGAGGCGTCCCCGCACGGTCGGCAGCGCGGCGGCCGCGACGGGCCTGTCGAGGGTGCCGGTCACGGTGTCCTCGATCTGGTTGTGTTCGGTTCTGGTGGGCATCTCAGTTGGCTCCCGAGAACTCTCGGCGGCGTTCGACGATGTAGCGCGCCAGCATGTTCACCAGCAGGGTGATCAGGAACAGCACCAGCCCGGACGCGATCAGCACGTTCACGTCGAGGCCGGAGGCCTCGGGGAACTGCAGGGCGATGTTGGCCGCGATCGTGGAGGGGTTCTCGGAGCTGATCAGGTTGAACGTGACCGCCCCGGAGACCGACAGGATGATGGCGACGGCCATCGTCTCGCCCAGCGCGCGGCCCAGGCCGAGCATCGCGCCGGAGATGATCCCGGAGCGGCCGAACGGGAGCACCGCCATCCGGATCATCTCCCAGCGGGTGGCCCCGAGTGCGAGCGCGGCCTCCTCGTGCAGCTTCGGAGCCTGCAGGAACACCTCGCGGGCGACGGCGGTGATGATCGGCAGGATCATCACCGCGAGCACCAGGCCCACGACCAGCATGGTGCGGCCGGTGGTCGAGACCGGTCCGGCGAACAGCGGGATCCAGCCGAGGTAGGTCTGCAGCCAGACCGAGAGCCCGACCGACGCCGGCGCGAGCGTCCACGCGCCCCACAACCCGTAGACGATCGAGGGCACCGCGGCCAGCAGGTCGACGAGGTAGCTCAGCCCCTGGGCCAGGCGGCGCGGGGCGTAGTGGCTGATGAACAGGGCGACCGCGACGGCCAGCGGGGTCGCGACGACCAGCGCGATGAGGGCGCTCAGCAGCGTCCCGAAGATCAGCGGCGCGATGTAGACCGCGAGCCCCTCGGGGAGTTCCGAGGCGGGCGCGACGACGGCCGGGAACGCCTCGCTGATCAGGAAGGCGGCGACACCGGCCAGCAGGACCAGGATGAAGATCCCGGCGCCCTTGGCCGCTCCGGCGAAGACGCGGTCACCGAGCTGGGTGACCGGTTTCGCGGTCGTCGGTTCGGACGAGACGTCAGTGGTCACGGTGATCCCTGGAGTGACGAGGTGGGGGTGCGGTCAGGGGGGCAGGACAGCCGGGAACCCCGGACCGCGGTCACCATCGTGACCACGGTTCGGGGTTCCGGACCAGATGACATCGGTCTCAGCACGGCCGCAGCCGGCTCAGCCTCCTGCCTTGATCGAGTCGACGACCGGGGTGATCTGGTTGCGCAGGGCATCCGAGATCGGGGCGGAGCCGGCCGCCTTGGCCGCGGCCTCCTGGCCCGGCTGGCTGATGACGTACTTCAGGAACGCCTTGGTCACCTCGGCCTGCGCCGGGTCCTTGTACTGCGGGCAGGCCATCAGGTACGAGACCAGCACGATCGGGTAGGCGCCGCCCGAGGCGGTGCGGTTGACCTCGTAGGCGAACGAGGCCGGCCCCTGGCCCTGGACCCGCTTCGACTCCTCGAAGATCTTCGCGGCGGCCTCGGGGGTCGGGGCGACGAACTTGTTGCCGACCTTGACGTTGGCCACGCCGAGCTGGCCGGCCTGGCTGGCGTCGGCGTAGCCGATCGTGCCGTTGCCGGCGCCGACCGCGCCGACGACACCGGACGTGCCCTGGGCGGCCTCGCCGCCCTGGACCGGCCAGTTGCCGTCGCCCTTGTCCGTCCAGACCTTGGGCGACGTCTTGTTCATGTAGTCGGTGAAGTTCTCCGTGGTGCCCGACTCGTCCGAGCGGTGCACCGGGGTGACCCGGGTCGCGGGCAGCGCGACGCCCGGGTTGTCCGCGGCGATCTGCGGCGCGTTCCAGGTCGTGATCTGGCCCTTGAACAGCCCCGCGATCGTCGCCGGCGACAGGTTCAGCTTCGGGACCCCGTCGAGCTTGTAGACGACGGCGATCGGGGACACGTAGTTCGGCACCTCGATGACCTGACCGCCACAGCGCTGGCGGGCCTGCGCGAGCTGCTTGTCCTCGAGGTAGGCGTCGGAGCCGGCGAACGCGGTGCCGCCCTCGACGAACTGGGTACGCCCGCCGCCGGAGCCGACCGGGTCGTAGTTGACGGTGGCACCGGAGTTGGCGTCGGCGAACCCGGCGATCCAGGCCTGCATGGCCGCCTGCTGGGCACTCGACCCGGCGCCGGAGATCGTTCCGGAGACGCCGGAGCCCTCCCCACCGCTGCCGCCCTCGTTCGCCGCACTGCATCCGGCGACCAACAGCGCACAGCTGGTGGCGACGCCGATGGCCGCGAGTCGCGCTCGGGGTGCGCGCCGCTTGGTCTTCACTGCAGGTTCCTCCGTGTCGGTTCGGCGGGAGCCGGACTCGTGCGGCCCAGGCAGACCGCTCGGACGGAACGCTAAGGGCGACCGATGGACACAGCTGCCCCATGGAGTGAACGCCGGATGAACAGCCCACCCGATCGGACCGATGTAGGTCACACCGTGGACACCCGGTGACCGCAGCGCCGGTGCGAACACCCCCCGTAGGGGACGCTTCTCCCCGAATGGACGGGCGGCGGACGGCGCCGTCCGAAGCCGGTCAGCGGGCGTAGTTCACGTCCGCCGCGTGCACGGTGAAGCCGAGCCGTTCGTAGACCCGGACCGCCGGGGCGTTGTCCGCCTCGACGTAGAGCAGCACCGCGTCCAGCCCGCGGTCGCGCAGGTGGTGCAGGCCGGCCAGCGTCAGCACCCGGCCCAGGCCGCGTCCGTGCGCCGCCGGGTCCACCCCGAGCACGTAGACCTCGCCGAGCGCCGGTTCCCCGGCGGTGGCCGCGTGCACCTTGGTCCAGTGGTAGCCGAGCAGCCGTCCCTCGCCGTCCAGCGCGAGCAGGAACCCGGCCGGGTCGAACCACTCCTCGGCGGCGCGCTCGTCGATCTCGCGGCGGCTCCAGCCGCCCTGCTCGGGGTGCCAGTCGAAGGCGGCGTTGTTGACCCGCAGGAACTCCTCGTCGTCCTGCCCGGGGACGAACGACCGCAGCGTGACACCGTCGGGGAGGTGCACCTCGGGCAGCGGGTCGGCAGGGCCCAGGGGCCGGCGCATCTGCCAGAGCACGCGGTCGCGGCGGTACCCGCGGCGCCCGGCCAGGCCGGCCGCGGCCGGCAGGTCGCCGTGGGCCCAGATCCTCGGCGGGCGGGCGCCGCCGTCGCCGGAGCCGGTCGGGACGAGGCCTTCGAGCGTCTCGACGAGAGCGGTGCCGACGCCACGGCCCCGCTGATCGGGGTGAACGGCCAGTTCGGCGTAGCCGTCGTCGAGCTGGGCGTACCCGGCCGGCACGCCGCCCGGGCCGTCGGCCACGACGTGGCTCAGGCCCTGCCGGGCCCCGGCGCCGCGCAGGTTGAGCAGGAACTGCTCGGACAGCGGCTCGGCCCCGTCGGCCGCGGTCGCGGCCCCGAGCAGCTCGGTGACGGCCCGGACCGTGTCCCGGTCCAGCTCGGACAGCACGCGCGGATCCACGCCCGTGACCCTAGCGCCGGAACCGGCCGGCCGGCCGCCGGACCGGGTGGTCGCGGCCGTCGCGGTCAGCGCAGGCCGGGCAGCGCCACGGCCTCGCCGTTGCGGCCACCGTCGCGGGCGGGATCGTGGCCGCGGTCGGGCTCGTCGTCGGCGGGTCCGGGCTCCGGATCGGGCGGAGCGGTGAGGTTGTTGCGGGCGGGGCGGACGAACTTGTACCCGACGTTGCGCACGGTGCCGATCATCTGCTCGTACTCGCCGCCGAGCTTGGCGCGCAGACGACGCACGTGCACGTCCACCGTCCGGGTGCCGCCGAAGAAGTCGTAGCCCCAGACCTCCTGCAGCAGCTGCGCCCGGGTGAACACCCGTCCGGCGTGCTGGGCGAGGTACTTGAGCAGCTCGAACTCCTTGTAGGTGAGCTCGAGCAGCCGCCCGCGCAGCCGTGCGGAGTAGGTCGCCTCGTCGATCACCAGCTCACCGAGCACCAGCGTGCCGCCGGCCGAGTTCGCCTCGTTGCCGGGGCGGGAGTGCAGCAGCCGCAGCCGGGCGTCGACCTCGGCCGGGCCGGTCTCGGGCAGCAGGATCTCGTCGACCACCCACTCACCGGAGACCGCGATCAGGCCACCCTCGTTGAGCACGGCCACCACCGGCACGTCGGTACCGGTGCTGCCGAGCAGCCGGCACAGGCTGCGGGCGGCGACCAGGTCGGACCGGGCGTCGACCAGGACGGCATCGTGCGGGCCGGCGTCCAGCAGCGCGGCGACCTCGGGGGCCGCGGTCCGCACCCGGTGCGGGAGCAGCGCCAGGGCGGGAAGCACCGTGGCGGCGTCCGGAGCGGTCGTCAGCAGGAGCAGATCCATGACCGCCTCCTCTCGATCCGCAGACGATACCGCGTCCGCATCCCCTGGTCTGCGCTTCGCGGCTCAGGTCACTGAACGGAAAGTGGATCGATACACACGTCCCCGCCTGCACTGCTCCGGAGCCGGTTCTCTAGCGTTTCCCCCTGTTCCTGGTCCTGCTGGAGGTCGCGTGAGACGCCTGATCATCACCGTCGTCGTGCTCGTCGGCCTGCTCGTGGTCGCCGACTTCGCCGCCGCGGCGGCCGCGGAGTCCGCGGTCTCGCGGCAGATGCGCGAGCGTCTGGCCCTGCCGGAGGACCCGTCGGTCCGGATCAACGGGATCTCCTTCCTCGCGCAGGCCGCGACCGGCCGGTACCGGTCGGTGGACGTCTCGATGGAGCGCCTGCAGGTCGGGCCGCTGCGGGACGTCGAGGTCAAGGCCACGCTGCACGACGTGCGGGCGCCGCTGCGTGACCTGATCTCGGGCACCCCCCGGTTCCGGATCACCGACGCCGAGGGCGTCGTGTCGGTCGGTGCGGGCGACGTGCTCCGGATGCTGCCCGGGGTCAGCAAGCTCGTGATCTCCGGTGTGGACGCCAACGCCATCTCCGAGATCGTCGAGGCGGGCGGCGATCCGACGCTGCGCAACCTGGACCCCCGCAACGCGGCCCTGCTCGTGGCCACCACCACGGTGGGCGGGCAGGAGCAGACGATCAACGCGCTGGTCGCGCTGCAGATCACCGGGGACGGCCGGATCCGGATCACCCCCCGGGACCTCCGCCCCGCCGACGACGCCGACGAGGAGCTGCCCGAGTCCGTGCGCACCTCCCTGAGCAAGGCGTTCACCATCGTGCTGGACCCGGGCACGCTGCCGTTCAAGGTGACCCCCACCGCCCTGCGCGCCGAGGACGGCGCACTGGAGATCTCCGGCCAGGTCCGCGAGCTGGTGATCGGCGAGGGCGAGCGCGCCTCGACCGCTCAGCGCTGAGACCCCGGATCCGAGGAGGACACGCCGTGAGCACCACCGGTCTGCTGGTACTGGTCGCGACCCTGTGCGCGGCGACGGCGGTCGGGCT
>CBIHNM010000145.1:0-10861 GCA_966211265.1 uncultured Pseudonocardia sp.
GCCGGTTTATTAGCGCGGGGGCGCCGGGCACCGGGCCCACCGGGCCCGCGTCCGTGGGTTCAGGCGCGGTCGCCCTGCTCCAGGGCCCGTGCCGCGCGTTCCAGGCGTCGGGTGACGTCCTCCAGGCCCGGCCCGGCCTCCAGCGGCAGCATCGGCGCGACCCGCCGGAAGTGCTCCCGGCAGGCGTCGACGTGCTCGAGCCGTCCGCCGTCGGCCAGCCAGCGCCGCAGCGCCTGGTTGTGCGCGGCCACGACCGCCGCGGCGCTGACCGCGGCCCGCAGCTCCCCGTCGGCCACCTCGGCCAGCCGCGCCGTCAGCTCCCGGGTGAACAGCCGCCGGTAGTGGTGCACCGACGCAGCCTCCCGGTCGCGCAGCGCCGGCACGTCGTGGACCAGCCGGAACCGCGCCCGGGCGACCTCGACGTCGTCGAGATAGAGGTCGAACACCGTCTCCGCGGCACGGAGCACGAGCGGCACCAGCGGCTCGGTGGGGTGCGCGCCGTCGAAGACCTCCGCGACCCGGGCCAGGCCGAGCTCGTGGTCGGGGGACAGCGCGTCCTCCTTGCCGCGGAAGTAGCGGAAGAACGTGCGGCGCCCGACGCCGGCCGCGGTCGCGATGTCGTCGACGGTCGTCTCGTCGTACCCGCGCTCGGCGAACAGCCCGGCCGCGGCGGCGACGAGCTCGCGGCGCACCTCGGCACGGCCCTGGGCGGACCGTCCCCGACGTGTGTTCACCGCCTCAGACATGGCACGGAGGGTAGCAAGTCCGGTTGCTCGTGGCACGCAGTGCCGTTACGCTGCGCGCAATACCCAGCCGACGACGAGGACAGGGCAGATGAACAGCGAGTTCGACAGCTACCGGCTCAGCGACGAGCACGAGGCCCTGCGCGAGGCCGTGCGCGACCTGGCCGCGAAGGAGATCGCGCCGCACGCGGCGGAGGTCGACGAGGAGGGCCGGTTCCCCTCGGAGGCCCGCGACGCGCTGGTCAAGGCCGGTTTCCACGCCGTGATCATCCCGGAGGAGTACGGCGGCGAAGGTGCCGACGAGCTCGCCGGCTGCATCGTGATGGAGGAGGTCGCCCGCGTCTGCGCGTCGTCCTCGCTGATCCCCGGCGTCAACGGCCTCGGGCTCACCCCGATCCTGCTCTCCGCGTCCCCCGAGCTGAAGGAGCACGTGCTCCCGTCGATCGCCTCCGGCGAGTCGATGATCAGCTACGCGCTGTCGGAGCGGGAGGCCGGCTCGGACGCCGCCGCGATGAAGACCCGTGCCCGCCGCGACGGCGACGAGTGGGTCCTCGACGGCACCAAGTGCTGGATCTCCAACGCCGGCGAGTCGGACTGGTACACCGTGATGGCGGTGACCGACCCGGAGCGCAAGGCCAACGGCATCTCCGCGTTCGTGGTGCACTCCGACGACCCGGGCTTCGAGGTCGGGCCCAAGGAGCGCAAGCTCGGCATCCACGGCTCGCCGACCCGCGAGATCTACTTCCAGGGCTGCCGCATCCCGGCGATGAGGATCATCGGCGCCGAGGGCACCGGCTTCAAGACCGCGCTCGCGACGCTGGACCACACCCGCCCGACGATCGGTGCGCAGGCCGTCGGCATCGCCCAGGGCGCCCTCGACGTGGCGATCGACTACGTCAAGGAGCGCTCGCAGTTCGGCAAGAAGATCGCCGAGTTCCAGGGCCTGCAGTTCATGCTCGCCGACATGGCGATGAAGGTGGAGGCCGCGCGCCAGCTCGTCTACGTCGCCACCTCGCGCGCGGAGCGCGGTGAGAAGGACCTGGGGTTCATCTCCTCGGCCGCGAAGTGCCTGGCCTCCGACACCGCGATGTCGGTGACCACCGACGCCGTGCAGCTGCTCGGCGGTGCCGGCTACACCCGTGACTTCCCGGCCGAGCGGATGATGCGCGACGCGAAGATCACCCAGATCTACGAGGGCACCAACCAGGTCCAGCGGATGGTGATGGCGCGGTCGCTGCTCCGCTGAGCAGGACGCCCCGGCGTCGCCAGGATTGACGAACTCGCAGGCCCCGCCGTTGTGACCGACCGGCGGGCGGGCCGACACTGTGCGCCATGACCGAGCTCCTGAGCACCGGGTGGGAGCCCGGGGTCCCGGTGCACGACTCGCTCGCCCGCCGGTTCGTGTTCGCCTACGCCGACCGGGTCGCCGAGATGGCGCGCCGGACCGGAGGGCGGGTCGTCGAGGTCGACGGGGCTCGGATGGCCGACCTCGGCTCGCCGTTCGGCTACGACAACGCCGTGGTGCTCACCCGCCCGCCGCGGCCCGAGCAGATGCCCGACCTGCTCGCGGCCGCGGACGCGTTCTTCCCGAGCCGGCGCTGGTGGGTGCTGCTCTCGTTGTTCCCGACCCCGGATCTCGAGCCTCTCGGGCTGGTCCCGGTCGGGCATCCGCCGGTGATGTTCCGGCCACCCTCCGCCGTGTCGCCGCAGCACCCGGACCTCGACCTGCGCCCGGTCACCGACGAGGCGACACTGGCCGACTTCGGCCGCACGCTGGTCGCCGGTTACGGCCTGGCCGAGGTCGGCGTCCCGGCCATCGCCGACCTGTCGCTGACCGGGTCGTTGCTGCACCTTCTCGTCGGCTACGCCGGGGGCGAGCCGGTCGCGACGGCCGGCTGCGCGGTGCACCACGGGATCGTCGAGGTCGACTGGGTCGCGGTGCTGCCGCACGCCCGCGGACGCGGCCACGGTGCCACGATCACCTCCGCCGCCCTCGCGGTGGCCCCCGATCTGCCGGCGATGCTCATCTCCAGCGACGACGGGCATCCGGTGTACCGGAAGCTGGGCTTCTGGGACCTGTTCCGCGCCACCATGTGGGAGCACCCGCCGGGCTGAGGGTGTCCGCGCCACCGTCGAGATGCGGCCCGGCGCGTGATGTCGCTCTCGGGTTCAGAGCAGGAAGCCGAACAGGGGGCTGTCCGGCGGGATGGGCTCGATGTGCGGCGGGGCCTCGTGCATCCGCTTGAGCAGGGCCGGCAGGTCGTCCGGTGAGCCCAGCTCCACCCCGACCAGGGCCGGCCCGGTCTCGCGGTTGCTGCGCTTGACGTACTCGAACAGCGTGATGTCGTCGTCGGGGCCGAGGACGTCGTCGAGGAAGCGGCGCAGGGCGCCGGGCTCCTGCGGGAACTCGACCAGGAAGTAGTGCTTGCGGCCCTCGTACACCAGGGCGCGCTCGACGATGTCGGCGTAGCGGCTGACGTCGTTGTTGCCGCCGGAGAGCAGGCACACCGTCGTCGCGTCGCGGGGGATGTCGAGTGTGTCCGCCGCGGCCGGGGACAGGGCGCCCGCGGGCTCGGCGATGATCCCGTCGGACTGGTAGAGCGCGAGCATCTCCACGCTGACCCGGCCCTCGGGCACGGAGACGATCTCGATGCCGGAACCGTTCACCACGTCGAACGTGGCCCGCCCGACCTTGCGCACCGCGGCGCCGTCGACGAACGGGTCCAGCGACTCCAGCTCCACCGGCTCCCCGGCGGCCAACGCCGCGGCCATGCTCGCCGCACCGGCCGGCTCCACGCCCACGACCCGGACGTCCGGGGCGTGCTCGCCGAGGTAGGTCAGCGCCCCGGCGAGCAGCCCGCCGCCGCCGACCGGGACGACGAGCACGTCCGGCGGGTCGGCCAGCTGGGACAGGATCTCCCGGGCGATGGTGCCCTGACCGGCGACGGTGCGCGGGTCGTCGAAGGCCGGGACCTGGGTCGCACCGGAGGTCTCGGCGTGCTCGCGGGCCGCGGCGGCGGCCTCGTCGTAGGTGTTGCCGACGACCCGGACCTCGACGGCGTCCCCGCCCAGGCGGGCCACCCGGTCGCGCTTCTGCCGCGGTGTCGTGCCCGGCAGGTAGACCCGCCCGCGCACGCCCAGCCGCTGGCAGGCGAACGCGACCCCCTGGGCGTGGTTGCCCGCGCTCGCGCAGACGACCCCGGCGGCCCGGTCGGCGTCGCCGAGCTGGGCGATCAGGTTGTAGGCACCGCGGATCTTGTAGGAGCGGACCGGCTGCAGGTCCTCGCGCTTGACCCAGACCTGGCCGCCCATCCGGTCGGACAGCCGCGGGTTGAGCTGCAGCGGGGTCGGTCCGATGACGGTGCGCAGCCGGCCGGCGGCCTCGTCGATGTCGCGGGCGGTCACCGTGGGCCGAGCAGGTGTAGCGGTCACGGTGCACAACCGTGCCACGACCACCGCCGACGGCGGCGGCCAGGGCATGTCCTCTCGTCATGCGGGCTCGCCGCGTCGTACTCTCGCCGTCGCCGGCGGCGGAGCCCGGCACCGCGGACGGAGCCCGTCCATCGGGAACGCGGACGTTCTGTTCGGGAAGAAGGTGAGCCCCGTGGAGGGTGTCCTGTTCCAGGCCGGCATCTGCCAGGGAGTGGATCCGGATTCGGCCCGGGCGCTCGAAGGCCTGCTCAAGCCGGTCGAGTTCCGCCGCGAGGCGGTGCTGTTCGCGCAGGGGTGGCCGGGCGACCTGCTCTACGTGCTCACCGAGGGCAAGGTGCGGGTCTGCCACACCGCGCCGGACGGCCGGGAGAACACGTTGATGGTGGCCGGGCCGCCGGACATGGTGGGGTCGCTGGCGATGTTCGACCCGGGCCCGCGCACGGCCACGGCCGTCGCGCTCACCGACGTCGCCGCGCTGTCGATGGACCGCGACGCGCTGCGGAGCTGGATCAGGTCCTGCCCGGAGATCTCGGAGCGGCTGCTGCAGGTGCTGGCGCGCAGGCTGCGCCGGACCAACAGCATGCTGTCCGACATGATCTTCACCGACGTCCCCGGGCGGGTGGCGAAGGCGTTGCTGATGCTGGCCAACCGCTTCGGCATCTCCGAGGACGGGCTGGTCCGGGTCGAGCACGACCTCACCCAGGCCGAGCTCGCGTCCCTGGTCGGTTCCTCCCGGGAGACGGTGAACAAGGCCCTGAGCGACTTCAGCGACCGCGGCTGGCTGCGCCTGGAGTCCCGCAGCGTGCTGATCGTCGAGCCCGGACGGCTGGCCCGCCGGGCCCGCTGACCGGCCGGGCCGCCCGGTTCCCGGAGCTCAGAGCGAGAGCCGCAGCGTGCAGCGCTCGGTCTCGGCGCGGTGGTCCAGGCGGGCGGGGTCGGCGTGGCGGCACTGCACCAGCGACGCCCCGGCGGCGAGCACCGCGAGCAGGCCCTCGCGCAGACCCTCCGGGGTGTCCCACTCCCGCGTCGAGAGCACCCGGTCGCCCGCGCCCATGTCCAGCACGCCCGCCGCCTCGCGGGCGGCGGCCAGGACCTCGTCGGCCCGCACGCCGTCCCAGGCCGGGGCATCGGTGGGCACCGGCTCCCACGGCACGAACTCGTCGCCGTGCAGCCGCACCTCGGTCGCGAAGTCGATCACCCCCGCGGGCAGGCCGGTGAGGCCCTGGCCGAACGCGTCCAGCGACAGCGCGACCACGCCGCCCCCGGGCTCGGAGCCCAGGGCGGTGTCGAGGTGCTCGGCGTCGGTCAGGACCCACTCCGCGGCGCCCGGGTCGGTCACCAGCTCGGCACCGCAGGACCACAGCGCGAGCGCCACGCTGGCGGTCTGCCAGTGCGCGGGCAGCAGCATCGCGACCCGGGTGCCGGGCTCGACGTCGCACTCGTCGCGCAGCAGGTTCGCGGCCTTGGCCGCCCAGTTCGCGGTCGTGGTGCCGGAGAGCTCCATCCGCTCGCCGGTCGCGTCGTCGTAGTGGGTGATGAGCGGCTTGGCGGCGTTCGGGCCGAGCGCGGAGGCCAGCAGGGCGTCGGTCAGGGACACGCCCGCAGGCTACGTGCCGGAGCCACCGTGTCGCCGTGTGCCTCCACGGGCCCGGGGGCGCTCAGTCGATGCAGGGCACCCCGCCCGCGGTGATCGGCGGTGCGACGGGAGCGGCGGCCGGGGCCGCCGACCCGGACGACCCGGACGCCGACGCCGCGGTGGCCCCGGACCGCCCGCTGTCGAAGTCGGTACCGATCAGCACCTGCACCCGGCCGGGCGCGACCCCGTCGGACTGCTCGACACCGATCCCGCCGAGCGCGCCGGCGACCTTGCGGGCCCCCGCGTCGCCGTCGGCCGGGGAGTAGCGCACGACCGAGGTGGACCGGCTCGGGGCGTTCTCGACGGCGCCGGTGCCGATCCCGTTCTGGCTCAGGGTGCCCGCGACCTGCGCGGCCAGGCCGTTGGTGCCGGACCCGTTGCCGACGTCGGCGGTCACCGGGGCCGGTGCCGGGGCGTCCGAGGGTTCCTCCTCGGCGGGCTCGGGCTCCGGCTCGATCTGGCGGGCGACGAAGTCGCGGACCTGCGTCTCGTCGACGGCCACGACGTCGCCGCGTGCGCTGTCCACGGTGCCGCCGGTGGGGATGGTCAGGAAGTCCATCCTGCCGGCCGCGATGTCCGAGGCCTGACGGGCGAAGGACAGCACGTCCCACCCGGAGTCGATCACGACGGACTGCTGGACGACACCGATCAGGGCGGAGAGCCGGTCGGAGTCGGTGAGCGTCCCGGCGGCGAGGATCTTGCGGGCGACCGCGGCCATGAACACCTGCTGGCGCTTGATCCGCGACAGGTCACCGCCGGCCAGCCCGTGGCGCTGGCGCACGAACGCCAGCGCGTCCGCGCCGGAGATCGTCTGCGGGCCGGCGGCGAAGTCCGCGCCGGAGAGCGGGTCCCGGGTCGGGGCCTTGAGACAGACGTCGACGCCGCCGATGGCGTTGGTCAGGTTGTAGAAGCCGAGCAGGTTGACCTCGGCGTAGTGGTCGACGGTGAGCCCGGTGAGGCCCTGCACGGTCTGGATCAGAGCGCTGCGCCCGGTCGCCGAGGACTGCGCGTCGACCTGCTTCGGGTCCTTCACCCCGTCGGCCACGAGCTTGCTCGCGGCCTCGGCCTTCGTCGCCGGGTAGGCGGCGTTGATCTTGTCCTGGCGGTACCCGGGGATGTTCACGTAGCTGTCACGCGGGATGGAGAAGGCGGTCGCGCTGCGGCCGTCGGCGGGCACGTGCACCAGGATGATCGTGTCCGAGTTCAGCACCCCGGACTCGGCGCCGCTGCGCAGCTGGGCCAGGACCTCCTTGGGCAGCGGGTTGCCCTGCGCGTCGGTCCGGCTGTCCACGCCGACCAGCAGGATGTTCTGGTCCCCGCCGGAGGACCCGCCGGTGATCACGTTCGTGGTGGTGATCCCGCTGGTCACGTCGTGGTAGAGCGACCACACCGCACCGGTCACGGCGATCACGATCGCGGACAGCACGGCGACGGTGACCCGCAACCGGTGCGCCCACCGGTCCCAGCCCCGTCCGGTCCGCGGCGGTGGCACCGGCGCACGTGCGCGTGCCTCGCGGCGGGCGGCGGCCCGGGCGGCGGCCGAGCCGCCACCGCGCGCCGCGGACGCACGGGTGGCCGAGGACCCGCGGCGCGAGGACTCCGGGCGGGCCGGACCGCCCCGTCGATCGGCAGCGCGCAACCACGGGTCGCGGATGTCGGTCACGGTGGCATCCGCCCCTCTCTGCAGCGTCGCGGTCCGCCGGTCTGATCATCAGGGTGCAGCATCGGTGCGCGCCCCGTGGCCCGTCCGGTCCGCGTGTCGGGCCCACTCGCCCGGTCGCAGGATCACCCGGGGACTTGAGTGTGATCGTCATCGGGTGCCCTGTCGGCAGTATCATCGCAGCTCAACGACGGCCCGAGTCGGATCCGGCCGCGTGGTGCGAGCGACCGGGCGTCACGTTGTGTGATCTTCACGAAGGTGACCCGCCCCGGCCGCGGCCCGGCGTCCGGGCGGCGTCGCTAGGGTCCCGGGCCGTGGACCCCTCTTCCGTGGACGGCCCGGTGCGGACCTACGGCGACGAGCTGGCCGTCGTCACCGTCACCTACTCCCCGGGGAAGACCCTCGACGCCTTCCTCGACTCGCTGTCCGCCGCGACCGACCGGCCGGTGCAGGTGGTGCTGGCCGACAACGGTTCGGTCGACGGCGCCCCGGAACGGGCCGCCGAGCACCGCGACGACGTGACGCTGCTGCGGATCGGGGAGAACGTCGGCTACGGCGCCGGGGCGAACCGGGGGGTGGCCGAGCTCGGGCCGGAGGTCGGCTGGGTGGTCGTGGCCAACCCCGACCTGGAGTGGGGCCCCGGCTCGCTGGACGCCCTGCTCGCCGGTGCGGCCCGGCACCCACGGGCCGGCGCGCTCGGCCCACTGATCCGCGAACCCTCCGGTGAGGTCTACCCCTCGGCCCGCGCGCTGCCCTCGCTCGGTGCCGGCGCCGGGCACGCGGCGCTGGGAGCGGTGTGGCCGGACAACCCGTTCACCCGTGCCTACCGCCGGTCCGGGAGCGATCCGACCGAACGCACGGCGGGCTGGCTGTCCGGGTCCTGCCTGCTGCTGCGGCGCGCCGCGTTCGACTCGGTCGGCGGCTTCGACTCCCGCTACTTCATGTACTTCGAGGACGTCGACCTGGGCGAACGCATCGGCAAGGCGGGCTGGCAGAACGTCTACGTGCCCTCGGCCGAGGTGATGCACCTGGGCGGGGTGTCCACCGGGAAGCCCGAGGTGTCGGCGCGGATGCTGGCCGAGCACCACCGCAGCGCCTACCGCTACCTCGCCGACCGGCACCCCGGCCCGCGCTGGGCGCCCCTGCGTGCGGCCCTGCGCGCGGGCCTGGGGGTGCGGTCGCGCCTGGCCGCCCGCTCGGCCGCCTGAGCGCCGGATCGGGACGGGTAGGACAATCGCCCCACGACAGTGTCACGGCCCGGGCCACGGGCCGTCGGGAGGGGAATCCGCGTGCAGGACGTCGAAGCGGTCGTGCTGGTCGGGGGCAAGGGGACGCGGCTGCGGCCGCTGACACTGTCCGCGCCGAAGCCCATGCTGCCCACCGCCGGGGTGCCGTTCCTGGCGCACCTGCTGTCCCGGATCCGCGAGGCCGGTATCCGCCGCGCGGTGCTGGGCACCTCCTACCTGGCCGAGACGTTCGAGAAGCACTTCGGGGACGGCTCCGATCTGGGCCTGGAGCTGACCTACGTCGTGGAGGACGAGCCGCTGGGCACCGGCGGCGGGATCCGCAACGTCGCACCGTACCTGAGCGCCGACCACGTGATGATCTTCAACGGGGACGTGCTGGCCGGCACCGACCTGCGCGCGGTCGCCGACACCCACCGCCGTACCGACGCCGACGTGACGCTGCACCTGGTGCGGGTGCAGAACCCCCGGGCGTTCGGCTGCGTGCCCACCGACCGCGACGGCCGGGTGAGCGCGTTCCTGGAGAAGACCGAGGACCCGCCGACCGACCAGATCAACGCCGGTTGCTACGTCTTCCGCCGCTCGGTGCTCGACGCCATCCCGTCCGGCCGGCCGGTCTCGGTCGAGCGGGAGACCTTCCCCGCGCTGCTCGAGGCCGGGTCCCGGGTGCAGGGCCACGTCGACGTCGCCTACTGGCGCGACATGGGCACCCCGGCCGACCTGGTGCACGGCTCGGCGGACCTGGTCCGCGGGGTGGCGCCCTCCGCGGCGCTGCCCGGTCCCACCGGCGAGTCCCTGGTCCTCGACGGCGCCGAGATCGCCCCCGACGCGTTCGTGTTCGGCGGCAGCACGATCGGGTGCGACGCGCGGGTCGGGTCCGGTGCCCGGATCGAGGGCTCGATGCTGTTCGACGGCGCGGTCGTCGCCGGCGGCGCGGTGGTGGAGAACAGCGTGGTCGGCGCCGGGGCCGTGGTCGAGGAGGGCGCGAGCCTGCGCGACACGGTGGTCGGGGACCGCGCGGTGATCGGCGCGCACTGCGAGCTCCGCAACGGCATGCGGATCTGGCCCGAGGTCCGGCTCCCCCCGCACGGCGTGCGGTTCTCGCCGGACGTGTAGGGATGCCCGCCCGGTGAGCGCCACGGCTGCGTGCGGGGGGCCCGCACCCGGCCCGATCGAGCGCGAGTGGCTCCCCCCGTTCACCCTCGATCTCCACGGCGTGCTGTCCCCGCTGCGCCGCGGGCGCGGCGACCCGACCTGGCGCACGGCCGCCGACGGCGCCGCGATCTGGCGGGTCGGCACCACCCCGCAGGGTCCGGCGACGGTGGCGCTGCGCCGCCGCGCCGACGGGACCGTGCGGGCGACCGGGTGGGGGCCCGGGGCGGAGTGGGAGATCGACGGGCTGCCGTCACTGCTCGGCGCCGACGACGACCCGTCGGCGTTCACCGCGCACCACCCGGTCGTCGCCGACGCACGACGGCGGATGCCCGGCCTGCGGCTGGGCTCGACGCGGCGGGTCTGGGACACGCTGCTGCCGGCGATCCTGGAGCAGAAGGTCACCGGGACCGAGGCGCACCGCTCGTTCCGCGAGCTGTGCCGGCGCTTCGGCGCGCCGCCGCCGGGGCCAGAGGGTGTCGTGCCCGTGGGGATGCGGGTCCCGCCGACCCCGGCCCGGGTCCGGGCGGTGCCCGACTGGGAGTGGCACCGCGCCGGCGTCGACCACTCCCGGCGGCGGGCGATCCTGCACGGCGCGGTCGTCGCGCACCGCCTGGAGCGGGCCGTCGAGCTGCGCGGCGAGCCGGGCCGGCAGCTGCTGCGCAGGGTCCCGGGCGTCGGTGTCTGGACCGCGGCCGAGGTCGCCCAGCGGGCCTGGGGCGATCCGGACGCGGTCAGCTTCGGCGACTTCCACATCCCGAACACGGTCGGGCACGCGCTGCTCGGGCACGACCTCGACGACGTCGGGCTGCTCGAGGTGCTCGCGCCCTACGCCGGGCAGCGCCAGCGCGCCGTGCGCTACATCGAGGCGTCCGGGTTCCGCCGGCCCCGCTTCGGGCCGCGCCTGTCCCCGCGTGACTACCGCGACATGTGACCAGGCCCGGGGGCCCGCCGGGGCCGACGTAGGGGGCTCGGGGGGGAGGTCACCGGACTG
>CBIHNM010000146.1:0-10844 GCA_966211265.1 uncultured Pseudonocardia sp.
GCTGCCCTTCCCGGTGGAGCTGCTGCGCTTCCTCGAACGCGCAACACCGCCCGAGACGACGACCAGCCCGGCCACCGACACCCCGGCGGCCACCGACACGCCCGCCCCCTCGGAGGAGGCGTCGCCCTCGGGCGGCGTGGTGACCAACGGTGCGAGCCGCGAGCAGCGGGCGCCCGCCGCCCGGCCCGCGACGACGACGGAGGACCACGCCGGAGGCGCGCACGCAGTGGCTCCGCGATGAGCCCGGAAGCGGCAGGGCTCCCGGTGGTCGTGGCCGTGGACGACGTCGGTACCGCCGCCGACGCGCTGGACTGGGCGAGCGCCGAGGCCGCGGCCCGACCGTGCCCGCTGCGCATCGTGCACGCCTTCCCCCCACTACCACCCGATCCGTACTGCATCGCCGCGGCAACCGAGAACCTGCTCACCGCGCGCACAGCCGCCGAGGTGGTGCTGCGCAAAGCGGCCGCTCGAGCCCACTCGGTCGCCTCCGACATCGAGGTCTCCACCACAGGGCTACCGGGAACCCCGAGTCACATACTGCTCGGGCAGGCCGCCGGTGCACGACTACTCGTCCTGGGTAGCCGGGCCCGGCGCGGCCTGCGCGGCCTGCTGACCCGGTCGGTTTCGATCCACCTCGCAGCGCACGCCCCCTGCCCGGTCGTCGTCGTCCGGCCGGCGCAGGCGGTGGAAGCACCCGGCTGGTCACCGCCGCGCATCGTCGTGGGCGTCGACGGCCGGGAGTCGGCAGCGCTCGGCTTCGCGTTCCACGCCGCTCGCCAACGTGGGCTCCCGCTGTTCGCCCTACGGGCCTGGACGCCGGACCGGCCCGCGGACCTCGAAGGGATCTCCGGACCGAGGACCCTGGCCGAACTGCTCGCGCGGCGCGCCCTCGAGCACGCCCTCGAGCGTTGGCGACCCGATTTCCCCGATGTTGCGGTGCACACCACGCTCGTACGCGGTGACCCTGCCCAGGCGCTGATCAACCACTCCCACCGCGCAGCCCTGCTCGTCATCGGGACCCGCGGGCACGGACATTTCAGGGGAACGGTGCTCGGCTCGGTCAGCCAGACCGTTCTCCAGCACGGTCACAGCCCGATCGCGGTCATCCACGACACACCGACGGAGCCGACACCCGCGGTCCCCGACGGTGGCCACCGGTCGGGGCGCGACTCCAGGTCCGGCCGCCGTGACAGGCCCAGGGGCATGCGACGGTCGGCATGACCACAGCCCCTTGCACCATCAACGGCTCGGTCCTGCGCCGTGGCCCCTGCTTCGCGGGTGGTCCGGACCCGTGACCGACGGAGAGGTGTCCGAGGTTGCCGTTCGCCTGCGTCTGGTCGTGGGCCGGCTCAGCCGCCGGATCCGGATCGACGCCCGTGGATCGCTGCCCCCGCTGCAGCTGTCCATCCTGGTCACCCTGGACCGGCACGGCCCGCAGCAACTCTTCGAGCTGGCCCGGCGGGAGGAGGTCGCGCGGTCGACGATGTCGCGGGTCCTCGCCGCGATGGGCCAGAAGGGACTGATCGTCCGGACCGTGACCCCCGACGACGGCCGCGGCCTGCTCGTCAGCATCACCCCGGCGGGAACGACCCGGCTGCTCCAGGTCTGTGGAAACCCCGCCGCGTTGATCAGGCGACGACTCGATCGCCTCGACCCCATGCACCGTGCGGCCGTGCACGCGGCGCTACCCGCGCTGGAGGCGCTGCTCGACGACGAGGACTCGCGGCTGCGCAGGCAGCGCCGGTAGGGGTCGCTCGCCTCCCTGTAGCCGGTCCCTGCAGGTCAGCAACGCAGTGATCGACGACTGTCCTCGAGGTCGTCCTCCCCGACGCCATAACCCGGCGCCACCCCCGACCGGGCGACCGCAGCCCCGCCGCCTCCGAGCAGCAGCTCATGACACGGCCCCGGGCGTCCGGCTGACGAACGGCACGTCACTGCCGGCGCGGATCTGGTCGCAGTCGCGTTGCACGGTGTCCCATCGGCGACGTGCTTCGTCGTCGGTGGCCAGCCACGTTGCGGCGATCGCGGCGGCGGAGTCTCCGTGGTCGGTGAGGACGTGCAGCTCCACCAGGCGGTCCTGCCAGTGCGTGCTGTCGGTGGATGATCCAGAGAACTCGGCGGTCGGCATCTGCGGCCTTTCCCCAAAATTATGTGCGATCACGCAATGATTGCGTCTAGGATAGTCCTGTGCGGATCGAAGCGGAAGGAGTCCGGTGATGACGGTGAAATCGGTCGAGTCGGTGCTGAAGGCCAAGGGACACGACGTGGCGACGGTCTGGCCGTGGTCGACGATCCAGGAGGCGACCACACTGCTGGCCGGGCCGCCGCGGATCGGAGCACTGGTCGTGCTCAACGAGGCACGCCGGGTGGCCGGGCTGCTGACCGAGGGCGATGTCGTGCGCGGACTGGAGCGGCGGGGCGACGGCGTGTGCAACGCGGAGGTGGACTCGCTGATGTCGCATGTCGTGCCCACCTGCGGCCCCGATGACGCGCTCACCGCGGTGATGCAGACGATGACCGACTGGCGGTTCCGGCACCTGCCGGTGGTGCGCGGCGACGAGTTGGTCGGACTGATCAGCATTGGTGATGTCGTGCGGGCACTGTTGCGCGACGCCCAGCTCGAGGTGGCCGTACTCCGCGACGTGGCCATCTCCCACAGCTAACCTCCGAGACCGACGCGGACGTCTCGGACAGCCGGTGGGCGGTCGCGGGTGCTTGTCGAAGGGGAGGGGTGCGGTGGTGACCGAAGCAGTGGAATGCGACGAGCTCGATGCCCACGAGCGAGATGGCGTCGTCGAGGCGGTGCTGGCCGCAGCGCGGGTTCTGGTCGGACTCAGCGCCCAGTCGGTGGCTGAACTGGGCGACACGGTGTCGCTCCCGCAGCTGCGGGTGCTGGTCATCGTGGCCAGCCGGTCACCGCTGAACCTCGGCGACGTCGCGGACGGCCTCGGGTTGCATCCCTCGAACGCGACCCGTGCGGTCGAGCGTCTGGTCACGGCCGGATGGCTGGAGCGCCGCGACGACCCCGCCGACCGCCGCAACCTCGTCCTGGAGCTGACCCCGGCCGGGAAGAACCTGGTCGAGGGCGTCATGGATCACCGCAGCACGGCGATCGCGGCGATCGTCGACCAGATGGAGCCCGTGCAGCGCCGGCGCCTGGGCGCCGGCGCCGCGGCATTCGCCGAAGCCGGCGGAGAAGTCCCGCATTCGGCCGTGTGGTCACTGGGCTGGACCACCAGCGACTGACCGCGTCCCCGGGTCGGCGGATCCTCCGCGAGAACACCGAGCAGCGCTCACCTCGGCGACACGGGCCGGTGCCCTCGCAGACCGGCAACGCCCAGGGCGCCGACCGCGAGCCCGCCGCTGGCCAGTGTGGCCACCGGGAGCAGCAGCACCGCGCAGACCAGCATGCTCAGCAGCGCGGCCACCAGTACGACCGCCGGACCGCACCATGCGTGCCTGCTTTCGGGCCAGCGTAGCCGGGACGCGATCTGTGGGTCGTCGGCGATCAGCCGCCGGGTCATCTCGGCCAGCATGCGTCGCTCTCGGTGTGTCAGCACTTCCGCCTCCCGATGCGGTGCAGGGCGTCGGCGTCGGCGCCCTGCCGGGATGCGGCCCATCCCGTCGCGGGGAGGACCGCCTCAAATAATTGCTTGATCGCAATCATTGCGATTCTACCACCGATCGGTGGGACAAGCGGGAGCGAGCGACCAACGCGCGCGGGTCCCACTCCGGGCCTGCCTCGTTGAGCGTTCCCGATCACGGTGCCGGGCGTCCGCCGCACGGCTTGACCGCTCGAAATGAATGATGCTTCAGTAATGAAGCGTCGTTCAGGAATCAGTGGAGGCCGGTATGCCGGAACCCGTGGGTCCGGGGACCTCGAGCCGCTCCCGCCCGAATGGGCGGGTCGCAGCGCGCCAGGCGGATGCCCGCCTGCGCATCCTGCGGGCCGCGCGGGTGGTGGTCGCCGAGCAGGGCTTCGCGGCCGCCCAGGTGGCGGTCGTCGCGTCGGTGGCCGACGTTGCGACCGGGTCGATCTACCGGCATTTCCCGTCGAAGGCGTCGCTGTTCTCGGAGATGCTGCGCGAGGTCTGTGACCGTGAGCTGGAGGTGGTCCGGGCCGTCGCCGGCGAGGAGGGCAGGACCGCGACCGAGCGCATCGGGGATGCGGTGGCGACGTTCGTCGACCGCGCCCTGCGGGGCGAGGGCCTGGCCTACTCCGTGATCGCCGAGCCGATGGACCCCGACATCGACCGGGTCCGCCTCGAGGCGCGGGCCGGCCTGGCCCGGGCGTTCGCCGAGGTGATCGAGCAGGGGGTCGGGTCGGGCGAGTTCGCCGACCAGGATGCCGGCATCCGCGGCGCGGCGATCGTCGGTGCCTTCCTCGAGGCGGTCGTGGCCCCGCTGGCCGAGCGCGCGACCCGAGCACCCGACCGGGTCGCGGTCAGCGCCGAGGTGGCCCGCTTCTGCCAGCAGGCGGTCGCCGGCGCCTCATCCACCACCACCCCGGATGTGCGCGTCCGGGTCACCGATACGGGAGGGCGACCATGACACGCACCGACGGGGTCACCGCCGCGGGGCTCCCGGGCTTCGACCGGCAGCGCCCGATCCCGCGGGAGAACCTGGTCCCGGACCTCAACCACGTCAACGCCTTCACCACCGACAGGGTCGCCTCCCGGGTGATCGACACCGTCGCGCCGTGGGCGCGGGAGCGAGCCGCGACGCTGGGGGACCGGGTCTGGGACCCGCGGGTGCTCCGCAACGCCCGTGACGCCCAGCGCCACACCCCGGAGTTGCGGACCCTGGACCGGATCGGCGACGAGGTCTACGACGTCGAGTTCCACCCCGCCTACCACGAGCTGATGGCACTCGGGTTCGGCTCCGGGGTGCACTCGCTGGCCTGGACCGCCGAGAAGCCCGGGGCGCACTCCGCGCGCGCGGTGCTGTCCTACCTGTGGAACCAGATCGACGGCTCGACCGCCTGCCCGATCGGCATGGCCTACGCCTCGATCCCGGTGCTGCGCAGCCAGCCCGAGCTGGCCGGGTTCGCCCGCGCGGTCGTGGCCGAGGGGTACGACCCGGCCGACGTCGCGGTCGAGCACAAGTCCGCCGCCACCGTCGGCTACTTCATGACCGAGAAGCACGGCGGGTCGGACCTGCGCGCCAACGTCACCGTCGCCCGGCCGGTCGGGCGGCGTGGGCCGGGGGAGCGCTACCTGGTCAACGGGCACAAGTGGTTCGCCTCGGTGCCGATGTCGGACTGCTACCTCACGGTCGCCCAGACCGAGGGCGGCGTGTCCTGCCTGCTCGTCCCGCGGCGCCTTCCCGACGGGACGCTCAACAACATCACGATCAATCGCCTCAAGGACAAGCTCGGCAACAAGGCCAACGCCTCCTCCGAGATCGAGTACCACGACGCCGAGGCGTTCCTCGTCGGCGATGAGGGCAAGGGGGTACGCACCATCCTGTCCTCGGCCGAGTACACCCGCCTCGACTTCGCGGTCGGCTCCGCCGGGCTCATGCGGGCCGCGCTGTCGCAGGGCCTGCACTACAACGACACCCGCTCCGCGTTCGGCGCGAAGCTGTCGCAGCTGCCGATCCAGGCCCCGGTCCTGGCCGACCTGGCTTTGGAGTGGGCGGGTGCGGCGCACCTCGGTTTCCGGGTCGCCCGCGCCGAGGACGGCCGGGACGACGTCTCCGAGCGCCTGGTCAGCCGCCTGCTGACCCCGGTGGCGAAGTTCTGGAACTGCCGTCGGGTCTCCGGCGTGACCGAGGAGGTGATCCAGTCGATCGGCGGCAACGCCTACATCGAGGAGCACCCCTGCCCGCGCTACTACCGCGAGGCGCCGCTCAACGCGATCTGGGAGGGCACCTCCAACATGATGGTGATGGACGTCGGACGAGTCCTGAGCCGCCAGCCCAAGGCCGTCGAACCCGTCCTGGACGAGATCCGTCCCGCCGCGGCCGAGCACCCGCTGCTCGCCGCCGCACTCGACGAGATCGACGAGCTCGTGATGGCCCCCGAGCAGACCGCTCGCTACCTGGTCACCAAGCTGGCCCTGGCGACCCAGGCCGCGCTGCTGGTCGAGCACGCCCCGACCGTGGTGGCGGAGGCGTTCATCGCCTCCCGCCTCGGCACCGGCTGGGGTCCGGGCTACGGCACGCTGCGCGGTGTCGACTTCGAGTCGATCATCGACTTCGCCCGGCTCGGCTGATCGGGGCGGTCGGGTGGCCCCGCATGGCGGCAGGTCAGTCCGCGGGTGCGTGGCCGGGACGGGCCAGTGTCTCCGGCGCCCGTACCCAGACGAGCAGGGCCAGCAGTGAGACAGCGCCGGTGACGGCGAACGCGAGCTGGTAGGACACCGCGTCGACGAGCAGCCCGGCCAGGATCGGGCCGACGATGGTGCCGAGGTCGGCGGCCATCTGGAACCCGGCGAGCACGGAACCGCCGCGGGCCCGGGCGCCGAGTACGTCGGCCACGGCCGCGCCGAGCGCGGGTTGCAGCAGTCCGGTGCCGACCCCGGTGACGAGCGACGCGGCGAGGAGCATCGCCAGGTTCGGTGCCCAGCCCAGCCAGAACGTGCCCACCGCGCTGACGAGCAGGCCGGCCAGCACCAGCGGCTTGCGGCCGAGTGCGTCGGCGAGCCGCCCGCTGACGATGAGCACCGCCACCGTGCCCGCCGAGAACACCGCCAGGGCGATGCCGGCCCAGCTGGGGTCCAGGCGGAGGATCTCGACGACGAACAGCGGGATCAGCGAGACCCGGACCCCGAGGGCGAGCCAGCCCTTCGCGAAGTTCGCCACCAGTGCGGCCTGGTAGGTCCGGTCACGCAGGGCCACCCGCACGCTCGCCGAAGGCACGTGGGCGCTGTGTTCGGGGGCGGCCAGTGTGGAGCGCCGCAGCAGCAGCCACGCGACCAGGGCCGCGAGCGTCAGCGCGCCCGCGTAGATCAGGAACGGCAGCCGCACGTTGACCGCGAGCAGCCCGCCACCGAGCACCGGGCCCGCGATGTTGCCCAGCAGGAAGCTCGTCATGAACAGCCCCGACGCCCGCCCGCGCTGCTCCGGCGGGGCCAGCCGGACCAGCAACGCGAAGCCGGACACCGAGAACATCGTCGAACCGATACCGCCCAGTGAACGGAAGACCAGCAGCTGCCAGTAGCTCTGCGCGAACGCGACCGCGCCGGTGGAGAGACCGACCACGAGGATGCCGATCAGGTAGATCGGCCGCTCGCCGACCGAGCCGACGAGCCACCCGCTGGCCGGTGCGAAACACAGGCGCATCAGGGCGAACGCGCTGATCACGGCCGACACCGCGGTGGCGCCGACGTCGAAGCCGGCCGCGAAGATCGGCAGCGCGGGGGCGACCAGCCCGAACCCGACCGCGATGACGAAGCTCGCCGCCACGAGCACCCAGACCTCGCGCGGGAGGCGCGGGTGCGCGGCGGGTACGTCCGGTCGTGGAGCCACCCGTTCAGCCATCGACGCCACCTTAGTATTGGCAACGTCTGGTCGGATCGTGGACGTGACACCCGTCAACCGCAGGTGCCGGCGCGGGGACGGGTCGGCTCGGGGTCGACGAGCGTGACGGCGTCGGCAGGTGCCGCGCGTCGACCGGAAACGACCGCTGACCACCGACGTGGTTCGAATGGCCCCGCCGTCGACTGCTCCGATCAGCGGCCCTCCCTGTCGGGGCTGCAGCACCGCGCTCCGGTGAGCGCACGGGCCGCTCCATCCGGCGTAGGGGAGGTGGAGCGACCCGTTCTGATGACCGTTCGCTCCTATCCTGAGCACGCTGTGTAATGAGAACGGGCCGCGAGTCCCACGGTCGAAGGACCCGGGGCCGCGTAGGAGGGGTGATGGGTCGACGGCCGATCGGCGGCGCCGATGCGCATCTCGGCACCGCTCTGCGCGTCGAGTCCGGTGACGGTGCCGGCGAAAGACCTTCCGGCGGCGGTCGGCCCCTTCCGGATCCGGCCGACCTGGCGGGACGCAACCTCCTCGCGACCGAGCACCTGAGCGGCGAGCGGCTGCACGAGGCGGTGACCGTGCTGGAGTCGCTGCTGCAGGACTGCCGGCTGGTTCTCGGTGACCAGCACCCCGAGACCCTCGTCGTGGAGGGCAACCTCGCCGTGGCCCACGTCCTGAGCGGCGAGCACGAGATCGGGAGCCGCCTGATGCTCGACAACGTCGCCCGCCGGGAGCGGGTGTTCGGGGACGGGCACGCCCTCACGCTCACCGCCCGTGATGCGTTGGCGACGACGCACCGGCTGGCCGGGCGGTTGGCCGAGGCGCTGCGGCTCTATTCGGGCATCGCGCTGCAGCGCAAACGCGTTCTCGGCCCCTCGCACCCGGACACGCTCACCACGCGTCTGGGCCTGGGGCTCACCCTGGCCGAATCCGGTGACACGGCCACGGCGCTCGATGTCGTCACCGCCGCTCTGCGGGACTGCGAGCAGGCGGGCGTCGCCGGCCGGCACACCGAGGTACTCCGCTCCTGCCGTCGGGACATCGCCGCCGCGGGTGCACACGATGCGCCGGCGGCCGGGCTGCCCGGCCCCACCGTCATCGGGGCGGCGGTGCCGCACCAGCGCGGCGGATCCGCACCCGCCGCCGACGACCGTGAACGGGCGGCTGACGGTCGATTCCGGAGCCGCACATGATCCCGACCCGCAACGCGGAGCGTCCCGTGCCGAGCTCGACCCGGTCGGAGTCGCCCGGACCGTGTCCCCACCACCAGATCGGACGGAAATGGCCTGTTCACACGCGGCAGCCTGTCCGCTGTTCCCCCTGCTCAACTCGAGCCTGGACGGATGGCGACGCTGCTACTGCGACAGCCAGGACGGCTGGCGCCAGTGCGCCCGTTACCAGCAGTCGCTCCGTGGCCAGTACGTGCCGCTGAGTCTCCTCCCGAACGGGCACGATGCGCGCCATCTCCAGCGCCCAGCCGACCGGGAGCCGGTGGCCGGTGCATCCGACCGTCCGCCGGGCACGCAGACCTCGACCAGCGGCCCGACCCTGGTCGAGCTGCTGTTCGAGCACGCACCCGAGCCCGGTCGCACCTCGCCGGGCGGTGCGTGGCCGGAGTGGCCGTCCGGCGGGCCGCACCCGCCGTCGTCCGATCTCCCGGCGTTGTCCCCGACGGCACGACACAGGCACGAGCCCGGCCCGACGCGTCCCTGGTGGAAGCGTCTCGCAGAGTGGATGAGGACCCCGGCATGAGCAACTACTGGCCATGGTGGGCGGGCGCGCTCGGACTCGCGCTGGTCACGATCAGCTACACGCTGGCCACGGATCGATCGTTCGGAGTGTCCGGAGCGTGGGATCGGGTGCTGCACTGGCGCGAGGAGCGCGAGATGCAGCGGCGACGTGCCCAGGACGAGCTGGACCAGCGTTCCGTGGTCGAGGCCCTCGCCGCGGCGTCACCGCGGGGTACGGGACCGGCGTCACCGGCCTCACCGCACGAGCATCTCGAGCGCCCGCCGGTCACGCTCCCCCCTCGCCCCGCACCGCTGGTCAGCCAGGCCGCGCTCCTGGTCTCGATCCTGGTCGGCGGCTTCGTCGCGGCGGTCGCCTCCGGTCGCTTCGAGCTCCGCTTCGACATGGGCGCCGGGTTCGACGAACTGGTCACCGACAACCCGATCACCATGGTCGCTGTCCTGTTCGCCGGAGGACTCCTCGTCGGCTTCGGCACCCGCCTGGCCGGTGGGTGCAGCTCGGGCCACGGTCTGCACGGCTGCGGAAGGCTGTACCCGGTCAGCATCGTGGCGACCGCCGTGTTCTTCGGCACCGCCGTCCTCGTCTCGTTCCTGCTGTGGAAGGTCATCTGATGCGTACCCAGGGCGGCGTCCTCCTCGCCAACGTCGTCGTCGGGCTGGGGCTCGGCTACACGGTCACGAACATCGGGTTCGGCGACTACGCGGAGTTGAACCGCATGTTCACCTTCCAGGACCTCCGCATGTTCCTCGCCTTCGCCGGAGCCGTCGCGATCATCGCGGTGGTCTTCGCGATCATGAGAGTCCGCCGGACGCCCACCCGGATCCACGCCGGTGTCGTCCCCGGCGCGGCGCTGTTCGGCATCGGCTGGGCGATCTCCGGTGGATGCCCGGCCATCCCCATCATCCAGGTCGCCAGCGGATACCTGCCCGCGCTCGTCTCGGTCGCGGGGGTCGTCGTCGGAATCCGGCTGTGCCGCGTGATGACCACGAAGTATCTCCGGATCGACACCGGCTCCTGCGCCACCTGATCCGGCGCTCCGGTCCTCCGTGGCCTGCCCGGCGCACGGTCTCACCCCAGGTGCCGGGCGAAGAACCCGTTCCCGGCGTCTGCCTCGAACCACGGGACGCCGGTGTGACCGCCCATGTTGGCGTGCAGCGTCTTCTCCTCGGCGCCGAGGGCGTCGAACAGGTCCAGGGCCATCCGGCGGTCGTTGCCCTCGTCGTCCCACTGCAGCAGGACCAGCAGCGGGATCGTGACGTTGCGGGCCTCGGAGAACAGGGCCCGGGGCACGAAGCTCCCGGCGAACAGGAGCGCGGCGCGGATGCGTGGCTCGACGACCGCGAGCCGGACCCCGATGGAGATCACCCCGCCCGAGTAGCCGACCGGCCCGCCGAGCCCGGGCAGCGGGAGGAGCGCGTCGAGGACGGCCCGCCATTCCGGCACCGCCGCGTCGACCAGCGGGAGGACGAGCCGGTCGACGATCTGGTCGTCGACCGGCCGGCCGGCCGCCACCCCCTGCTGCAGGGCGGCGCGAGCCCCCGCGGCGGCGGCGGCCCGGGGGCGGGCACCCCGGCCGGGGAGCGCGCACGGGGCCCCGGCGGAGCCCAGTGCCGCGCCCGGCCGGG
>CBIHNM010000147.1:0-10738 GCA_966211265.1 uncultured Pseudonocardia sp.
CGGCTCGGGGTGCACCTGGGCCGGGCCGGCGCGGGCCTTCCTGCTGCGCGCCGACGTCCGCACGGGCGGGATCGAGGAGACCTACCGGGCCCGGGAGCTGCTGCGGGCCTTCCGTACCGGTGAGCTGGACGGGTACCCGACCGTCGTCACCACACCCGAGGGCGACCCGTCGTGCGCGCTGCGCGTCGCGACGTCCGACCACGACACGGTGACCGTGCAGGCCGCACCCGCCGGCGTCGCGGTCGCGGACCCGTGCGCGACCGCCGCCCGGGCGGCGGCGCGGCTGCTCGCCGCCCTGCCGCCCTGACCCGCCCTGCCCTGCCGCTGCGACCCGCTGCGACCCGCTGCCGTCCCGCCCGACCCCGAGGAGCCCCGTGCCCGCCTACGCCACCACCGCCCTGAACCTCGACGACGACGCGGTGTCCCGGCTGCGCGCCCGGCTGCTGGCCGGCCCCGGCCCGGCGGCGTTCGAACCGGTGCTCGCGGCCTACCGCGGCGCCACCGGTGCCGTCGCCGACGTCGCCGAGGACCTCGCCCACGCGCTGCG
This sequence comes from uncultured Pseudonocardia sp., assembly GCA_966211265.1. Lineage (GTDB taxonomy): Bacteria > Actinomycetota > Actinomycetes > Mycobacteriales > Pseudonocardiaceae > Pseudonocardia. The sequence goes on from CBIHNM010000147.1 coordinate 548, forward strand.
CCGGTACGACGACGCGCACGGCGGTGCCGCGGCCGGCGCCACCCGCGCGCACCTCGACGCCCTGCTGCAGGGCACCCGCGACGACGCCGCCCGGCTCGCCCGCGCCGTCGTCGCGCTGCAGGACCAGGCCGCCCACCACGCGACGGCCCGCCGCGAGGTCGCCGTCACCGAGCCGGTCGCCGCATCCGGCGTCGCCGCCGTGCTGGGTACCGTGCTCGCCGCACCGGACCCCGCGCAGCGGAGCCGCCAGGCGCTCGCGGTCTACGAGCCCAACCCGCCGCGCCCGGGGTGATGTGAGCCGCTGCGGCAGGGTGTGCGTCGAGCGTGCGGGGCCCCGTATCCTGGTCGGGTGCTGGTGCTCCGGTCCGACCTCGTCGACGACATCGTCGCGCACGCGCGACGCGAGCATCCGCTGGAGTCGTGCGGTCAGCTCGTCGGGCCCGAGTCCACCGGTGGCACCGACGGCGGCCGTCCCGAGCGCTACGTCGCGATGACCAACACCGACGGCGTCGAGAGCGACTTCGCGTTCTCCCCGCAGGAGGACATCCGGCTCGAGCGCGAGCTCGCCGGGCGTGACGAGCGCCGGATGGTGGTGGTCCACTCGCACACCCGCGTCCCGCGCCGGCCGCTCACCGACACCGGCCTTCCCGAGGCCTACCCCTCGGAGAAGGACATCGAGTTCATGGGCTGGACCCCCGACCAGTACTGGCTGATCGTCGGCCTGTCCGCCGCCGACGCCGAGCCCGACCTGCGCTCCTACCGTCTCGTCGACGGTGAGGTGGCGGAGGAGCCGATCCAGGTCGTCGAGTCCTACATGTTCGCCCACACCGGCTCCGACGACGTGCCCGACCACGGCTGAGCCCACCCCGTGCCCACGCGCCGGGGGACGCGCGTGGAATGCCCGCCGCTCCCGGATGCGTTGCCCAGGACAGATCCATCCATCACCGGTAACCGATCCGACCAGGAGTAACCCGAGCATGGCCGTCACCGTCTCCGTCCCGACCATCCTGCGCACCCACACCGACGGCGAGAAGTCCGTCGAGGCCAAGGGCAGCAACGTCTCCGAGGTGATCGACGACCTCGAGTCGCGCCACGGCGGCATCAAGGAGCGCCTGATCACCGACGGCAAGCTGCACCGCTTCGTCAACATCTACGTCGACGACGAGGACATCCGGTTCGCCGGTGGGCTCGACGCCCCCGTCCAGGAGACCTCCACGCTGACCATCCTCCCGGCCGTCGCGGGCGGGAAGTAGGAGCCGATGGCCCGTTACGACTCGCTCCTGCAGGCGGTCGGGGACACCCCGCTGGTCGGGCTGCCGTCGCTGTCGCCGTCGCAGGACGTGCGGATCTGGGCGAAGCTGGAGGACCGCAACCCCACCGGTTCGATCAAGGACCGGCCCGCGCTGGCGATGATCGAGGACGCGGAGAAGCAGGGCCTGCTGTCCCCGGGCTGCACGATCCTGGAGCCCACCTCGGGCAACACCGGGATCTCGCTCGCGATGGCGGCGAAGCTCAAGGGCTACCAGCTGGTCTGCGTGATGCCGGAGAACACCTCCGAGGAGCGTCGCCAGCTGCTGGGGATGTACGGCGCCCAGATCATCTCCTCGCCGGCCGCCGGCGGGTCGAACCAGGCCGTCGCGGTGGCCAAGGAGCTGGCCGCCGAGCACACCGACTGGGTGATGCTCTACCAGTACGGCAACCCGGCCAACACCGATGCGCACTATCGCGGCACCGGGCCGGAGATCCTGCGCGACCTGCCGTCGGTGACGCACTTCGTGGCCGGCCTGGGCACGACCGGCACGCTGGTCGGGGCCGGACGCTACCTGCGCGAGCAGAAGCCCGGCGTCCAGGTGATCGCGGCCGAGCCGCGCTACGGCGAGCTGGTCTACGGGCTGCGCAACCTCGAGGAGGGGTTCGTCCCCGAGCTCTACGACGCCTCCGTGCTGACCGGGCGGTTCTCGGTCGGCAGCTACGACGCGCTGCGCCGCACCCGCCAGCTCGTCGAGCAGGAGGGCATCTTCGCCGGGATCTCCTCCGGGGCGATCCTGCACGCCGCGATCGCGGCGGCGGAGAAGGCGGACAAGGCCGGCGAGAACGCCGACGTCGTCATGGTCGTCTGCGACGGCGGCTGGAAGTACCTCTCCACCGGCGCCTACTCCGGCGACCTCGGCACCGCGGCACAGGGTATCGACGGCCAGCTCTGGGCCTGAGCCCCGCGCCCGCCGTCGCCGCACTCCCTGCCGCGCACTCCCTGCCGCGCACTCCCTGCCGCGCGTCCCGTGCCGTGGTACTCATGCGCCGTAAGATCCGCCCATTGCGTCATCTGCGTCACGAGTGCCCGGACCCCGGACCCCCGACCCCGGAACCGGCACTCGTGACGCTGAGGTATCGCCCAGCGGAACTGAACCCGCATGAGTGCCACGACGGGCGGGCGCTCACCCGGTGAGGATCCGCCAGGAGTGTGGGGGCAGGAGTGTCGGGGCGTCGGTGGGGCCGGCTTCGGCCAGGATCTCGCCGTGCAACTCGTCCGGGAAGCGCTGCGGCTCGTCGTCGACCGACAGGAGCAGGACCAGGCCGTCGTCGAGGGGGGCGTCGGCGACGCGTGCATCCGCACCGTGGCGCGGGGACGAGCGCAGCGCCATCGTGGTGTCGGTGACGTGCTCGACGGTGGTGCGGGCGTCGACCAGCCACGGGTGACGCCGGCGTAGCCCGATCAGGCGTTGATGCAGCTCGTGGGTACCGGCGCCGAACGGGGCCAGCTCGGCCGGGGTGTCCGGGAACGGCGGGCGGATCGCGTCGTCGCCGTGCTCGCGCTCCTCCTTGACGCCGGTGAAGGCCTGCTCGTCACCGGCGTACACCGACGGGATCCCGCCCACGGTCATCAGCACCGCGACCGCGTGCCCGAGGTGCGCCGGGTTCTCCAGGCGGCTCGCGATCCGGGTGACGTCGTGGTTCCCGACGAACGTGAGCGGGGTGAACGTCGCCAGCATCTCCTCGTGCCGGCTCAGGTTCCAGGCCAGCTCGTGCAGATTCGCGTCGCCCAGCGAGCTCCAGACCGACTTCCACAGCTCGTACTGGGTGACCGAGTCCATGCCCGACGCCGAGACCACCGCCGCGTAGTCGCCGTGGATCACCTCGCCGACGAACCAGGCGTCCGGATGGCGTTCGCGTACCCGCGGCAGCACGGCCGCCCAGAAATCCGACGGCACCTGGTAGGCCGCGTCGAGGCGCCAGCCGTCCGCGCCCCGGTCGAGCCAGTGCGTCATGACGTCGACGACGTGGGCGCGCACGGCCGGTTCGTCGTGGTTGAGCGAGACCAGCCGGTCGTGACCCTCGAAGGCCTCCGGCTCCTGCCCGTCCCAGCGGAACCAGCGCCCGGCCGCGGAGTCCGGCCCGTCGGTCAGGGCCTTGCCGAACTGCGGGAACGAGCGTCCGACATGGTTGAACACGCCGTCGAGCAGGATCCGGACCCCGCGGGAGCGGCAGGCCGACACGAGCCGGTCGAACGCGGCGTCGTCACCGAGGCGCGGGTCGATCCGCAGGTGGTCGACGGTGTCGTAGCCGTGGGTCTCGGAGGCGAACACCGGGCCCAGCGCGAGACCGGAGCAGCCGAGCTCGATCAGGTAGTCCAGCCACGGCTCGAAGCGGTCCAGCCGCGGCACCGGCGGTGCGTCCTCGGGCAGCGCCTGCGCCTCCGCGCCGACGAAGCCCAGGGGGTACACGTGCCACCACACCGCATGATCGATCCACCGGTCCATGCCGCCCATCCTCCCGGAGACACCCGGGCGTGGCCCGGCCGTCCCCGCCGGGCCCCTGAGCAGTCGCCGTGGCCGGGATGAGTACCGCGGTACTCATGACCTCCCCCGGCCGCCGGAGCACTCTGCTCCCAGCGAGACCTCGAGCGGCCCCAGGCGGACCGCACACCACCGGACCGGCCGGCGGGGCCTCGACCCGAGCGAGAAGAGGCGATGGACATGACCGAGACGGTCCCGGCGGGCTCGAACTTCAACCAGCAGGCCGCCTCCGGAGGCGACGACGGCGGCGACATCTTCCAGAACCAGCAGCAGGCGGGTGCCGCGGGTCTGGGTGGCTCGAACTTCAACCAGCAGGCCGCCTCCGGTGGCGGCGACGGCGGGGGCGACATCTTCCAGAACCAGCAGCAGGCCGCTCCGCCCTACAGCTGCCCGGCGCACGGCGCCTACGCGCTGTGCCCCGGCAACTGCGACTACCGCGAGGACTACCTGGACCAGTGGGGCGGCTCGAACTTCAACCAGCAGGCGAAGTCCGGCGGCGATGACGGCGGCGGGGACATCTTCCAGAATCAGCAGCAGGCGGGTGCCGCGGGTCTGGGTGGCTCGAACTTCAATCAGCAGGCGAAGTCGGGTGGGGATGACGACGGCGGGGGCGACATTTTCCAGAATCAGCAGCAGTCGGGTGCTGGTGGTGGTGGGTCGAACTTCAATCAGCAGGCGAAGTCGGGTGGGGATGACGACGGCGGGGGCGACATTTTCCAGAATCAGCAGCAGTCGGGTGCTGGTGGTGGTGGGTCGAACTTCAATCAGCAGGCGAAGTCGGGTGGGGATGACGACGGCGGCGGCGACATCTTCCAGAACCAGCAGCAGTCCGGTGCCGGTGGTGGCGGGAGCAACTTCAACCAGCAGGCCGAGTCCGAGGGCGGTCACGACGACGACCCGGCCCCGGCGGACGACCAGCCGGTGTTCGCCACCGCCTCGCACGACGACGGCGGGTTCGAGGCCGCAGGCCACGACAGCGGCGGGTCCGACGGCACCGACGACCAGGCGCCCGCTCTGAGCCACGACGGCTGAGTAGCGAACCGCACGGCAGGAACGAGTGAGCAGTTGCCCGGGCGCCGACGTCCGGGCAACTGCTCACACGCGCGAGGTGAGGAACCGCCAGATGCCCGCTAGCCCGAGCGCCGCCGTGAAGCACGTCCTGGAGACCCTCGACATGACGGTCAAGGGCGCCCGCGCCTACGACCGCGTCGACCTGGCCGACCGGCTCGTCGCCGCGCGCCGGCTGCTCGAGGCCGCGACCGTCACCGTGCACGTCGTCGGCGAGTTCAAACAGGGCAAGAGCTCGCTGGTGAACGCGCTGCTCACGGCGCCGGTCTGCCCGGTCGACGACGACATCGCCACCGCCGTCCCCACCGAGGTCCGCTACGCCGCGGAGCTGGCCGCGAGCGCCAGCTTCGAGTCCGCGCCGGGCTCCGGCGGCGCGGGCTGGACCGAGGCGATCTCGCCGTCGGACATCGCCGCCTACGCCTCCGAGTCCGGCAACCCCGGCAACTCCCGCCGGCTGCGTTCGGTCACGGTCGGGATCTCCCGGCAGCTGCTCTCCACCGGGCTGGTGCTGATCGACACCCCCGGCGTCGGCGGCCTGGGCTCCACCGCGAACGCCACGGCGATGAGCTCGCTGCCGCAGTCGCACGCGGTGCTGTTCGTGACCGACGCCTCGCAGGAGCTCACCGCGGCCGAGCTGCGGTTCCTGCGCACCGTGCGCGAGCTGTGCCCGACGCTGCTGCTCGTGCTGACCAAGACCGACCTCTACCCGCAGTGGCAGCGCATCCTCGACCTCGATCAGGGGCACCTGCGTCGCAAGGGGATCACCGTGGACGCGGTCGCGGTGTCGTCGGAGATCCGCGCGCTCGCCGCGAAGGACGCCGACCAGGAGCTGAACAACGAGTCCGGCTTCCCGGAGCTCGTGCGGCGGATCAACGACGTGCTCGCCGGCTCCGAACGGATCGCGGTGGACTCCGTCATGACACACCTGGGCTCGGCGCTGGGCCAGATGGAGGTCGCCGCGAAGGCCCGCCGCGACGCCCTGCTCGACCCGGACAACGCCGCCGAGCTGCTCGCCACGCTCAGCGCGGCGAAGGACAGCGCCGACGCGCTGCGCGAACGGTCCTCGAAGTGGCAGCTGCTGCTCAACGACGGGTTCGCCGACATCGCCTCGGACGTGGACTTCGACCTGCGCGAGCGCGCCCGCACCGCGATGCACGAGGCCGAGGCCGCGATCGACGAGGGTGACCCGGCGAAGAACTGGGACGAGTTCGAGCACTGGTTCCGCCAGCGCCTGGCCGGTGAGGCGCTGGAGAACTACGCGCTGTTCGTGCGCCGGGCCAAGGAGGTCGCGAACACCGTCGGAGAGCACTTCGACCTGGCCGAGTCCGAGATCGTCACCGCCCGGGAGGTCACCGCGCCGGTCGAGCTGCTGGACACGTTCACGGTCGACTCGGCGTTCGTGGAACGCAAGGCCAAGGGCGCCGGGATGGCGGCGTTCCAGAAGGCCTACGGCGGCTTCCTGATGTTCACCATGCTCACCCACATGGCGGCGCTGGCCATCCCGGCGCCGTTCGGCCTGATCACCGGGGCCCTGATGGGGCGGGCCGGGCTCAAGGAGGAACGGCGGCGGCAGCTGGACAAGCGGCGCGGCGAGGCGAAGGCGGTCGTGCGCCGGTTCGTCGACGAGTTCCAGATGCAGGTCGGCAAGGACTCCCGGGACGCGATCCGGCACGTCCAGCGGGAGCTGCGCACCGCGTGGACCGAGCGGGTCGGCGAGCTGCAGCGCTCCGCCGCGGCCGGGCTGGCCGCGGCCCAGGAGTCCGCGCGCACCGGCGAGTCCGACGTCGGGGCGCGGGAGCGGATCGAGAACGACCTGGCGTCGCTGGCGATGCTGCGCGCCCGCCTCGACGACCTGGCCGGGCACCTGGAACGGGTGCGCGGCGAGCCGGTCACCTCCGGCGCCGGGACCGGCGGGGACGGGGCACCGCGATGACCCCGGCGCCCCCGACACTGGTCAACCGGGTGCGCGGGCTGGTGCACCGGGCCTGCGGCGTCTACGGCGGCGGCCCCGCGATACCGGACCTGCTCGCCGCCGCGGCCCGCCTCGACGAGCCGCTGCGGGTGGCGATCGCCGGGCGGATCAAGGCCGGCAAGTCCACGCTGCTCAACGCGCTGGTCGGGCAGGAGCTGGCGGCCACCGACGCGGGGGAGTGCACCCGGGTGGTCACCTGGTACCGGGACGGGCACACCTACCGTGTCGGAGCCCGGTTGCGCTCGGGCCGGCGCGTCGGACTGCCGCCGGGGCCCAGCGGCGGCGCACCGGACCTGCAGGGCCTGTCCGCGGACGAGATCGACCACCTGGTCGTCGACTGGCCGTCCCCGGCGCTGCGCGAGATGACCCTGATCGACACCCCCGGGATGGACTCGCTGAGCACCGAGCTGTCCGGGCGGACCGCGTCCGCGCTGACCCCGGAGGACGAGGACGGGCCCGGCGCCGTCGACGCCGTCGTCTACCTGATGCGGCACATGCACGCCACCGACGTCTCCTTCCTGGAGGCGTTCCGCGACGACCCGGCCGAGCGGCGGCCGATCAACACGATCGGCGTCCTGGCGCGGGCCGACGAGGTCGGGCACGGACGCCCGGGCGCGCTGGACAGCGCGGCGCGGGTCGCCGGGCGCTACCGCGAGGACCCCCGGGTACGGGCGCGGTGCCAGACCGTGCTGCCGGTCGCCGGCCTGCTGGCCGCGACCGCGGCCACCCTGCGCGAGGACGAGTTCCGCGCGCTCGGGCTGCTCGCCGCCGCGGACGAGGGCGTGGCGGAGCGACTGCTGCTGACCGCGAACCGGTTCGTCACCGCCGAGACCGCGCTGGACCTGGGCCCGGCCCGGCGGGCGGCGCTGCTGGAACGGTTCGGGCTGTTCGGCGTGCGGCTGTCGGTGCAGCTGATCGACTCCGGTGTCGCGACGACGGCCGGGGCGCTCTCGCGCGAGCTCGGGCACCGCAGCGGTCTCGTCCCGCTGCGGGAGGCGCTGACCAGCCGGTTCGCCGGGCGGGCCGAGGTGCTCAAGGCCCGCTCCGCGCTGCGGGCCACCGAGTCGGTGCTGCGCCGGCACCCGGTGCCGGCCGCGGCGGCACTGATGCACGAGCTGGAGATGGTGACCGCGGGCGCGCACGAGTTCGCCGAGATCCGTCTGCTGGACACGCTGCGCACCGGTGCGCTGATGCTCTCCGAGGCCGAGCGGGCGACCGCCGAACGACTGCTCGGCGGCGAGGGCGTGCAGCCCGCCACCCGGCTGGGCCCGCCACCGGGCAGCAGCCGCTCCGAGACGCTGCAGGTCGCGCAGGCGGCCCTGGCGCAGTGGCAGCGCCGCGCCGAGCACCCGTCGTCCGGCCGCGACGTCCGGGAGGCCTGCCGGGTGCTGGTGCGCACCTGCGAGGGGCTGCTGCTGGGCGTGCTGGAGGGCGACGGCGCCTCCGCGGGGTGGGCAGTGCCGGCGGGCACCGGGGGAGTAGTGACCGGCACCGGCCGAGTAGCGGACTGCTCATGACCGGGGCCGCCCGCGGGGGGAGTCTCACCGCATGACCACGACGACACCACCGCCGCGCAGCGGGCCGGCGGGCATGCCGCCACACCTCTGGGAGCTGGCGAAGTCCGACGTCCGCCTGTCGATCCCGGAGCGCGTGCGGAGCGCCGTCGCGAACGGGGCGAACGCTCCCGAGGGCGTCCGGCGGATCGCCGCCCGGATCGCGGCCACCGGCGCCGCGATAGGTGCCACCGCCGCGCTGGTCTCGATCGGCGGGTTCGCCGACGCCGCCGAGGACACCCCGGTCGACCTGACCGGGAACTCCGCGCCACGCGACGGCACCGGCGGGGAGGGCGACGGGCTCGACCCGGCCCCGCCGATGCCCGGCTCCGCCGACCACGCCACCGCCCACACCTCCACCGGCGGGCCCGGCGGCGGCGTCCACATCGGCTCGGACGGGCACGGCGGCGGTGTCGCCACGTCGGAGACCAGCGGCACCGGTGACGTCGCCGCCGGGCTGGGCACCACCTGGCACGTGCGCGGCGGTGACGGGGGACCGGAGGCCGGCGAGGACTGGCTGACCGTGCAGATGTTCCAGGACGTCACCGTCACCGAGACCGCCGACGGCATGTTCGTCGTGGACGCCTACCAGTACATCGTGATCCGCGACGACGACGGCCACGAGTACGTGTTCAAGGAGCACTACCAGGTCGTCGTCCCGGACCCGCCGGGCCAGGAGACCGACCTGGTGATCCACGAGCGCGGTCACGTGCACGTGATCGAGAACCCGGACGGCAGCTTCTCGGTGGCCACCGCCGACTACGGCCTCGAGGTACTGGTCGGTTCCGACGGCGACGGCAGGGACGAGGTGGGCATCACCCAGTCCGAGCGGGTGCAGGTCACCGACCGCGACGGCCACGACGGCACCGACGTCACCGTGGACCTGTCCGAGACGGCGACCTCGACCAGCGCCGACACCGGCGACGAGGCCACGACGACGATCGAGCAGGGCCAGGTCCTCACCGACGGCGAGCTGCCGCAGGCCCCGTGGACCGGCGGTACGAACGGGGGCCCCTCGACCGGTGACGGCCCGTTCGTCCCGGCCGGGCAGAACCCGGCCGGGACCGGGACCGGGACCGGGACCGCGGGGACCGGGGGGACCGCCACCGACGTCGACCCGGACCGGACGCGGCCGGCCACCGTGGACCCGGGAGACGCGGCGGGGGCCGGGCCGGGGAGCACCGGCCCCGACCCGTCGTCGCCGTTCGGTGAGGCGCCCGCGGACCGTGGGGCGCCGCCGCAGACGACGACCACGACGTCGTCCCCGTCGTCTCCGGCCTCGGGGTCATCTGGCGGGCCGGGCGGCGGCGGGCAGGCGCGCCCGGTCGAGCCGGCGCCGCTGGCCAGCACGCTCGGCGCCCCGGCGGCCACCGCGGCCGTGCAGGTCGAGACCTCGCAGGCCGACATCCGGATCGTGCCGACCGGCCCCGCCCCGGCCCGGGAGGGTTCCGAGCCGGGCCCGGGAGGGTCCGGGACCGCGACGCCGCCGGACGAGGATCGGGCACCGCAGACCGGCGCGGAGCCCGAGGACCCGGCGGCCGGGCTCTTCGCCGGTGCCTCCGGTGCCGCCCCGGCGGGGCCCACACCGTTCGAGCCCGCTCCGGCCCCGCAGGCCACGACCGCTCCAGGGACGGGCCCCGCGACGACCGCCCCGACGTCGGGGACCGGGGCGACGATCCCGGACGCCGGGGCGCAGACCCCGGTGGACGGACCGGGGCCGGGCCCCGGCGGGGCCCCGGACCCGGGCACCGACCCGACCGACCCTCCGGACCCGACCGGCACCGCGGGCACCGCCTCCGGGGCC
>CBIHNM010000148.1:0-10684 GCA_966211265.1 uncultured Pseudonocardia sp.
GATCGAGCCTCACCGGCGGCACGACCGGGCACCGCTCCACCAGGTGGGCCACCAGGTCCAGCACCGGTTCGGGTACCGGGTCGGTGTGCGTGTCGTGGTAGAGCCCGTCGTGCGCCGTGCCCGCGCTGCTCCCGGTACCGGTGCCCGCCCCGGCCGGGGACCCGCCCGCGACATGGCAGTAGGCGACCCGGTCGAGGGGCATGGCGTCCAGCACCGTCCGCGCGTCCTGGCCGCGGTTGAGCGCGTTCGCGTGGATGTTGGCGACGTCGAGCAGGAGCAGCGTGCCGGTGCGGTCGAGCAGACGGGTGAGGAACTCGGGTTCGGTGAACTCGTCGCCGGGCCAGTCGAACAGGGCCGCGATCGGTTCCACGGCGAGCGGGACGTCGAGCTCGGTGCGGGTGCGGGCGATGTTCGCGGCCAGGACGTCGAGGGCCTCCCGGGTCCGGGGCAGCGGCAGCAGGTGCCCCGCCCCCCGCCCGCCGGCCCGGACGAACGACACGTGCTCGCTGGCCAGCGGAGCGTCCAGTGCCTCGACGCAGGCGGCCAGGTGGGTGACCCGGGCCGGGTCGACCGGCTCGGCGCCGCCCAGCGAGAGCCGCACCCCGTGCGGGATGACCGCCGTCCCGCGCGCGACCAGCGACCGCAGGGGCGCGGGGACCCGGGCCGGGTCCAGGGACTCGGCGACGACCTCGTGGAAGCCCAGGCCGGACGTCGCCTCGAGCACCGACGCGATCTCCGGGCGCCAGCCGACACCGGTCCCCGTCGGACGCTGCGACATCGCGCTCACCTCGCCTCCTCCGGTGGTGCACGGCGACACCGCTCCCGCAACTCCACACCCCCCGGTGGCGGAGCTGCGGGAGCGGACCCCTCGTCGGGGCCGCGACTCAGCCGCCGCAGCCCCCGCCTCCGCCGCAGCCCCCTCCGCCGCCGCAGCCGCCTCCGCCGCCGTCCCCGCCGGAGTAGCTCCCGCCCGAGTAGCCGCCCCCGCCGCCGAGCGCGGCGCTCTGCTGGGCCTCGAGCTCCTCGGCGAACGCCGGCTGCGCGGCCATCAGCGCGCCGACGCCGAACACGCCCACGCTCAGTGCCGCCGCGCCCGCGCCGACCGAGGCCCAGTCCGGGCGCATCGTGGGCGACAGCGCGGCGTGCCGGTCCCGCTGGTCGGCGAGCAGTGCGTCACCGGCGCGGGTGCGCTCGGGAACCCGCGCGAGCAGGACCAGGAACGCGACGCCCACCAGCAGCATCGCCACGATCAGGTGGCCGACCGGGCGTCCGTTCGCGGTCCCGGCCATCGTGCGGACGAACCCGAGCGCGAGCACGGCGAGCATCCAGTACGAGCTCGCGCGGTACCGCTGCCGCGCCGGCCGGGAGAGCAGCAGCCCGGACCGGACGAGCCGGTCGCCGATGTCGTCGAGCTCCCGGGTGACCCCGGGTGCGTGGACCAGGCCGCGGCGCCGCGTCAGCCGGGTCGTGGCCGCGTGGATGGCGCGCTGGAGCCGGCTGCCCTCGGCCGCGACGGGCCCCGCCGCCCGGACCATGCCGGCGGCCCGGTCGGCCGTGGTGATGCTGCCGTCGACGTGCATCGCGCTCAGCGCCGCGTAGACGGCCAGGTCGCGGCCGCCGTTGAGGTAGGCCACGTACTCCGGCCGACGGTCGAGCTCGGTGCTGCTGACCGGGACCCCGGCCCGCAACGTGTGCCGTGCCCGCAGGACCGCGCCCAGGGTCACCAGGGCGATCAGCGCGTACACGAACAGGAATGCGGAGCCGGAGACCCCCCAGGTCTCGCCGCCGACGTCCGGACCCATCCCCACCACCCCCTGCATCAGACGTGCCGTTGTACGACACGTCACAGTGTGGGCGGGGACACGCGGGTCCACGCCGAACTTCACCAAGCTTTGAGGTTCGGCGTGGACGGTCCGCTCGGTGCTCTCAGGCGGTCGCGGCGCGCACCTGGTTCTTGATCCGGGCCAGCATCGCGGCGATCCCGCGCAGCCGCAGCGGGCTCACCGCCTCGCCCAGCCCGAGCTCGGTGTAGAAGTCGTCCGGCACGTCGAGCACGGTCTGCGCCGGCTCACCGTCCAGGCCGGTGTACATGATCGAGGCGAACCCGCGGGTCGTCGGCGCCTCCGGCGGGGCGGAGAAGAACAGGTGCACCGGCCGTTGCCCGCCCTCGGCGACCTCGACGGCCAGGAACAGCGGCGACTGGCACTCGTGCACCTGCTCCATCGACTCCGCGCGGTCGGCGAAGCGCTCCGGCAGGTCGGGCAGCTCCCGGGAGAGTTCGAGCAGCATCTGCAGCCGGTCCTTCGGCCCGACCGCGGAGAAGTCCTCCACCAGCTCCGCGAGTTGCGGAGGCAGCGTCTCGCTCACGCCGATCCCCGCTCGGTGCCCTGCGCGATCGGGACCCGGACGGTGTTGCCCCACTCGGTCCAGCTGCCGTCGTAGTTGCGGACGGTGTCGAACCCGAGCAGGTGGGTCAGCACGAACCAGGTGTGGCTGGAGCGCTCGCCGATACGGCAGTAGGCGACGACGTCGTCGGAGGGCTTGAGCCCCTGCTCCTCCTGGTAGATGGCCTCCAGATCGGCACGCGACTTGAACGTCGCGTCCTCGGCCGCGGCGCGGGCCCACGGGACGCTCGCGGCGCCCGGGATGTGACCGCCGCGCACGGCCCCCTCCTGCGGGTAGTCGGGCATGTGCAGCTTCTCGCCGGAGTACTCCTGCGGTGAGCGGACATCGACCATCGGCTTGCCGAGGTGGGCGACCACGTCGTCCTTGAACGCGCGGATCCCCGAGTCGTCGCGCTCGACGACCGGGTAGTCGACCCGCTGCTTCGTCGGGGCGTCGGTGGTCATCTCGCGGCCCTCCTCGGCCCACTTGGCGCGGCCGCCGTCGAGCAGCCGCACGTCGGAGTGGCCGAACAGGGAGAACACCCACAGCGCGTAGGCGGCCCACCAGTTGTTCTTGTCGCCGTAGACGACGATCGTGGTGTCGCGGGTGATGCCGCGCTCGCCCATGATCTCGGCGAAGCGCGTGCCGTCGACGTAGTCGCGGGTCACCGGGTCGTTGAGCTCGGTGTGCCAGTCGACCTTGACCGCGCCCGGGATGTGGCCGGTCTCGTAGAGCAGGACGTCCTCGTCGGACTCGACGACCGCCAGGCCCTCGTCTTTCAGGTGCTCGGCCAGCCACGACGTGGTGACCAGGCGCTCCGGGTGCGCGTACTCGGCGAGCTTCGGATCGGTGTCGTTCGGCAGAGCCATGCGCGCGAGAGTAGTACCGCGCCGACACGCTCGCCCGGCCCCCGCCACCGTCGGGCCGCACGAGCGCTGCGTCCGTCCGGCCGGGGTGGACGGGAGCAGCTCCGGTTCGGCGGCGCCGCGGTTCAGCGGGCCCAGAGCTCGACCGGGCTGACCCCGACCCCGCCGAGCAGGCGGCGCAGCAACGGCAGGCTGATCCCGATCACGTTCGACGGGTCCCCGTCGATCCCGTCCACGAACCAGCCGCCCAGGCCGTCGAGGGTGAACGAGCCCGCGACCTGCAGCGGTTCACCGGTGGCCAGGTACGCCTCCAGCTCGGCGTCGGAGGGCTCGGCGAAACGCACCCCGGTGACGGCGTGCCCCTCCGCGACCCGGTCGATCTCACCGTCGGACAGGCGCAGAACCGTGTGTCCGGTCAGCAGTTCCCCGGTCCGCCCGGCCATCGCCTTCCAGCGCTCGCGCGCGGTGTCGACGTCGCGGGGCTTGCCGACCAACTCGCCGTCGATGTGGAGCATCGAATCGCAGCCGACGACGAGGGCGTCGGGCTCGTCGTCGGCGATCCGGCGGGCGACCGCGGTGGCCTTCGCGCCGCCGAGCAGCGTCACCTTCTGCTCCGGGGTGGCGTCCGGATGCGCGTCGAGGAGCACGTCCTCGTCGACGTCGGAGATCTCGACGAGCGGATCGACCCCGGCTGCGCGCAGGACGCCGAGACGGGCGGGGGAGGCCGAGGCGAGGACGAGGCGCACGACGCGGAACCCTAGTGGGGGGCCGGTCCGCACACCCGACTCGCGGGCCCCGCGCCGCCGTCGGGAACTGCGACGACCGGCCCGGTGCGCGGCACTCATGACGCTGTCGTTCCGCTCGACGGCACGACAGCGCCATGAGTGGCACCGGGGATGGCAGGTGTCAGCGGGGCAGGCCGGAGGCGCGCCAGGCGCCGGGGCCCGCGTGCAGCGGGGCGCGCAGCAGCGCCGCCGGGTGCGACCACAGGTCCGGCGCGGAGGGCGCCGGGTCGTCCCCGGAGGCGCCCGCCGCCGCCGCGACGACCGCGGTGAGCGCGGCCAGCTCGGCGTCGTCGGGGTGGCCGCCGACCACCCGGAACAGCGCGCGGCGCTGCTCCGGGCTCTGCTCGGTGGTGGCGTCGTCGTCGGCCATCAGAGCGGGATGTTCCCGTGCTTGCGGGTCGGGCCCTGCTCCCGCTTGGTCTCCAGCAGCCGCAGCGAGCGACCCACGTACCCGCGGGTGTGCGACGGCGGGACGACGGCGTCGATGTAGCCCCGGTCGGCGGCGATGTAGGGGTTGCAGAGGGTGTCCTCGTACTCCTGCTGCAGCTCGGCGCGCTTGGCCTCGAGCTCGTCGCCCTCGAGCCCCTTGAGCTCCTTGCGGTAGAGGATGCTCACCGCGCCCTGGGCGCCGGTGACCGCGATCTGCGCGGTCGGCCAGGCGATGTTGACGTCCGCGCCGAGGTGCTTGGACCCCATCACGTCGTAGGCGCCGCCGTAGGCCTTGCGGGTGATCACGGTGACCTTCGGGACGGTCGCCTCGGCGTAGGCGTAGATCAGCTTCGCGCCGCGGCGGATGATGCCGTTCCACTCCTGGTCGGTGCCGGGCAGGAAGCCCGGGACGTCGACGAAGGTCAGGATCGGGACGTTGAACGCGTCGCAGGTGCGCACGAACCGCGCCGCCTTCTCCGAGGCGTCGATGTTCAGGCAGCCGGCGAACTGGGTGGGCTGGTTGGCCACGATGCCCACGCTGCGGCCCTCGACCCGGGCGAACCCGGTGACGATGTTGGGCGCCCACAGCTCCTGGACCTCGAGGAAGTCCTCCTCGTCGACCACCCGGTTGATCACCTCGCGGATGTCGTACGGCGAGTTCGCCGAGTCCGGGATGATCGTGTCCAGCTCGCGGTCGGTGTCGGTGACCGAGTCCTCCACCGACCCGCCGGTCGGCTCCGGGGCCGGGTAGGAGGGCGGCTCGGACAGGTTGTTCGAGGGCAGGAAGCCGAGCAGCTCCTTGACGTAGTCGATCGCGTCGGACTCGTCGGAGCCCAGGTAGTGCGCCACACCCGACTTCGAGTTGTGCGACCGGCCGCCGCCGAGCTCCTCCATGTCGACGTCCTCACCGGTGACCGTCTTGATCACGTCCGGGCCGGTGATGAACATGTGGCTGGTCTCGTCGACCATCACGGTGAAGTCGGTCAGCGCCGGGGAGTACACCGCGCCGCCCGCGGACGGGCCCATGATCAGCGAGATCTGCGGGATCACCCCGGAGGCCCGCACGTTGCGGGTGAAGATCTCGCCGTAGAGGCCGAGCGCGACCACGCCCTCCTGGATCCGGGCGCCGCCGCCGTCGTTGATGCCGACGACCGGGCAGCCGATCTTGGCGGCGAGGTCCATCACCTTGACGATCTTCTCGCCGTAGACCTCGCCGAGCGCGCCGCCGAACACGGTCGCGTCCTGGGAGAACACCGCGACCGGACGGCCGTCGATGGTGCCGGTGCCGGTCACCACGCCGTCGCCGAAGGGGCGCTTGGCGTCCATGCCGAAGTTCGTCGACCGGTGCCGGGTCAGGGCGTCGAGCTCGACGAACGAGCCCGGGTCCAGGAGCTGGTCGATCCGCTCGCGGGCGGTCTGGCGGCCCTTGGCGTGCTGCTTCTCCACGGCTGCGTCGGAGGTGGACCCGACGGCGTCGTCGAAACGCTGGTGGAGATCGGCGAGCTTGCCCGCCGTGGTGTGGACATCAGGCTCGACGTCGGGGGCGGAGTCCGGGTCCCCCATCGGCTCCGTTGCGGCGCTCATGGGTCGGGAGCCTAACCCGGTGATCGCGCCCACCCGGGGGTGACGTGCACCGCAGCCGCGGCGATGCGCCCGTCGGGTGGCCCGGGTGACCGCGATGGGACCGAACGGACGAGCCCCGCTACGGTGCGCGGTGATGGACGCCGACCCCGCGCCGCTGGACCCCTGGTCCCTGCGCACCTCCGTGCTCCGCCCGTCCGGCGGATGGAACGCCCTCGACGTCGTCGAGCAGACCGGCTCCACCAACGCCGACCTGCTCGCCGCCGCCGCCCGCGGCGCCGAGGACCGCAGCGTCCTGATCGCCGAGGAGCAGGTCACCGGGCGCGGACGGCTCGACCGGCGCTGGACCTCGAAGGCGCGGACCGGGCTCACGATGAGCGTGCTGTGGCGCCCGCAGGGGGTGCCGGCCGACCGCCTCGGCTGGCTGCCGATGCTGGCCGGCGTGGCGCTGGCGGACGCGATCCGCGAGCTCGCCGCGGACCTGCCGATCGGCCTGAAGTGGCCCAACGACCTGCTGCTGGGCCCGGCCCGCGGCAAGGCCGCCGGGATCCTGGCCGAGATGACCGCGGTGTCCGGGGGCGGCCCCGGCGTGGTCCTCGGGATCGGCCTCAACGTCTCCGCGAGCGCGAACGACCTGCCGTGGGGCGCGACGTCGCTGGCCGCCCACGGCGTCACGGCCACTCGCCCGGAGATCGCCACGACACTGCTGACACACCTGCACCGCCGCGAGGCCGGCTGGCGCGAGACCGGCGGCGACGCCGACGCCTCCGGGCTGCGCAGCGACTACCGGGCGTGGTGCGCGACGCTCGGGTCCCAGGTCCGGGTCGAGCGGCCCAACGGCGACGCGTTGCTCGGGATGGCCGAGGACGTCGACCCGCACGGGCGGCTGCTCGTGCTGTCGGCCTCCGGGGAGCGGGCGGCGGTCGCGGCCGGCGACGTGGTGCACCTGCGCCCGGCCGACCACCCCGACCGCTAGGTTCACCCGTCCCCTCCGCGCGCGTCACCGGCCGTGCACCGCGAGCGCGACTACCGTGCAGGGCGTGGCCTATCCCGATGACCTGCTGGTCGAGGGCGAACGGGTCGCGCTGTACTCGCACCCGCACTGGCGGATCTGCGTCGGCCCGGCCGTGGTGTTCCTGCTCGCCGTCGCCGTCGCGGCGTTCGCCGCGGCGGTCGTCCGGCTGCAGACGTGGGCGCCGGTCGGCTGGCTGGCGGTGGCGGGGCTCGCCGCGGCCGTCGTCGCCCGCTGGACCGTCCTGCCGCTGGTGCGCTGGCGCAGCACCCACCTGGTGGTGACCAACCATCGGCTGCTGGTGCGTGAAGGGGTGTTCTCCCGCAGCGGGATCGACGTCCCGATCCACCGTGTCGACTCGGTTCGTACCCGTCGTACGCTCGGCGAACGCCTGGCCGGGTGCGGGACGCTGCTCGTCGACGCCGGGGGCGACGCGCCGATGGTCTTCGCCGAGGTGCCCGACGTCGAGCGGGTGCAGGCGTTGCTGCACCGGGAGATCAGCCGGGACCTGGCCCGCAGGCGCGAGGAGGACGTGACGGCCGAGGCCGTCGAGAAGGAGAGGTCGGTGTCGTGACCGAGACCGGACGTGCCCTGCCGATGACGGTCGCCGAGCCGGGGCTGCCGCGGCGGGTCGAGATCTACGAGGTCGGGCCCCGGGACGGGTTGCAGAACGAGTCCGCGGTGGTGCCGGTCGCGGTGAAGGCGCAGTTCCTGGACCGCCTGGCCGACGCCGGGCTGACGACGCTGGAGGCGACCAGCTTCGTGCACCCGAAGTGGGTGCCCCAGCTCGCCGACGCGGCCGACCTGCTGGCGGTCCTGGACCGGCGCGACGGGGTCGGGTACCCGGTCCTGGTCCCGAACGAGCGCGGCCTGGACCGCGCGCTGGAGGCCGGGGTGCGGCACGCGGCGGTGTTCGCCAGTGCCACCGAGACCTTCGCCCGCCGCAACCTCAACCGGTCGCTCGACGAGCAGTTCGCGATGTTCGAGCCCGTGGTCACCCGCGCCGTGCAGAGCGGGCTGCGGGTGCGGGCCTACGTCTCGATGGTGTTCGGCGACCCGTGGGAGGGCGCCGTGGACCCGGCCCGGGCCGCCGCGGTCGGGAAGCGGCTGATGGACATGGGCTGTGACGAGCTCTCGCTCGGCGACACCATCGGCGTCGCCACCCCCGGGCACGTCGGCGCCGTGCTCGAGGCCTGCGCCGCGCTGGGCCTCGGGCCGGACGCGCTCGCGGTGCACTTCCACGACACCTACGGCCAGGCCCTGTCCAACACCCTGGCCGCACTGCGTCACGGGGTCACGACGGTGGACGCCAGCGCGGGCGGCCTCGGCGGCTGCCCGTACGCGGGGTCGGCGACGGGCAACCTGGCCACCGAGGACCTGGTCTGGATGCTCGAGGGCCTGGGCATCGAGCACGGCGTGGACCTCGACGCACTGGTCGCGACGAGCGTGTGGATGGCCGGGCACCTGGGGCGTCCGTCGCCGTCGCGGGTGGTCCGGGCGCTGAGCCCGGCCACGGACTGACTGCGCCGCAGCTCAGGCCACCCGGCGCAGCGACGAGCGGGTGCGCGACACGCTCGCGCACATCCACTCCCACTCGCGCCCGGCCAGGCCGCGCAGTGCCCGCACCACCCCGCGGTCCGGCGCGACGTGTCCGGCCTGCACCGGCGCGTACATCAGGCCGGCCATCGCCCGGTCGATCTCGCGTGCCGCCCGCACGGCCGGGTGGTCGCGATGGTGGTGGAGCACCGCGTGCAGGCCCGGCCTGCGGGCGGCCAGCGCCGCCGCGACGTCGGCGGCCGCGCGCTCGCGCTCGGCGTCGGGCAGGTCGAGCACCGGGTCCAGCGACCCGGCCAGGTTCCGCGACCAGCGCGCGGCCAGGTGCGTGAGCACGGCCGTCTCGTCGCCGAACGCCTCCGCCATCGCGGGCACGGCCGCCCACGGCAGCGACGCGTCACCGGTGCGTTCCGCCCGGCGTGTCACCTCGTCGGCCACGCGGTTGCGCAGGAGGTACTGGTCGCGAGTCGGACGATCGGTCCCTGACATACCATTCACCTCTTACATACTCAGAGTACGTACTCAGGGTATGTAATATGCTCCCGGTCATGCCACCCGTCAAGTCGCGCCGCACCGAGTACACCGAGTCCACCCGGGACGCGGTGCTCGACAGCGCGGCGACGCTGTTCTGCGAGAAGGGCTACGGGTCGACCTCGCTCGACGAGGTCGCGGCCGCCGCGCGGGTGACCAAGGGTGCGATCTACCACCACTTCGCGAACAAGGCCGCGGTGATGACCGCGCTGGTCGAGCGGCTGGAACGAGCCGGTCACGACCGTCTGCACGCGCGTTTCGTCGAGCTCGCGGCGACCACCGACGCGGCCACGGCGGGACTCGCCGTGATCGACGAGTTCCTGTTGATGTGCTCCGACCCGGTCTACGGCGGCGTGGTGTTCCGGGAAGCGCCGATCGCACTGGGCTGGCAGGCCTGGCGGGCGTGCGAGGAGGAGTACGCGATCGTGCTGATCGAGACCGTGCTGCAGGAGATGGAGCGCTCGGGTGCGATCCCCGGGCCGGTGACCGGGACGCTGGTCACCATGGTGTTCGGCATGCTGGGTACGACCGGTCAGCTCCTCGCCGAGACCGTGGAGGAGCAGCGCCCGCGGGTGCGGGCCGAGCTGCGTGCGACCTACACGGCGTTCCTGGCCGGGCTGGCGCTGCCCGGATCCTGACGGCGACCTTGCCGGTTCCGCAACGAGCGTTGCGTGACGAGGGACGGCGGGACGAAGGTGGACCGATGACCGACGACATCGCAGCAGGACCGCCCCCGTCCCCGGCCGACGGCTACGTCGGGGATCCCGAGGTCCGGGCGGAGTGGGACCGCACCTACGCCGACCGGGACCGGCTGTGGAGCGGCCGGCCCAACGGCGCGCTCGTGACCGAGACCGCCGACCTGCCCCCCGGGCGGGTGCTCGACGTCGGCTGCGGCGAGGGCGCGGACGCCGTCTGGCTCGCCGGCCGCGGCTGGGACGTGACCGCGCTGGAGGTCTCGGGGGTGGCGCTGGAGCGGGCGTCCGGGCACGCCCGCGACGCCGGCGTCACCGTGCGCTGGGTGCACGCCGGTCTGGCCGAGGCGGCGCTGCCGCCGGGGTCGTTCGACCTGGTCTCCGCGCAGTACCCGGCCCTGCTCCGCACCCCCGACGGCGTGGCCGAGCGGGCGCTGCTGGCCGCCGTCGCACCCGGCGGCGTGCTGCTGCTCGTGCACCACGCCGGGATGGAGGGCCACCGGCCCGAGGACGGCGGCTTCGACCCGGCCGACTACGTGTGGCCGTCGATGGTCGCTGCGCTGCTCGACGAGCACTGGGACGTCGAGGTCGACGAGCAGCGGCCGCGACCCGCCGTCGAGGGCGGCGCGGGCGCGCACCACACCCACGACGTGGTGCTGCGCGCGCGGCGCCGGCGCTGAGGGCCCGGCCGCGTCGACCGGGCCGCGCCGAACGGCCGTGCCGGACGGCGGGGGCCGGTAGCCTCCCGGCCGTGACCAGCCCGGTGCCCCGGATCGCGAACGCCGCCCTGCAGTCCTCGGTCGACGGTGTCCTGATGCAGGTCGACCGTGACACGGTGCTGCGAGCCCG
>CBIHNM010000149.1:0-10683 GCA_966211265.1 uncultured Pseudonocardia sp.
CCCCCGGGCGCGCACCCGACCTTTGTCGCGGGTCGGCCCGCCCGGGACGGCGCCGCCCCCTCGTGCGCGCCCGGCGCCGCGGCGACGGCGACCGGCCGCACGGGTCACTGGGGCAGGTCGGTCCTCAGGGCGGACGCGCCGTGCAGGTAGACGTGGCGCAGCTCCGACCGCGGACGCGGGGTCTCCACGTGCGCCAGCAGCCGCAACACCCGCGGCATCGCCCCGGGCACGGCCATCTCGGTCGCGCACATCAGCGGCACGTCGGTCAGGCCGAGCAGCCGCGCGGCGTAGGCCGGGAACTCCGCGGTGAGGTCCTGGGTCGCGGTGAACCAGATCGAGATGACGTCGTCGGAGACGAGCTCGTTGCGTTCGAGCACGGCCGTGACCAGCTCCGCGGAGCGGTCGAGGATCTCCTGCCGGTCGTTCGCGTCGACCTGGGTCGCGCCCCGCAGTGCTCGTACGGCCATGCCCGGCAGCGTAGGAGATCCGGCGGGGCGGCGGGGGCCCGACCCGGTCAGAGGCCGACGTCCTTGTAGAGCAGGCCGACCTCGGAGTTGTTCAGCGGGCGCAGCTTGCCCGGTCGCTGGCTGCCCAGCTGCACACCGCCGACCGCGGTCCGGATCAGCCGCTGCACCGGGTGTCCGACCTCGTCGAGCAACCGGCGCACGACGTGCTTGCGGCCCTCGTGCAGCACCAGCTCCACCATCGAACGGCCCGGCAACGAGTCGACCAGCTTGAACGAGTGCACGACGACGGCACCGTCGTCGAGGTCGATCCCCTCGCGCAGCCGCTTGCCGACGTCGCGGGCGGGCTGGCCGATGATCTCGGCGACGTAGGTCTTGGTGACCTCGAACGACGGGTGCATGAGCCGGTGACCGAGCTCGCCGTCGTTGGTCAGCAGCAGCAGTCCCTCGGTGTCGGCGTCGAGCCGCCCGACGTGGAACAGCCGCTGCGCCTGCGTCATGATCTCGACCCGGTCCAGGAGCAGGTCCCCCACGCAGGGGCGGCCCTTGTCGTCGGACATGGTCGACAGCATCCCGCGCGGCTTGTTCAGCGCCAGGTAGACCTGGTCGTCGCGCAGCACGATCCGGGCACCGTCGACGTGCACGATCGCCGTGTCCGGGTCCACCCGCCGGCCCATCTCGCGCACGGTCTTCCCGTCCACCGAGACCCGCCCGGCCGCGATCAGCTCCTCGGCGGCGCGCCGGGACGCCACACCCGCCTGCGCGAGCACCTTCTGCAGCCGGACGCCGTCCGCGGCAGCACCCGCCCTCGTCGCGCCGGCGCTGTCGTCGCGGCCCTTGCTGTCACTCATCGTCTCTCATCACATGTCGTCGATCGCGTCGATGTCGGGCAGCAGCGGCGCCAACGGGGGCAGCTCCTGCACCGACGACAGTCCGAGGCGCTCCAGGAACAGCTCGGTCGTCCGGAACAGTGTCCCCTGCGTCTGATCGTCGGTTCCGGCCTCCTCCACCAAGCCGCGCGTGAGCAGGGTCCGGAGCACCCCGTCGCAGTTCACGCCGCGGACCGCGGACACCCGCGCCCGGGTCACCGGCTGGCGGTAGGCGACCACCGCGAGGGTCTCCAGGGCGGCCCGGGTGAGACGGGCACGCTGGCCGTCGAGCAGCATCCGCTCGACGTAGGGCGCGTAGGTCTCGCGGGTGTAGAAGCGCCAGCCCTCCCCCGAGCGGCGCAGGTCGATCCCGCGCCGGTCGGCGGTGTAGGCACCGGCCATCCGGGGCAGCACGGTCCGGACCCGGGCAGCGGGCTGCCCGAGCGCGTTCCCGAGCGCGGCCTCGTCCACCGGGGCGTCCACGACCAGCAACAACGCCTCCAGCGCGGCCTCGAACGCGGCGTCGGACTCCAGCTCCTCGCCCAGGTCCTCGACGTCGGCGACCTCGACCTCGGCCGTCTCCGGAGCCGCCGCCGGATCGGGGCCTTCGGGGGTCTCCGGGGCGGCGTCGGGTTCGGGCCCGGCTCCGGGCACGGCCGCGTCGGCCTCGGGCTCGACCCCGGCGTCGGGCTCGACCCCGGAATCGGGCTCTGGCTCTGGCTCCGGCTCGGCAGCGTCGTCGTCGGCGCCGGCCGCCGGCTCGGGCTCGGGCTCGGGCTCGGCGACGGTGTCGGCGGGCGGCTCCGGGGCGGCGTCGTCGGACGCCGCCCGGGCGTGCGGACTGCGCGGGACCGTCCTGCCGATCAGTCGGTCCAGGTCGGTGAACTCGGGGTGGCCCCCGTCCTGGGACGGGTCAGTCATTCGATCCAGGACTCCTCGTCGGCCACGGCCTCGGCGACCGGGTCGTCCTCCCGGTCCGCGGTCCAGGTGACCATCAGCTCGCCGAAGGGCTCCGGCTGGTCCAGCGCGACGCTGCGCTCGCGGTAGAGCTCCAGCAGTCCCATGAACCGGGCGATCACCTCGATCGGCGCCACGCAGTCCGCGGTCAGCGTCGCGAACGTCGCCTGCCCCAGCTCGGCGAGGCGCTCCCGCATCAGCTGGGTGTGCTCGGGCACCGAGACGGTGGGCCCGTGCAGGTGCTCCAGCCCGACCGTCTCCGGTGGCCGGGGACGGAACACCGAGGCCGCGAGCTCGGCGAACGCGTGGGCGTCCATCCCGAGCAGCACCTCCGGCAGCAGCTCGGCGTAGCGGCCCTCGAGCGCCACCGAACGCGGGAACCGGCGCATCGCCCCGGCCTCCAGCTCGACGAACAGCGCCGCGGCCTCCTTGTAGGCGCGGTACTGCAGCAACCGGGCGAAGAGCAGGTCACGGGCCTCGAGCAGGGCCAGGTCCTCGGAGTCCTCGACCTCCGCCCCGGGAACCAGCCGGGCCGCCTTGAGGTCGAGCAGCGTCGCCGCGACGACCAGGAACTCGGTCGTCTCGTCCAGGTCGGCGTCGTCGCCGAGCTCGGTCAGGTGCGCGATGAAGTCGTCGGTGACCTTGTGCAGCGCCATCTCGGTCAGGTCGAGCTCGTGCTTGCCGATCAGCTGCAGCAGCAGGTCGAACGGCCCCTCGAAGTTGACCAGCCGCACGGTGAAGCGCCGGGTCCGGGGCGACGCGACGTCCGCGTCGTCGAGGCCCTCGGGTCCCGCCCCGGGGCCGTCGGCGAGCAGCGTCACCGGGCGATGACCTCGCGGGCCAGCATCCGGTAGGCCTCCGCGGCCCCGGAGGTCGGCGCCCAGGTCGTGATCGGCTCCCCGGCCACGGTCGTCTCCGGGAACTTGATCGTCCGGTTGATCACGGCCTCGAACACCAGCTCGCCGAACGCCTCGACGACGCGGTCGTGCACCTCCTTGGTGTGCAGCGTCCGCTGGTCGAACATGGTGGCCAGGATGCCGAGGAGCGCGAGGTCCGGGTTGAGCCGTTCCTGGACCTTGTCGATCGTGTCCATCAGCAGCGCCACCCCGCGCAGGCTGAAGAACTCGCACGCCAGCGGGATGAGCACGGCGTCCGCGCAGGACAGCGCGTTGATCGTGAGCAGGCCGAGCGAGGGCTGGCAGTCGATCAGGACGATGTCGTAGTCCCCGAGCACCCGCTTGAGCGCGCGCCCGAGCGCCTGCTCGCGCCCGACCTCGGTGACGAGCTGGACCTCGGCCGCGGACAGGTCGATGTTGCTGGGCAGCAGGTCCATGTTCTCGACGGCGGTCCTGCGGATGACGTCGTCGGCCTCGACGCCCTTCTCCATCAGCAGGTTGTAGATCGTCGACTCCAGCTCGTGGGCCTGCACGCCGAGCCCGACCGACAGCGCCCCCTGCGGGTCGAAGTCGACCAGCAGGACCTTGCGGCCGTACTCGGCCAGTGCCGCGCCCAGGTTGATCGTCGAGGTGGTCTTGCCGACGCCACCCTTCTGGTTCGCGACGGCGATCACCCGGGCGGGGCCGTGGCTGGTCAGGGGGGCGGGTTCGGGGGCGCTCAAACGATGTCTTCCTCTCCCCGGTCCCGGTGTCGTCCACTCGTCGCCGGCGGTGCTGTCCGCGACGGGGCCGACGGCATCGGTTGCGGAGCCGTCGGTGTCCGCCGGTCGGGCGGGCCGCGTCGGGTCCATGCGATCTCCGGTTCCTCGTGGGGTGTCGTACCGGGTTCGATCCCGCCTCGCAATGTAGGAAACGCCCCCACGTGCAGCAACGCGCCTCGCCGTGCGCGCCGCGAACTCCTTCGATCACGGTACCGGGACGGCCGCTCACCCCGGCCCCGGCCCCCGTTCGGAGCAGTGCCCCGCACTACCCGTGGGTGACCGACACGTTCCCGGTCGCGCTCCGCGCGGAGATCCGGTGCTCCGCGCCGGGGGTGTCGGCCACCTCGACGCGGCTGTTGCCCGTCTGGACCTGCGCCGCCACCGCGTAGACCGGCCCGACCGGAACCCGGACGTCGACGTTGCCGGTGGTCGCCTCCGCCTCGACCGTCAGCGGCGCGGCCACGAACCGCAGCGAGACCTGACCGGTCCGCGCCCGGGCCGTCACCGGGGCGGCACCGAGCCCGCCCCCGGTGATCCGGCCGGTGGCCGTGGTGAGGTCCAGCACGCCGGTGAGGTCGTCGACGGCGATGTCGCCGCTGGTGACCGACGTGCGCGCGGACGCCGCCGGCGGGACGGTGACGACGAGGTCGGTCGAGCACCGGTCGTCGCCGTCGGGGCAGCGGGCGGTGATCGTCAGGGTGGTCCCCGACATCGACTGCGTGAACACCGGCTTCCGGTCCCCGCTCCAGCGCAGCGTGCGCTGCACCTGGGCCGAGCCCTCCGGGCCGGGGCGCAGGCTGACCGACCCGACGTCGGCGTCGATCTCGACCCGGCTGACGGCGCCGAGCCTGTCGGTCGCCGACTCGGACTGCGGGGACGGCGGCGGGGACCCGCACCCGGCCAGCACCGCGAGCGCGGCCACGAGCAGGGCCGGTACGGCGGGCCGCGCGGACGGGAACCGGAGGGAACACAGAGGGTGCGACATCGGTGTCAGACCGTAGCGGTGGCGTCGTCGCCGCCCGACGCCGACATGCCACGCCCTCAGCCGCGGGCCCGCGGGTGCGCGGTCGCGTAGACCTCGCGCAAAGTGTCCACGGTGACGTGGGTGTAGATCTGCGTCGTGCTCACCGAGGCGTGCCCGAGCAGCTCCTGGACCACCCGCACGTCGGCGCCGCCGGAGAGCAGGTGGGTGGCGAAGCAGTGCCGCAGCGTGTGCGGGGAGACCTCCTGGTCCAGGCCGGACACCTCGGCCGCACCCCGCAGGACGTGCCAGGCGCTCTGCCGCGAGAGCCGGGCGCCGCGGGCGTTGAGCAGCAGGGCCGGGCTGCCGGCGCCCTTGGCCGCCAGGGCCGGGCGCGCGCGGACCCGGTAGGCCTCGACGGCGGCCAGCGCGGGACGCCCGACCGGCACGATCCGCTGCTTGTCGCCCTTGCCCTGCACCAGCAGCGTCCGGCCGTCGGGGTCGAGGTCGTCGAGGTCGGCTCCGACCGCCTCGGAGATCCGGGCCCCGGTGGAGTAGAGCAGCTCGAGCAGGGCACGGTCGCGCAACGCCACCGGGCCGTCGCCGACGCAGCCGGCCAGCAGCTGCTCCACCTGGTCGACGGTCAGCGCCCGCGGCAACCGGGACGGCAGCGCCGGCGGACGCACCCCGGCAGCGACGTCGGACCCGACCAACCCCTCCGCGGCGGCGAAGCGGTGCAGCCCGCGCACCGCGGCCAGCGCCCGCGCCGCCGACGACGCGGCCAGCGGAGCCTGCCCGGTGCGCAGCGCCGTGACGAACGCCGCGACGTCGGGTTCGCGCACCGCGCGCAGGTCGTCGATCCCGGCACCCGCCAGGTGCGCGGTGTAGCGCCCCAGGTCCAGCGCGTAGGAGCGCAGCGTGTTCGCCGCGCGGCCGCGTTCCACCGCGAGGTGGCCGAGGTAGCCCTCGACCACCGTGCCCGGATCGGTGGAGCGGCCCACGACGGTCGCTCAGTCCTGCAGCGCCGGGACGACCTCGCGCTCGAAGAGCTCGATCCCCGACCGGTCGTAGGCGGCCTCGGGGAAGTACAGGACCGAGTAGGTCATGCCCTGCTTCTTCAGCGCGGTCAGGTTCTCCACGATCTGCTCCGGGGTGCCGCACGCGGGCAGCCCGCGGAACGCACCCAGTGCACCCTGCGCCTTCTCCTCCCCCACGACGGGCGTCAGCCGGGCCGTCAGCGCCTGCAGGCGCTCCTCGACCTCGGCCTCGTCCCGGCCGATCGCGACGTTGTAGTTCGCCGAGCGGACGATCCCGTCGAAGTCGGTGCCGACCTCGCGGCAGTGACCGGCCAGGACCTCCGACTTGTGCGCGAAACCTTCCGGGGTGCCGTCGAAGTTGGTGTACTGCGCGTACTTCGCGGCGATCTTGAGCGTGACCTTCTCGCCGCCACCGGCGATCCAGATCGGGATGCCGCCGGGCTGCAGCGGCTTGGGCGCCACGATCGCGTCGTCGACCTGGTAGTACTTCCCCTCCAGCGACGCCCGGCCCTGCTGCCAGGCCTGCCGGAAGATCTGCACGCCCTCGTCGAGCCGCCCGAGGCGCTCGCCGGGCGGGGGGAAGCCGTAGCCGTAGGCCCGCCACTCCTGCTCGTACCAGCCGCCGCCGATACCCATGTCCACGCGACCCCCGGAGATGACGTCGCAGGTCGCGGCGACCTTGGCCAGGTAGGCCGGGTTGCGGTAGGCCATGCAGGTGCACATCTGCCCGAGCCGGACCCGCTCGGTGGTCGCCCCGAACGCGGCCATCAGGCTCCAGGCCTCGTGGCAGGCCTCGTCGGTCGGCCGCGGCACGGTGTGGAAGTGGTCATAGACCCACACGGACTCGAAGGAGCTCCCCCGGTCGGCCCACCCGACGAGGTCCCGCATCACGTCCCACTGGTCGGCCGGGTCGATCCCGACCAGGTCGAGTCGCCATCCCTGGGGCACGAAGAGTCCGAAGCGCATGCCACGACCCTATCCACGCTCCCGGGGTCCGGCCCGCCCACACGCCCGGCCGTGGACGGGGCTCTGCGACACCGGGTCGCGATACGGTCTGACCATGACCGAGGGACAGCCGGACGGCATCGGGTACGCGGAGCAGGAACAGGCCGTGCGCGCCCTGTCGGAGCACTACACGGCCGGCCGGCTCGACGTCGACGAGTTCGACGAGCGGGTACGACGTGCCCGGGCCGGCGTCACCGGCGCCGAGCTGGCGGCGGTGTTCGCCGACCTGCCGGAGCCGCACCCGGCGGCGGCGCACCGGCCGTCGGGGACCTCCGTGCCCGAGGGCGCGACCGCGCAGCACCCGGACGGGACGGCGCAGGACCCGAGCGGGACGGCGGAGTACCCCCACCCGGGCACGACCGCCCACCCCGGCGTCGGCGGGACGCCCTCCCCGGACCCCGGACCGCAGTACCCGGGCGACCGGTACCCCACGGCGCCGTATCCGGGGACGCCCTATCCGGGGGCGCAGTACCCGGGGACGCCCTACCCGGGCACGCAGTACCCCGGCGCGCAGTACCCGGGCGCCCCGTATCCCGGCGGCTACGACCAGTACGGCCCGCAGCCGTACGGCGACCCCCGGTACGGGGCCGGGTACGGCGCCGCGCCGTACGGGGTCACGCACTACGCGGACCGGTACCCGCCGCCCGGCCCCTACGGGATGCCGCCCGGTAGCTACGACCCCGCCGCGCCGTACGGCTGGGACCCGATCACCGGGCGGCCGTACTCGGACAAGCAGAAGATCGTCGCCGGCCTGCTGCAGATCTTCCTGCCGTTCGGCGTCGGGCGCTTCTACACCGGGCACGTCGGGATGGGCGTCGCGCAGCTGCTGGTCACGCTGTTCACCCTCGGCTTCGGCGCGATCTGGCCCTTCATCGACGGGATCGTCCTGCTCGCCGGTTCACCCACCGACCGCGAGGGGCGCCCGCTGCGGTCCTGAGCGGGGGCTACCCGTCGCCGTCGCGGCGCATGGCGAACCGGTCCGGGCGGTCCTGCCACGCCACGTCGACCGGGCGTGGGTCGGCCTCCCCGGCGCGGACCGCCTGCGTGGCCAACAGGCCCGAGACCGACACCGCGTTCACGACGTCGCCGCTGAACACCAGCTGCACGGCCTCGGCCAGCGGGATCCAGCGCAGCTCCAGGTCGGACTCCTCGTCGTCGCCCATGTCCGGGCGGCCGACCTCGCTGAGGTCGCGGGCGAGATAGACGCGCACCGACTCGTCGGAGAACCCCGGTGAGGGCACCACGTCGAGCAGCACCGACCAGTCCTGCGCGGCCAGCCCGGCCTCCTCGGCCAGCTCGCGCCCGGCCGTGACCGCGGGGTTCTCCCCCGACACGTCGAGCAGGCCGGCCGGGAGCTCCCAGAGCCGCCGACGCACGGCGTGCCGGTACTGGTGCAGCATCATCACCCGGTCCGAGTCGGCCAGCGCGACGACCGCGACCGCGCCCGGATGCTCCAGGATCTCGCGGGTCGCGACCCGTCCGCCGGGCATCACGACGCGGTCCGAGCGCAGCGCCATCACGCGACCGGAGTAGATGTCGGTCGTCGAGCGGACCGGGAAGTCGTGCTCTCCGGGTCTGGTCACCGTGTCCGGGCCTCCGTCGTCGTGGCCTGCTCTCCCTCGCCGGCGTCGGGCTCCGGCTCCGGGGTGGTGCCGTTCTCCGCGGTACGGCCGTTGGACCGTCCGCGCGCGGGCAGCTCCACCGGGAGGCGGTCCTCGGCCCGGTAGCGCAGCGCGGCCTTGACGAACGCGGCGAACAGCGGGTGCGGGCGGGTCGGGCGGCTCTTGAGCTCCGGGTGTGCCTGGGTGCCGACGAAGAACGGGTGCGTCGCGGCCGGGAGCTCCGCGAACTCGACGAGCGTGCCGTCCGGCGACGTGCCGAACACCAGCCCGGCGGCGCCGAGCCGGTCACGGTAGGCGTTGTTGACCTCGTAGCGGTGCCGGTGCCGCTCGGAGACCTCGCGGGCGCCGTAGGCGTCCGCGACGACCGTGCCGCGTTCGAGCACCGCCGGGTAGGCACCCAGGCGCATCGTGCCGCCCATGTCGCGTTCCCCGGCGACGACGTCACGCTGCTCGGCCATCGTGGACACGACCGGGTGCGGGGTCCCCGGGTCGAACTCGGTGGAGCTGGCGCCGTCGAGCCCGGCGATGTCGCGGGCCACCTCGATCACCATGCACTGCAGGCCCAGGCACAGCCCCAGCACCGGGACCCCGCGCGTGCGGGCGTGCCGGATCGCGCCCAGCTTGCCGTCGATGCCCCGGATGCCGAACCCGCCGGGGACCAGCACCGCGTCGACGCCGTCGAGCGCCTCGGCCGCGCCGGCCGGGGTCTCGCAGGTGTCGGACTGGACCCAGCGGATGGCGACCTTGGCGTGGTGGGCGAACCCGCCCGCGCGCAGCGCCTCGGTCACCGAGAGGTAGGCGTCGGGCAGGTCGACGTACTTGCCGACCAGGGCGATCGTCGCCGTCTCGTGCGGGTGGTGCACGCGGTCGAGCAGGTCGCCCCAGACCGTCCAGTCGACGTCGCGGAACGGCAGCCCCAACCGGCGCACCACGTAGGCGTCGAGGCCCTCCCGGTGCAGCACCTTCGGGATGTCGTAGATCGACGGCGCGTCCGCGCAGGCCGCGACGCCGTCCAGCTCGACGTCGCACATCAGCGAGATCTTGCGCTTCATCCCGTCCGGGATCTCGCGGTCGGCGCGCAGCACCAGCGCGTCGGGCTGGATGCCGATGTTGCGCAGCGCCGCGACCGAGTGCTGGGTGGGCTTGGTCTTGAGCTCGCCCGAGGGAGCCAGGAACGGCACCAGCGACACGTGCAGGAAGAAGCAGTTGTCCCGGCCCACCTCGTGGCGGACCTGGCGGACGGCCTCCACGAACGGCAGCGACTCGATGTCGCCGATCGTGCCGCCGACCTCGGTGATCACGACGTCCGGCGCGATCCCCTCGGCGTCGGGCTCGCTCATCGCGAGGACCCGGTCCTTGATCTCGTTGGTGATGTGCGGGATGACCTGCACGGTGTCGCCGAGGTACTCGCCGCGGCGCTCCTTGGCGATCACCTCGGAGTAGACCTGGCCGGTGGTGACGTTGGCCCGGCCCTGCAGGTCGCGGTCCAGGAAGCGCTCGTAGTGGCCGACGTCGAGGTCGGTCTCCGCACCGTCCTCGGTCACGAAGACCTCACCGTGCTGGAACGGGTTCATCGTCCCGGGATCGACGTTGAGGTAGGGGTCGAGCTTCTGCATCGTGACGCGGAGACCGCGGGCGGTGAGAAGCTGCCCCAGACTCGATGCGGTGAGGCCTTTACCCAGCGAGGAAGCGACCCCGCCGGTGACGAACAGGTGACGGGTCGCGCGTGTCTGCACGGGTTTTCAGCCTACGCGTGCGCACCCGATCCACCACCCTCGCCCCCACCAAGCCACCCCCACCTCCGCGTCGTGGAGCCTCGACGCGAGTTCTCGGGCGGGGGACCGCGCCGTGGCTCCACGACGTGGAGGGCTACGGCTGGGGGGCGGGGGCGGCGGCGTCGCCCGCGGAGCCGTACTGGCCCGCGCCGCCGGCGGCCTGCTCGCGCAGCGCCAGGACCGTCGCGATGCGCCCGGTCCCGGTCTGCACGTCGTCGACGGTGGACAGGCCACCGGCCGCGGCCTCGTCGGCGCGCACGACGCCGACGGCACCGGTCGCGTCCGCGGAGCCGGTCCGACCGGCCAGCACGGTGCCGCCGCCGCGGCGGTCCAGCT
>CBIHNM010000150.1:0-10672 GCA_966211265.1 uncultured Pseudonocardia sp.
CCTAGTCTCGGCCCCATGACGGTCCGGGTGGCGGCACTGCACATCGCGGACGCCTCCCGCGCGCCGATGCAGGCCCTCGACCGGGTCCTGGCGGAGGCCGGCCGGGGGCTGGTCGGCGACCGGTACCACGGCACGCGACACCGGCACGTCTCCGTGCAGAGCCGCGAGCAGCTCGACGAGGCCGCTCGCCGGCGCGGGGCGCCGGTCCCGTCCGGGCTCACCCGCCGGGCGGTCACCCTCGACCGCGGCGAGGTGCCGACCCGACCCGGCGACCGGATCGTGATCGGCGACGTGGTGCTCGAGGTCGTGCGCAGGGCCGCGCCGTGCCGGGTGATGGACGAGGAGATCGGTGACGGTGCCCGCCGGGCGATGCACGACCGGGGCGGTGCGGTGTGCCGGGTGCTCACCTCCGGGGCGATCGCGGTCGGCGACACCGCGGTGTTCGGCGGCGGGCCCGGATCCGACGCCGACCCGCCCGGCGCTGTTCTTGATTGATTCCAGAAAATGGTCCAGACTCGGGCCCGTGCCAACGACGTCGAACTTCGAGCAGATGCTGCGCGGGGCCTCCCTGCGCGTGACGCGTCCTCGGCTGTCGGTGCTCTCCGCGGTACACGCCCAGCCGCACCTCGACACGGACTCGATCATCGGGCTCGTGCGGGCGGACCTCGGCGAGGTGTCGCACCAGGCGGTCTACGACGTGCTGCGCGCGTTGACGACCGTCGGCCTGGTGCGCCGCATCCAGCCGACGGGCTCACCCGCGCGCTACGAGTCGCGGGTCGGCGACAACCACCATCACGTCGTCTGCAGGTCCTGCGGGATCATCGCCGACGTCGACTGCGCGGTCGGCGAGACTCCCTGCCTGACCGCATCCGACGACCACGGCTTCACGATCGACGAGGCCGAGGTCGTCTACTGGGGACAGTGCCCCGACTGCGCCACCACCACAGATTCCGGAAGGAGTTCCCGTGTCTGACGATCACCCCACCATCGAGAGCGACCTGAACAGGGAGGAGGACGGAGGCTGCCCGATCGACCACGGTCGCCTCGCCCACCCCACCGAGGGCGGCGGCAACCAGGACTGGTGGCCGAACCAGCTCAACCTCAAGATCCTGCGCAAGCACCAGCCCGCCTCCGACCCGTTCCACGGCGAGTTCGACTACGCCGCGGAGTTCGCCACCGTCGACCTCGACGAGCTGGCCCGCGACGTGGACGCGGTCATCACCACCTCGCAGGACTGGTGGCCGGCCGACCACGGCAGCTACGCCGGGTTCTTCATCCGGATGGCCTGGCACTCCGCGGGCACCTACCGCACCTTCGACGGCCGCGGCGGCGCCGGCGCCGGCATGCAGCGGTTCGCGCCGCTGAACAGCTGGCCCGACAACGGCAACCTGGACAAGGCCCGCCGCCTGCTCTGGCCGGTCAAGCAGAAGTGGGGCCGCAAGGTCTCCTGGGCCGACCTGATGGTCTTCGCGGGCAACCGCGCCCACGAGATCTCCGGCTTCCCGATGTTCGGCTTCGCCGGCGGCCGCGCCGACGTCTGGGAGCCGGACGAGGACGTCTACTGGGGTTCCGAGAAGGAGTGGCTGGGCAACGCCGCGCGCTACGGCGGCAGCGAGGACCTGAACAACCGCGAGCTGGAGAAGCCGCTCGGCGCCTCGCACATGGGTCTGATCTACGTCAACCCGGAGGGCCCGAACGCCAGCGGTGACCCGATCGCCGCGGCCCGCGACATCCGCGAGACCTTCGGCCGGATGGCGATGAACGACGAGGAGACCGCCGCGCTGATCGTCGGCGGCCACACCCTCGGCAAGACCCACGGCGCCGCCAACCCGGACGAGAACGGCAACGTCGGCCCCGAGCCGGAGGCCGCCGACATCACCGAGCAGGGCCTGGGCTGGAAGCAGAACTTCCGCTCGGGCAAGGGTCGCGACGCCATCACCTCCGGGCTCGAGGTGATCTGGAGCCGCACCCCGAACCGGTGGAGCCACGACTACCTCAAGCACCTCTACGGCTACGAGTGGGAGCTGGAGAAGTCGCCGGCCGGGGCGAACCAGTTCGTCGCCAAGGACGCCCAGGCGGTCATCCCGGACCCGGAACAGGGTCAGCCGAACCGCACGCCGCGGATGCTGGTCACCGACGTGGCGCTGCGCGTCGACCCGGTCTACGGCGAGATCACCCGCCGCTGGCTGGACAACCCGTCCGAGTTCGAGGACACCTACCGTCGTGCCTGGTACAAGCTGACCCACCGCGACATGGGCCCGAAGGAGCGCTACATCGGCGCCTGGACCCCGACCGAGGAGCTGCTCTGGCAGGACCCGGTCCCGGCCGTGGACCACGAGCTCGTCTCCGCCGACGACGTCGCCGCGATCAAGGCGAAGGTGCTCGCCTCCGGCCTGTCGGTGACCGACCTGGTCAAGACCGCCTGGGCCGCGGCCTCGACGTTCCGCCAGACCGACAAGCGCGGTGGCGCCAACGGCGGTCGTGTCCGCCTGGAGCCGCAGGCGAGCTGGCAGGTCAACGACCCGGACACCCTGCGCACCGTGATCTCGACGCTGGAGTCGCTCCGGTCCGAGGTCAACGGCTCGCTGACCGGGGGCAAGAAGATCTCCTTCGCCGACCTGGTGGTGCTGGCCGGCACCGCCGCGGTGGAGAAGGCCGCCAAGGACGCCGGGCACGACGTGTCCGTGCCGTTCATCGCGGGCCGCACCGACGCGACCCAGGAGCAGACCGACGTCGAGTCGTTCTCCTACCTGGAGCCGACCGCCGACGGGTTCCGCAACTACCGCGGCAAGGGCCACACCCTGCCCGGCGAGTACCTGCTCGTCGACCGGGCCAACCTGCTCGGGCTCTCCGCCCCGGAGATGACCGTGCTGGTCGGTGGCCTGCGCGTGCTGGGCGCGAACAGCGGTGGGTCGACCGCCGGTGTGCTGACCGACCAGGTCGGGACGCTGAGCAACGACTTCTTCACCACCCTGCTCGGCAGTGGCGTGGCGTGGCGCTCGGTCGCCGGTGACGACGACGCCTTCGAGGCCGTCGACGCCTCCGGTGCGGTGCGCTGGACCGGTACCCGGGCCGACCTCGTGTTCGGCTCGAACTCCGAGCTGCGCGCGGTGGCCGAGGTCTACGCCAGCGCGGACGGCCGGGAGAAGTTCGTGCGCGACTTCGTGGCCGCCTGGAACAAGGTCATGAACGCCGACCGTTACGACGCCGCGCGGTGATCTGACCCCGCAGCAGCACCCGCACGACAGCCCCGGCCGGGCCACCGGCCGGGGCTGTCGTCGTCGGTGGGTCCTGTGCCGGGCACACAACCGGGATGGCGCGGTTCGTTCCGCGGCCCGATGTCACCGGCTCCGCCCGCTCGTAGCGTCCCGGGGGTCGGACAGCCGGGCCGCCACGGCCGACGGCGACGGGACTCTTCGAAGGGGAGGACTCCATGAAGACCTACGCACTGGACACACCGGTCGAGGGCCGGTCGACGTGGCACGACCACAAACGCCACCTCTGGATGCTCGGGCTCGTGGTCCCGCTGCTGCCGTTCCTCGCGATGGGCCTCTACGCCGCCACCGCGCTCGAGGTCACGCTGTGGTTCGGCCCGTTCATCGTTCTCGTCGTGGTGCCGCTGATCGACCTGTTCGCCGGGCGGGACGGCAGCAACCCCCCGGACGAGGTGATGGAGGCGCTCGAGGAGGACCGCTACTACCGCTGGATCACCTATGCCTACCTGCCGATCCAGTACGCGGGCCTGGTCGCCGGGGTGTGGTTCATCGCGACCCAGGACGCGGGCGTGTTCGGCATGGTCGGCCTGGCGATGACGCTGGGCTCGGTGGCCGGGATCGGGATCAACACCGCGCACGAGCTGGGCCACAAGAAGGAGTCCTCCGAGCGGTGGCTGGCCCGGGTCGCGCTCGCGCAGTGCTTCTACGGCCACTTCTACATCGAGCACAACCGCGGCCACCACGTCCGCGTCGCGACCCCCGAGGACCCGGCGTCGAGCCGGATGGGCGAGAACTTCTACGCGTTCTGGGTGCGCACCGTCGTCGGGTCGTTGGCCAGCGCATGGCGGGTGGAGCGCAAGCGGTTCGCCCGCCGGAACAAGCACCCGTACCGCCTGGGTAACGACGTGCTCAACGCCTGGCTGATGTCGGCCGTGCTGTGGGGCGCGCTGATCGCCGTGTTCGGCGTCGGGGTCCTGCCCTACCTGGTGATCCAGGCCGTGTTCGGCTTCACGCTGCTCGAGCTCGTCAACTACATGGAGCACTACGGCATGCTGCGCCAGAAGGTCGGCCCGCCGGAGCGGCGCCGCTTCGAGCGGGTCACCCCCGCGCACTCGTGGAACTCCAACAACATCGCCACCAACGTGCTGCTCTACCACCTGCAGCGGCACAGCGACCACCACGCCAACCCGACCCGGCGCTTCCAGACCCTGCGCGACTTCTCCGAGAGCCCCGTGCTGCCCACCGGCTACACCGGGATGATGACGCTCGCGACGATCCCGCCGCTGTTCTACCGGTTGATGGACCCGCTGGTCGTCGCGCACTACGAGGGCGACCTGCGCCTGGCCAACCTCCAGCCGGGCAAGCGGGACAAGCTGTTCGCCCGCTACCCGGTGCCGGGCACGCAGGTCGGGACCGTCGCCGAGGACACCGTGGCCCCGGTCGCCGGGGACGACGTCGCGGCCGCCCGCTGCCCGGGCTGCGGCCACACCTACGTCGTGGCCGAGGGCAACGAGCTGGAGGGCCTCGCCGCGGGCACCCCGTGGTCGCGGGTCCCCGACGACTGGACCTGCCCGGACTGCGGGGTCCGCGACAAGGTCGACTTCATCCCGCTCGAGAACGCGGAGGCCTGAGCAATGAAGATCATCGCCGACCGGGACGTCTGCGACGGGCACGGCATGTGCGAGGCCATGGCCCACGAGTACTTCGAGCTCGACGACGACGGCCTGGTGCAGGTCCTCGCCGAGACCCCGGGCGAGCGGGACCACGAGCTCGTGGAGTCCGCCGTGCAGTCCTGCCCGGCGGCCGCGCTGCGACTGGATCCCTGAGCCCGCCGCGGCACCCGGATCACCCGACACGCCGCCCCGGTCCCGGCCACGGGACCGGGGCGGCGTTCCCGGCCGGTACGGTCCGCCCGTGCCCCCATCGGTGTCGGACACCCTCGCTCGCGTGGCGGAACGCCTGCTGGCCGACACCGGCCCCGTCGTCGACACCGTGCTCGACGAGCTCGGGGACGCGTTACCCGAGCTGACCGCCGACCCCCGCGTCCGGGAGGTGCTGGCCACGACCGTGCGGGACATGGTCGCCGCCGCGCTGACCGTGCTCGGCGCGGGCGTGCCGGTCGAGGGCGTCCGAGCCCCGGACGCCGCCCTGGAGCTGGCCCGCCGGCTGGCCCAGCAGGGCGTCCCGATCTCGGTGATGCTGCGCGCCTACCGGCTCGGCCAGGCCTCGTTCCAGCAGGAGCTGATCGGCTGCATCGCCGCCGCCTGCGCCGACGGCGCCGAGGTCGCCGCGGCGGCCCGCGACCTGGCCTCGGTCACCTTCAGCGTGATCGACGCCGTGTCCGAGGAGGTCGTCGCCGCCTACCAGGCCGAGCGCGACAGCTGGGTCCGGCGGCGCAACACCGCGCGGCTCGCGACCGTCACCGCGCTGCTGTCCGCGCGCTCGCCCGAGGCCGCCGACGAGGGCAGCGCACTGGGCTACGACCTCGCCGCGCCCCACGTCGGGGCCGTCCTCTGGTGCGGCGCCGACGTCGAGGAGGACGAGCGGCTCGGCCGGCTCGAACGCCTCGTGCCGCAGGTGGCCACGGCGCTGCGCTGCACCCGGGCACCGCTGGTCGTGGCGCCCGACGCGTCGACGTTGTGGGCGTGGTTCCCGGCGCCGCAGGCCCGGTCGGACGAGCTCGCCGACGTGCTGGCCGACGCGCCCGGCACCTTCCTCGCACTCGGCGACCCGGCGCCCGGCGCGGCCGGGTTCCGGCGCAGCCACCAGCAGGCGGACCAGGCCCAGCAGATCGTCGTCGCCGCCGACCCGGCGCACCGGCCGCGTGTCACGACCTCGGCCCGGCTCGGGCCCCTCGCCCTGCTCGCCCTCGACCCCGGCTCCGCCGCGCCGTGGGTGCAGGCCGCGCTCGGCGGCCTGTCCGACGACGACGACGCGGCGGCCCGGATGCGCGAGACGCTGTGGGTGTACCTGTCCCACGGCGGCAGCCTGGCGGCCGCCGCGAGCGAGCTGCACCTGCACAAGAACACGATCATGTACCGGATCCGCAAGGCCGAGCAGGTGCGCGGACGGCCGCTCTCGGACGGCCGGATCGACGTCGAGGTCGCGCTGCTGGCCTGCCGGCTCCTCGGCCCCACGGTGCTCCGCCCGGTGGCGGCCCCCGGTCAGGGCGGGTAGACCCCACGGCGGTGGGTGGGCTCGCCCGCGCCTGCCGGGAGGCCGGCCCCGGTGGTCAGGGCAGCCAGGTCCGCAGCCAGACCGTCTGCGGTGCCCGGCGCAGCTCGGCCAGCGTGGCCTCGGCGGGTGCCTCGTCGGTGTCGGTCAGGACGTACCCGTGGTCGCCCCGGGTGGACAGCGACTGGCCGACGACGTTCACCCCGGACTCGGCGAGGAGCCGGTTGATGCTGGCCAGCACCCCGGTCTCGCTGGTGTGCAGGTAGCCCATCCGGAACGCGCCGACCGGACGCGGCTCGGCCACCTCGGGCAGGTTCACCGACAGCGCGGTGCCGCCGGTGGTGACGAAGCCGAGCAGCTTCGTGGACACGAAGTACCCGATCTCCTCCTGAGCCTCCTGCGTCGACCCGCCGACGTGCGGGGTGAGGATGACGTTGGCCAGGCCCCGCAGCGGCGACTCGAACGCGTCGCCCTGGGCCTTCGGCTCGACCGGGAACACGTCGATCGCGGCACCGGAGATGTGGCCGGACAGGATGTTCTCCCGCAACGAGACGTCGTCGACGACCATCCCGCGGGAGGCGTTGATGAACACCGACCCGGGCTTCATCGTGGCGAACTGCTCCGCGCCGAACAGGCCCGCGTTCCCGGGCCGCCCGTCCACGTGGATGCTCACGAAGTCCGACTGCGCCAGCAGTGCCTCCAGCGACGGGACGCGCCGGGCGTTGCCGTGGGCCAGCCGGTCCGCGGTGTCGTAGAAGATCACCCGGAGGCCGACGGCCTCGGCGACGTTGGACAGCTGGGTGCCGATGTTGCCGTAGCCCACGATGCCCAGGGTCCGGCCGCGGATCTCGTGGCTGCCCTTCGCCGACTTGTCCCAGACGCCCTCGTGCATCCGCTGGGTCTTGTCCGGCAGCCGCCGCGCCAGCGAGACGATCTCGCCCAGCACCAGCTCGACGACGCTGCGGGTGTTGGAGAACGGCGCGTTGAAGACCGCGACGCCGCGATCGGCCGCGGCGGCCAGATCCACCTGGTTGGTCCCGATGCAGAAGCACCCCACCGCGACGAGGTCCTTGCCCGCCTCGAGGACGTCCGCGGTGATCGTGGTGTTGGAGCGGATCCCGAGCAGGGACACTCCCGACAGCGCATCGGCGAGCTCGTCGCCGCTCAACGAGCCGGAGCGCGCGTCGACCTCGAAACCCGCGTCCCGGAACGCCTCTGCTGCGGTCGGATGGATGTTTTCCAGCAGGAGAACCTTCACGCGAGCAGGGTAGACCGGGATCCGCGCCGGTTCAGCGCCCCGTTCCCGGTCCACGACCCCGGCCATGCCTCTGACCTGCGCGGATGCCCCGCTGCCGGGCCGAGGGTGAAGTACCCGACTACCCGCCGACGCCGGCCGGGTGCGGCGACGGGGCCGGGGCCGGGCCGGGCAGCGGTCGGGTCCGGGCCGCGCGCACGGCGTTGCCGATGACCAGCACCTCGGCCAGCTCGTGGACCACCACGACGGTCGCCAGGCCCAGCACGCCGAGTGCGGCCAGCGGGATCAGCGCACCGATGATCACCAGCGAGAACCCGATGTTCTGCAGCATGATCGATCGCGACCGGCGGGCGTGCGCGAGGAGCTGGGGCAGGTGGCGCAGGTCCTCGCCCATCAGGGCGACGTCGGCGGTCTCGATCGCGACGTCGGTGCCCATCGCGCCCATCGCGATCCCGACGTCGGCGGTGGCCAGGGCGGGCGCGTCGTTGACGCCGTCACCGACCATCGCGATCCGGCGGCCGCGGGCGATCTGCGGCAGCAGGGCCGCCTTGTCCTCGGGCAGCAGGCCGGCGTGGACGGTGCCGATCCCGGCGCGGGCGGCCAGCGCCTCGGCGGTGCGCCGGTTGTCCCCGGTCAGCATCGCGACCGCGACACCGAGCTCGTCGAGCTGCCGGACGACGTCGGCGGCCTCCGGGCGGAGCTCGTCGCGGACGGCGATCGCACCCAGCAGGGTGCCGTCGCGCTCGACGAGGACGACGGTCGCACCGTCGCCCTCGAGCCGCTCGACCTCAGCGGCCAGCGGGCCGGCCCCGATCCAGCCGGGCCTGCCCAGCCGCAGCGCGGCGCCACCGGCGCTGCCGAGCAGGCCGTGCCCGGGCACCGCGGTCACCTCCTCGGCGGCGCGGTGGCCGCACGGGCCGGCGTCCACCGCGTCGAGGACGGCGCGGGCCAGCGGGTGCTCGCTGCGCGCCTCCAGCGACGCGGCGACGCGGAGCACGTCGTGCCGGGTCGCGGACCCGGCCGCCACCACGTCGACGACCCGCGGGGCGTTGCGGGTCAGCGTGCCGGTCTTGTCCAGCGCGATCGCGCGGACGCGGCCGAGCTCCTCCAGGGCCGCACCGCCCTTGATCAACGCTCCGTGCCGGCTCGACGCGCCGACCGCGGCGACGACCGACAGCGGCACCGAGATGGCCAGCGCGCACGGCGACGCGGCGACCAGCACGACCAGCGCCCGCTCCAGCCACAGCAGCGGGTCGCCGAACAGCGCCCCGAGGCCCGCGGTCAGCGCGGCCAGCACCATGATCGACGGCACGAGGGGGCGGGCGATCCGGTCGGCCAGGCGCTGGCCGGCCCCCCTGCGCTCCTGGGCCTGCTCGACGATGTGCACGATCCGGGCCAGCGAGCTGTCCGAGGCGAGCGCGGTGACCTCGACCTCGACCGCTCCCCCACCGTTGATCGCACCGGCGTGCACGGTGTCGCCGGGGCCCGCCTCGACCGGCACCGACTCACCGGTGATGGCCGAGAGGTCCAGGCTGGTCCGGCCGGCGCGCACGGTGGCGTCGGTGGCGGCCCGCTCACCGGGGCGCAGCACCATCGTGTCGCCCACGAGCAGCTCTCCGGGACGGACCCGCAGCTCGCGACCCTCGCGCAGCACCGACGCCGTCGGGGGCACCAGCCCCAGCAGCGCCCGCAGGCTGCGCCGGGTCCGCGTCACCGCATGGTGCTCGAGCCCCTCGGCGATCGAGAACAGGATGCCCAGCAGGGCGGCCTCGGCGACCTGGCCGAGCGCGACCGCGCCGACGGCGGCGATCGTCATCAAGGTGCCGACGCCGATCCGCCCGCGACGCAGGCCCCGGAGGGCGCCGGGCACGAACGTCGACGCGCCCACGACGGCGGCCGACAGCTCGAGCGCGACCACGACCGGCACCGGGGCCCCGGCGAGGTCGAGCAGCCACCCCACGGCCAGCAGGGCGGCGGCGACCGCGGCCATCCGCAGCTCGCGCACCTGCCCGAGACCGCCCCCGTCGTGCTCGTCGGTGGTGGCCGCCGCCCCGTCCGCGGGCGCCGGCCCGCAGCACGTCTCAGCCATGGCCGGGCTCCGCGGCGGCGCCTGTGCCCGCACCGGCGGCCGCCGGTTCGGATCCCAGGACCGCGGGCACCAGAGCGCGTCCGCGGTCGGTCAGCGCGTACATCACCAGCCGTCCCTGACGGCGTGACTCCACCAGCCCGGCCCCGCGCAGC
This sequence comes from uncultured Pseudonocardia sp., assembly GCA_966211265.1. Classification (GTDB taxonomy): domain Bacteria; phylum Actinomycetota; class Actinomycetes; order Mycobacteriales; family Pseudonocardiaceae; genus Pseudonocardia. The sequence goes on from CBIHNM010000150.1 coordinate 9,886, forward strand.
CGGCGCAGGTGGTGCGAGGCCAGGTTCTGCGCCTGTCCCACCACCCACGCGACGTCGCACACGCAGAGCTCGCCGCCGGTCAGCAGCGCCGCGGCGATCCTGAGCCGGGTCGGGTCACCCAGCGCCTGCGCCGCGGCCGCGACCGGTTCCACCGCCCGCGCGCCGGGCAGGTCCGCGCGGATGCGTTCGGCGTGCGGCAGGTCCAGGCAGAGCAGGTCGCACGCGTCCTCGGGTCCCATCACCACATCAACATACTCACGCTCGTTGCTATGTCGACCCCGGACCGTGCCCGGGGCGCACCGTCTACGATCGACGCCCGGGCACCCCGACCCCTCACCGAAAGGTCGACACCTCGATGCGCGCTACCTCCGTCCGCACCGTCGACGCCCCCATCGACCGTGTCTGGGAGGTGCTCGCCGACCACGAGGGCATGTCGTCCTGGGCACCCGGGCTCGCGGTCGAGGTCACCCGGCCGGGCGCCACCGAGCGCAACGGTGTCGGTGCCGTCCGCAAGGTCGGCATCGGCTCCCCCGGGCCGATCGTGGAGGAGGTCGTCGCCTTCGAACCGGGTGCGCGCCTGGGCTACAAGGCGCTCGCCGGGGTGCCGCTGAAGAACTACCGGGGCGAGGTCACGCTGCGGCCCGCGGGGTCCGGGACCGAGATCACCTACTGCGTCGACGCCGACAAGCGGCTGCCCTTCGGCGAGTCGCTCGCCGTGAAGGGCCTCGCCGCGGCGCTGCTCTCCGGCCTGGTGCGCGGGGTCAGGTCGGCGAGCTGACCCCCGGTC
>CBIHNM010000151.1:0-10642 GCA_966211265.1 uncultured Pseudonocardia sp.
CGCGTTGTCGATCTGCTCGATCACCCCGGCGGCCTCGGCGTCGTCGGCGAACACCACCTGCAGGTCCTGCCCGCCGAGCATGTGCAGGGTCAACCTCGTCGCCATGCCCCCAGTATCGTCGCCCGCCGGCAGCGCTGCGGCGGTCCCCGTCCCGGGTGGGGTGTTTTTCACCGACGGTTGTGTGGTATACGCCGGGCATGGATGCATCGGGTTCGTCCGCGGAGGGCAGGGACCTGGTGGACCGGATCGTGGGTGACGAGCGCATCGTCCTGGCCGTCATCGTGACCGGTCTGCCGGCGTCCGGCGGGTCGGCGTCGGCACAGGTGATCTGGTGTCTGACGCTGCTGTTCGCGATCGTCGTGCTGGTCACCCACCGCCCCGACGACGGGAGTGAGGACGGCGGCGGCAACGGCGGCGGGAACGGCGGCGGCGGTGGCGGGCTCGGTCGCCCGGTCGGGCCGCACCCGACCGCACCGGCCGGGACGAGGGGCTGACACCGGGCCACCCGTCCACGCCCGGCGCGGCCGTCCCGCGCGCCGACCGGGGTTGTTGACACCACCGGGCGGCGGGGGTACTGCTGGATACGTCGCTGAATCCCCTGGCGGCCCACGGAGTCCTCCTGCCCGACCGGACGGAGATCCGCATGTCGCTCCGCACCACCGCGGTCCAGGGCGCGCAAGCCGAACGGACGCCCCGGCGGACGACGTTGCTGTCGTGTCACCTCGACTCGGCCGACGCCCGGCCCGGGCCGCCGATCACCATCGTGCACATGGTCGGCGAGCTCGACCTCAGCACCCGCCCGGTGGCCCGCGGTGCGTTGCGGGCCGGGCTGCGAACCGCCACCGACCCGGACGGCCCGCGCGCCGATCGGACGCCCGGCGCCCTTGTCATCGACGTCGCCGAGCTGGGGTTCTGCGGCGCCACCGGGCTCACCCAGCTCACCGAGACCGCCCGGGCGGCCACCGACGCCGGCGCGGGCTACGCGCTGGCCGCGCCCGACCGGCACCTGCAGCGTCTCGTCGCGCTGCTGGAGAGCGAGTACCGGATCGACACCTACCCCAGCCTCGCCGCGGCGGTCGGTTCCCTGCGCCGGGCGAGCCGTGCCCCCCGCGCCACCTGCCGGGCCCGGACGGCCCGTGTCGCGCCCCCGGCCGCACCGCGGCTGAACCCGGCCTGACCCTCCGCCCCGCCCCGCCCGGACGGGTGAACGAGACCCGGGGGCCCGCGGATACACAGGTGCGGCGCCCACCCCGTTCCGAGGACACTGGACCGCGGAGCCGCTGGGCCCACCGTCACACGAGCAAGGTAGGCACATGCTGATCCGCCTGTTGCGTGAGTTCCTGCGGCCGTTCGCCCGGCCGTTGTGGCTGGTCGTGGCACTGCAGCTGGTCGGGACGATGGCATCGCTGTACCTGCCGGGCCTCAACGCCGACATCATCGACCGCGGGATCGCCCGCGGCGACACGGCCTACATCGTGTCCACCGGCGGCTGGATGCTGGTGGTGACGCTGGTGCAGGTCGTCTGCTCGATCGTCGCGGTGTACTTCGGTTCGCGCACCGCGATGGGCTTCGGCCGTGACGTGCGGGCCGCGGTGTTCCACCGGGTCGGCCGGTTCTCGGCGCGGGAGGTGAACCGCTTCGGGGCGCCGTCGCTGATCACCCGCTGCACCAACGACGTGCAGCAGGTGCAGATGCTGGTGTTGCTCTCGGCCACGATGCTGGTCACCGCGCCGATCATGTGTGTCGGCGGTGTGGTGATGGCGCTGCGCGAGGACGTGGGCCTGTCCTGGCTGATGGTCGTCTCGGTGCCGGTGCTGGTGGCCGCGATCGGCGTGGTGATCGTGCGGATGGTGCCGAAGTTCCGGCTGATGCAGACCCGGATCGACGCGGTGAACAGGATCCTGCGCGAGCAGATCACCGGAATCCGGGTGGTGCGGGCCTTCGTCCGCGAGCCGCAGGAGACCGCGCGCTTCGCGGTGGCGAACACCGGGGTCACCGACGTGGCGACCGCCGCGGGGCGGCTGCAGGCGCTGATCTTCCCGATCGTCATGCTGGTGCTCAACGCCTCCAGCGTGGCCGTGCTGTGGTTCGGCGCCGCCCGGATCGACGCCGGGCAGATGCAGATCGGGTCGCTGACCGCGTTCCTGGCCTACCTGCTGCAGATCCTGATGGCGGTCATGATGGCCACGTTCATGGCGATGATGATCCCGCGCGCGGCGGTCTGCGCGGACCGGATCGCCGAGGTGCTCGACACCGCGTCGTCGGTGTCGCCGCCGGACCGGCCGGTCACCCCGCCCCGCCGCGAGGGCCGCCTGGAGTTCGACCACGCGACGTTCACCTACCCGGGCGCGGCGGCGCCGGTGCTGCGCGAGGTCACGGTCACCGCCTCGCCCGGACGGACCACCGCGATCATCGGCAGCACCGGGGCCGGCAAGACCACGCTGATCTCGCTGGTGGCCCGGCTCTTCGACGTCACCGGCGGCAGTGTCTCGGTCGACGGTGTCGACGTCCGCGAGTTCGACCCCGAGGAGCTGTGGCGCCGGATCGGGTTGGTCCCGCAGCGGCCCTACCTGTTCTCCGGCACGGTCGCGAGCAACCTGCGCCACGGCAACCCCGACGCCACCGACGAGCAGCTGTGGGCGGCACTGCGGATCGCGCAGGGGGAGGACTTCGTGGCCGCCATGCCCGACGGGCTCGACTCACCGATCTCGCAGGGCGGAACGAACGTCTCCGGTGGCCAGCGTCAGCGCATCGCGATCGCCCGCGCGCTGGTGCGGGCGCCGCAGATCTACCTGTTCGACGACTCGTTCTCGGCCCTGGACCTGACCACCGACGCCCGGCTGCGCGCGGCTCTGCGCCCGGTCACCGCCACCGCCACGGTGCTGATCGTGGCCCAGCGGGTGTCCACCGTCGCCGACGCCGACCAGATCGTGGTGCTCGAGGACGGGGTCGCGGTGGGCATCGGCCGGCACGAGCAGCTGCTCGAGAGCTGCCCGACCTACGTCGAGATCGTCGAGTCCCAGCTCCGGTCGGAGGCGGTGGCATGAGCACCACCACCGGCAGACCCCGCCAGGACGCCGACACCGTCCGCGCCGCACGCGGGTTCGACGCCGAACGGCGCGGCAGCGGGCCGTGGGGCCGCGGTGTCGGGGTGCCGGCGGAGAAGGCGTCGAACTTCGGCCCGTCGGCGCGCCGCCTCGCCGGGCGGCTGCGCCCGGAACGACCCGGGGTGATCGCCGTCCTGGTGCTGGGCGTGGTCAGCGTGGCGCTCAACGCGGTCGGCCCGTTCGTCCTCGGCCACGCCACCGACCTGATCTTCGCCGGTGTGCTCGGCAGGCAGCTCCCGGCGGGGATCTCGGCCGAGCAGGCCGCGGCCGGGGCGCGCGCCGCGGGCCGGGACACCGTCGCGAACGTGATCGAGGCCCAGGACGTGACGCCCGGTGCCGGCATCGACTTCCGTGCCCTGGCCCTGGTGCTGGCCGGCGTGGTCGCGATCTACGTGGTGGCCTCGGTGTTCGGCTACCTGCAGGGGTACCTGCTCAACGGGATCGTGCAGCGCACCGTGTTCACGCTGCGCTCCGACGTCGAGGACAAGATCAACCGGCTGCCCCTGCGCTACGTCGACGGGCGCCAGCGCGGCGAGGTGCTCAGCCGGGTCACCAACGACATCGACAACGTCTCGCAGAGCCTGCAGCAGACCATGAGCCAGCTGCTCACCTCGCTGCTCACCGTCGTCGGCGTGCTGGCGATGATGGTCGTGATCTCCCCGCTGCTGTCGGTGATCGCGGCGCTGACGATCCCGCTCACGCTGCTGCTCACCCGGGCGGTGGCCCGGCGCTCGCAGACGCAGTTCGTGGCGCAGTGGAAGCACACCGGTGCGCTCAACGGGCACATCGAGGAGGCGTTCACCGGCCACGAGCTGGTGCGGGTGTTCGGGCGCCACCGCGAGGTGGAGGCCGACTTCACCGAGAAGAACGGGCGCCTGTTCGACGCGAGCTTCCGGGCCCAGTTCATCTCCGGCACGATCATGCCGTCGATGATGTTCATCGGGAACCTGAACTACGTGGCGGTCGCGGTGCTGGGCGGGCTGCGGGTGGCGTCGGGCTCGATGAGCCTCGGCGACGTGCAGGCGTTCGTCCAGTACTCCCGCCAGTTCACCCAGCCGCTGACCCAGGCCGCCTCGATGGCCAACGTGCTGCAGTCCGGCGTCGCCTCGGCGGAGCGGGTGTTCGAGCTGCTCGACGCCGACGAGCAGTCGCCCGACCCGGCGTCGCCGCGGCGGCGGACCCGGCGCACCGGGCGGGTGGAGTTCTCCGACGTGTCGTTCCGCTACCGGCCCGAGACCCCGCTGATCGAGGACCTCTCGCTGGTCGCGAACCCGGGGGCCACCGTGGCGATCGTCGGCCCCACCGGGGCGGGCAAGACCACGCTGGTGAACCTGATCCTGCGGTTCTACGAGCTCGACGGCGGCCGGATCACCCTGGACGGGGTGGACATCGCGTCGATGACGCGGCGGGACCTGCGGACCGGGATCGGCATGGTGCTGCAGGACACGTGGCTGTTCGGCGGCACGATCCGGGACAACATCGCGTTCGGCAACCCGGCGGCCTCCGAGCAGGAGCTGCTGGCCGCGGCACGCGCGACCTACGTCGACCGGTTCGTGCGCAGCCTGCCCGACGGCTACGACACGGTGATCGACGAGGAGGGCAGCAACGTCAGCGCGGGGGAGAAGCAGCTGATCACCATCGCGCGGGCGTTCCTGGCCGACCCGTCATTGCTGATCCTCGACGAGGCCACCAGCTCGGTGGACACCCGCACCGAGCTGCTGGTGCAACGGGCGATGGCGGCGCTGCGCTCGGACCGCACCAGCTTCGTGATCGCGCACCGGATCTCCACGATCCGCGACGCCGACCTGATCCTGGTGATGGAGGCCGGGCGGATCGTCGAGCAGGGCGACCACGAGCAGCTGATGGCCGCCCACGGCGCGTACCGGGCCCTCTACAGCGCCCAGTACGCCGGCGCGGTGACCGAGCAGTAGCCGGATCGGGCGCCGGGCCGCCACGGCGGGCGGGACAACAGCGGGTTCCGCCCGCGACGTGACCGGTCACAAGCCCCCGTGAGGTCCCCGGGCGGGGGCGCCGGGACGGGGCACGAGCATCGCCGGGACGGCGTCGGCGTGCACGGGCCGGCCGAAGTACCAGCCCTGGCCGACGTCACAGCCCAGCCTGCGGAGCCGGTCGGCCTGCTCCTCGGTCTCGACCGACTCGGCGACGACGGTGAGGCCGAGCGTGTGGGCCAGCTCGACCAGGGCGGTGAGGATGACCGGGCTGTCGACCCCGCGCCCGGGCGGGGTGCCCGGCCGCCGTGCCGCGTTGCCGGCGACGAAGTCCCCGGCCAGTTTGATCACGTGAACCGGGAGGCGGTGCAGGTAGGCCAGATTCGAGTACCCGGTGCCGAAATCGTCGATCGCGATCCGCACGCCCATGTCGGACAGGGCGTACAGCGCCTCGAGGGGGCCGCCGGCGGCCGACATCAGGTCGCTCTCGGTCAGCTCGAGCTGTAGGTCCGCCGCGGGCCAGCCGGTCTCGTCGAGGACCCGGGCGACCTGGTCGACGATGTCGGGCTGGCGCATCTGGCGGCCGGCGATGTTCACGCTGATGCCGAACCCGGTGTCCGGGGCGTGGTCGCGCCAGGCGCGGGCCTGCGTGCACGCCTGCCACAGCACGTGCCGCCCCAGTGCCACGATCATGCCCGTCTGCTCGGCGAGCGGGATGAACAGGTCCGGGCCGAGGCGTCGCCCGCCGGGTGGCTGCCAGCGCACGAGGGCCTCGACGCCGACGACCCGGCCGTCGCCGAGCCGGACCAGGGGCTGGTAGTCCAGCTCGAACTCGCCGCGGGCCAGGGCCCCGGGCATCTGGGCCGACAGCTCGAACCCGTGCACGTCGCGGCGGTGGCGGTGCCGGTCGAAGATCGCGAACCGGTCGCCGCCGTCGTCCTTGGCCCAGTACATCGTGGTGTCCGCGGCCTTCATCAGCTCCGCACCGCACCGGCACCGGCCCTCGGGCTCGGTGCACCGGGCCCGGGGCCCGGACACCAGCCCGGCGCTCGCCGAGACCGCGACGTCCTGCCCGTTGAGGCGGACCGGGGCCCGCAGCGCCTCGAGTGCGCGCCGCGCGACCGGGACCAGCGCCTCGACCGAGTCGCAGTGCTCGATCAGCACGACGAACTCGTCGCCGCCCATCCGCGCGACGACGTGGCCGTCGGTCCCGGCCGCGGCGCGCAGGCGGTTCGAGACGGTCTGCAGGAGCTGGTCGCCGGTGTCGTGGCCGAGGGTGTCGTTGACGCGTTTGAAGCCGTCCAGGTCCAGGTAGCACACACCGACCTGGTCCTCGGCCCGGCCGGGCGGGTCCGCGGTGTCGTGCAGGGCCCGGGAGAGCCTGCGGAAGAACAGCGTGCGGTTGGGCAGCCCGGTCAACGGGTCGTGGTCGGCCTGGTGCTGCAGCCGCGCCTGCAGCCGGTGGCGTTGTGTCACGTCCTCGACCATGGCGACGAGGTAGTGCGGTTCGCCCTCCGGCGTGCGGATCAGCGAGACCACCAGCTCGGTCCAGATCTGGCTGCCGTCCTTGCGGTAGTAGGCCTTCTCCAGCCGGAGGTGGTCGACGGCGCCGGCCATCATCTCGCCGACCCGGCTCCAGGTGTCGGGAGTGTCCTCGGGATGGATGAAGGTCCGGATCGACCGCCCGGTGAGCTCGTCGGCGGTGTAGCCGAGCATGCGGCACAGCGCGTGGTTGACCTCGAGGATGGTGCCCTCGACGTCGGAGACGCTGATGCCGATCACGGCGTGGGCGAACAGCGCGCCGTAGCGGGCCTCCGAGGCCCACCGGGCCGACTCGGCCACGGCGCGCGCGGAGAACGCCGCGGCGCCGATCCGTTCCTGCTCGATCCGGGTCCGGTGCTGCAACGCGCGGGCGTAGCCGGTGGACAGCTCCCCGATCACGGCGACCCGGCGCCGGGTCGCGTCGCGGGTGCGCGGGACCGCCGCCAGGTGGTCGCCGATCACCTCGATCGAGCGGCGCAGGGTGGCCGGATCGGTGAGGTGGGCCGCGACCAGGTCCTCGCCGACCGAGCACGCGTCCGCGGGCTCGGCGCGCCCGGCCAGCGCGTCGACGATCCGACGGGCCGCGGCGAGGAGGACCGCGAAGAGCTCGGCGCGGCTGGTCGAGACGTAGTTGCCGGACTCGATGGCGTCGGTCCAGGCCGTGGCCAGGCGGCACACCGCCGCCTCCGGCCCGTCCGGCGCCGTGGCGTCCGCGGGATCCACCTCGTGCACCTCGCCGCCGTCAGCGGTACGCGACCCCGGCGAGACCGGGATAGTGCTCGGCGGCCGGTCCGGTGGCGGCCGTGGATTCGGGCCGCCACAACGGGATCCGCACGACCCCGGGATCGAGGAGGGTGAGGTCGCCGAACAGGTCGGTCACCTCCGCGTGCGACCGCATCCGCATCGGATTGGGGGAGCGCTGCTGGTTGTAGACGGCCTCGGCGTCCGCGGCGCCGTGGTTGCCGGCGACGCTGGCGTGGCTGAGCACCAGGTGGCTGCCGGGCGCCACGGCGTCCATGTAGGCGGCGATCAGGTCGGCCGGGCGCCGGTCGTCGTCGACGAAGTGCAGCACCGAGACCAGCAGCACCGCCACCGGCCGGGACAGGTCCAGATGTGCCCGCAGGGTCGGCGAGGACAGCACCGCGGCGGGGTCGGTCAGGTCGCCGGCGACGGCCTGGGCGTGCTCGTCCTCGGCGAGCAGGGCGCGGCTGTGCATGACCGCGACCGGGTCGTGGTCGACGTAGAGGACCCGCGCGCCCGGCGAGAGCGGCGCGGCGATCTCGTGCACGTTCCCGGCGGTCGGGATCCCCGAGCCGAGGTCGAGGAACTGGTCGATCCCCTGCCGGCACAGGTGACGCACGCTGCGGCGCAGGAAGGCGCGGTTCTGCTGGGCGATCGCCGCCATCTCGGGCAGGACCTCGAGCACGCGTCCGGCGAAGAGCCGGTCGGACTCGAAGTTGTGCGACCCGCCGAGGTAGTAGTCGTACACCCGGGCCACGCTCGGACGCGTCATGTCGACCTCGTCCGGGGCCCACGCCGGTCTGTCCACCCGAACTCCCGCCTGTCGCGATCGCTGTGCAGGTGACCCTATCCTCCCCCGCCGGCGGATGGTGCCTCCCCGACGACCCGCCCGGCGCGGTCTTCCCGCGGTGCGGGCACGCCCGGCTCCGCCGCCGCCTATCGTGGCCACGACGAGGTGAGGAGCGTGGATGCGACTCGAAACCCTGCTGCCGCTCGGCAAGGTCGACCCCGGGCTGCGGGCGCCCGACGTGCCGCTCGACATCTTCTCGGTGGGGCGCGACGCGGCCCTGCTGGAGGAGATCGGCTACGGCGGGCTCGTGGTCGAGGAGACCAAGGACGACCCGTTCACGCTGATGACCCTCGCCGCGCAGAGCACCGGGCGGCTGCGGCTGGCGACGTCGGTGGCCATCGCGTTCCCGCGCAGTCCCACGGTGATGGCCCTGAGCGCCTGGACGGTCCAGAAGCTGTCGCGGGGGCGGTTCACCCTCGGGCTGGGCACACAGGTCCGCGGGCACATCCGACGTCGCTACGGCATGGCCTGGCACCCGCCGGCACCCTGGATGCGGGAGTACGTGCAGGCCGTCCGCGCGGTGTGGGACTGCTGGCAGAACGGCACCCGGCTCGACGTCCACGGCCGGCACTACGACCTCGACCTGATGGTCCCGCTGTTCGACGCGGGGCCGATCGAGCACCCGGAGATCCCGGTGCACCTCGCCGCGGTCAACACCGGGCTCTGCGGGGTGGCCGGCGAGGTCGCCGACGGGGTCCGGCCGCACCCGGTGTGCACCCCCTCCTACATCCGGGAGGTGATGCTCCCCGCGGTCCGGCGGGGCGCCGAGCGCGGCGACCGGGGCCTGGAGGGGTTCCGGGTGTGCATGAAGCCGCTGGTCGCCTCCGCCGCGACCCCCGAGGAGCTCGTCCCCAAGGTCCGTGACGCCCGGGCGCGGATCGCGTTCTACGCCTCGACCCCGGGCTACCGGCGGGCGTTCGAGCACCACGGCCTGGGCGACCTGGCGACCGAGGCGAAGGAGCTGTCCAGGGCCCAGCGCTGGGAGGAGCTGCCCGCGCTGATCGACGACGACGTCCTGCACGAGTTCGTCACGATCGGCACCCACGACGAGATCGGCGAGAAGCTCCTCGCGCGCTACCGGGACGTCGTCACCGACGTGGAGTTCTCGATCGCCGTGCGCGACGATCACGACCGCGCCGTGCTGGGGCAGCTCGCCCGCACCCTGCAGGCCGCCGACGACGGCCCGGCCCGCGCCACCATCCGCGGCCGGTAGCCCTCCGCGGCGGCGCGCCTCAGGGCGCGTCGGCGGTGGACAGGGCGTCGGTCAGCAGTGCCACGAGCGCCTCGTGCTGCACGTCGGCCGAGGACCCGACCTCCTCCTCGGAGCCGTCGAGCGCCTGGGCGGCGACGCCGGCCTTGCTGTCGATCAGCCCCGCGATCCGGGCGTCGATCGTCTGCGCGGCGATGATGCGCCAGGCGGTGACGGGCTCGGTCTGGCCGATGCGGTGGCTGCGGTCGATGGCCTGGGTCTGCTCCGCGGCGGTCCAGGACAGCTCCGCGAGCACGATGTTCGAGGCGACCTGCAGGTTGATGCCCACACCGGCCGCGGTCAGCGAGCAGACCGCGACGCCGACCCCCGCGTCGTTGACGAAGGCGTCGATGTTGCGTTGGCGCACCGTCGGTGTCTGGTCGCCGCGGATCGAGGAGAACCGGACCCCCTGCCGGGCGAAGGTCTCCTCCGCGGCGTCCATGACGTCGACGTGCTTGGCGAAGAAGACCACCTTGCCCGCGCTGCGCGCGAGCTGCGCGGCGTAGTCCGCGGCCAGGGCGGCCTTCGCCCGGCCGATGCTGCGCATCATCGCGAAGACGTTGTCCCCGTTGGAGGCCGCGGCCGCGTCCTTCTGCTCCCACTTCGCCACCTGGCGGACCAGGGCGTGGTCGATGCCCTCCACGACCGAACCCGATCCCCGGGTGGCGAGCGCGTCGGAGTACCGCGCCACCATCCGGCGGGCGAGGTCGCGCTCGGCCGCCCGGATCGAGCGGCCGGCCGCCCCGTCCAGCTCGACCGGGAGGTCGGCGATGCGACGTGGAGGGATGTCGGCGGCCACGTCGACCTTGCGCCGACGGACGATCCCGAGGTCCACGACGCACCGGCGGGCGGCGGGGTAGAACCCGGGGTCGGCCGGTGTCAGGCCGGTGCCGGTGAGGGAGTCCATCAGGTCGGCGAGCGGTTTCGTCCCGTCGATCCAGCCGAGGAACTGCCAGATGGCGAGGAAGTCCTCGATGTCGTTGATCAGGGGGGTGCCGGTGAGGGCCATCAGGAGCGGGCGCGCGGTGAACGAGCGGATGCGGGCGGAGAGCTCCAGGACGTGCTGCGAGCGCTGCGAGGTCTTGTTCTTGATGAAGTGCGCCTCGTCGACGACCATCCCGCGGAAGCCGAAGTCGCCGAGCCACCCCACGTGCCGGTCGAGCACCTCGTAGTTGACGACGACGATGTCGGCGAAGCCGTCGAT
>CBIHNM010000152.1:0-10575 GCA_966211265.1 uncultured Pseudonocardia sp.
CGGCGCTCCGGGCGCAGGACCTTGCCGTCCGCACGTGGCCGTCCGCGCTGGTGCCGGCCGCTGCGCTGCGCGCGGTCGGGGACGCCGAGGGGCGCGTGGCGGCGGGCGCGGTGCGTGCCGGTGAGGCCCTGACCGACCTACGGCTGGTCGGCGTCGAGCTGACCGTGCGGGCCGGTGGCCCGGGCGCGGCCGCGGTGCCCCTGCGTCCCGCGGACCCGGCCGTGGCCGCCCTGCTCGCCCCCGGCACGGTCGTGGACGTGGTGACGCTCGGCTCCGGTGGTGCGGGCGAGGGCGCCGACCGTGCCGGGCCGGATGCCCGGGTGATCGCCGAGCGGGCCACGGTGCTCACCGTCCTGACGGCCCCGGCCCCGGCCCCGGCCTCGGGCCCGGGCCGCGTCGGCGGAGGCCCCCTGGTCCTGGTCGCCCTGCCGCGCGACGCCGCGACCGCCGTCGCCGCCGCGTCCCTGGCCGGCGAGGTCGCCGTGACCCTGCGCTGAGCGGGTCAGCCCCCGTGGTGGGGCGGGCGGTTCTCGCGGAGCCAGCGGTCGGCGTCGGGGTCCTCGCGCTCGGCCGACGAGCCGGTGTCACCGTGCTCGTCGCGGGTGGTCACCACGTCCTCGCCGAAGACCTCGGCGATCCGGCGCCGCACCTCGTCCGGCAATGCACTCATGTCCCCATCGTGCCGTGCCGCCCGGCCACGTGCGCACGGTGTCGGCGCGACGCCCGCGTCCGCGGCTCACTCGATCGACGCGCGACCCCGCACGCTGGGCGTTCAGTGGAAGGATGGGGGCATACGCCGCACGCCGCTGCGGACGACCACCGAGGGAGGGATCCGCGATGGGATTCTTGGACAAGGCGCGCGAGGCAGCCGAAAGCGCGATCGAGAAGGCCGCTCCGCACATCGAGAAGGCGAAGGAGAAGGCCGGGCCCGCGTTGGAGCAGGCCAAGGAGAAGGCCGCGCCCTACGTCGGCAAGGCCGCCGAGCAGGTCGACAAGGCGACCGGCGGCAAGTACAGCGAGCAGATCGGCAACGCCAAGGGCAAGGTCGAGGGCGCGCTCGGCGGCAGCTCCTCGACCCCGCCGCCCGCGGGTGGCGTCGGGACGCCGGACACGGTGTCGAACAAGGGGCCGGTCTCGGCCGTGCCGCCGTCGCCGCCCGGAGGCGACGCGCTGTCCCCGCAGGACCGCAGGCAGGCCGACTCCACCGCGACCGGCTCGGTCTCGGCCGTGCCGCCGCCCCCGCCCGGCGGCGACGCGCCCTCGGCCCAGGACCCGAAGCCCGACGGGCCGGCGGCCGAGCCGGGCCAGATCCCGGCCGTCCCGCCGCCGTCGGCCACGCCCGACAAGTAGTCGCGACACGACCGAAGGGCCCGGCGGTGGGAGTCCCACCGCCGGGCCCTTCGGTGTGCGGCGTACTAGTCGTCGAGTCCGGACAGCTCGGCGATCACGTGCGGCACCAGCGGGGTCAGCGTGGCCATCCCGTCGCGGACCGCGGCCCGCGACGGCGCCAGGTTCACCACCAGCGTGCTCCCGGAGACACCGACCAGCCCGCGGGACAGGCCCGCGTCCACCGCACCCGCGGCCAGCCCGGACGCGCGCAGCGCCTCGGAGATGCCCGGGATCGGGCGGTCCAGGACACCGGAGGTCGCGTCCGGGGTGACATCGCGCGGGGACACCCCGGTGCCGCCGACCGTCACCACGAGGTCGACCCCGCCGATCACGGCGGTGTTGAGCGCGCTGCGGATCGCGACCACCTCGCCCGGGGCCGAGACGACGCCGTCGACGAGGAAGTTCGCCTCCTCGAGCAGCTCGGTGACCAGCGGCCCGGTCTGGTCGGACAGCTCTCCCCCGCTGACCCGGTCGTCGACGATGACCACGAGGGCCCGGCCGATCTGAGGTCCCGCCATCTCCATGGTCACCAGCCTAACGCCGGTGCCCGCCGGGCCCGTCGTGACCCGCTCGCACGAGGACGGGCCGTGCCGGCGCAAGGAGGGGGATCCTGCACCGACACGACCCGTCGGACAACCCGGTCGGCGGGGCACCACCGTCCCGGGCTTCCCTACACCATCATGCCGGTGTTTCACGCGTCAACGAAACGCGGCCGCAACCGTCCTCACACTCTGGGTGAACGGCGACCCAAGTCGACCACACCGAGCTACCGTCCAGGGCGCGGCGGCCCGCCGGATCGGGGGCCGCGGGCTCAGTCCGTGCCCAGGACCACCGGTACCGCACGGTCCGCGAGCTGCAGCTCGACCGTGGACCCGGGCGCCTGCGAGCGCACCGCGGCCTGCAGATCGGTCCCGGTGGTGATCCGCTGATCACCCAGACGAACGACGAGATCACCGGGTTTGAGGCCGGCCCGTGCGGCGGCCCCGCCGGGCGCGACCGTGCGCAGGCGGGCCCCGGCCTGCTGCGGGTCGTCGGTGACCTCGACCCCGAGGACGGCGTGCGTGGCCCGGCCGCCGGTGCGGAGCTGGTCGGCGACGCGCTTGGCCTGGTTGATCGGGATCGAGAAGCCGACCCCGATCGACCCCCCACCGGCACCGCCGGTGGTCGCGATCGCCGAGTTGATGCCGACGACCCTGCCCTGCATGTCCACCAGCGGACCGCCGGAGTTGCCGGGGTTGATCGCCGCGTCGGTCTGCAGCGCGCTGAGCACGGTGGCCGAGCCCGGCCCGGTGGTCGCCCCGCCCTCGCCGCCGACGCTGACCGCGCGGTCGAGCGCGGAGACGATGCCGGTGGTGACGGAGCCGCCCAGGCCCAGCGGCGAACCGAACGCGGTGACCTGCTGGCCGACCCGCACCCCCTCGGAGTTGCCCAGCTCGATCGGGGTCAGCCCGGCCAGGTTGTCCGCCTTGACCACGGCCAGGTCGGACTGCGGGTCCCGGCCGATGATCCGCATCGGCGCCGTGCGGCCGTCCTGGAACACCGCCCGCAGGGTCCCGCCGGTGGCCGCGGGCTCGACGACGTGGTTGTTGGTCAGGACCAGGCCGTCCGCGCTGACCACCATCCCGGACCCCTCGCCCTGCTCGCCGCGCGAGAGCGCGCCGCCCTCGACGCTGAGCTGCACGACGCTGGGCAGCACCTTCTGCGCGACCCGCTCGATCTGGGTCATCGGCAGGTCGGAGTCGGCCGCGGGCAGCGGGTCGCTGAGGACGCCGCCGTCGCCCGAACCGGCGGAGGTCGCGACCTCCGCACCGATCGCCCCGCCGACGCAGCCCGCGACCAGCGCGAGTGCGATCGCGGCCGCGACCAGCCGCCCGGTGAGTCCGCTACGGGACGGCGGGGGCGGGCCGCCGGGCCAGCCGGGCGGGCTCTGGCCGGGCGGATGGGCGTAGGGCGGCTGCCCGCCCACCGGGTAGGGGGCCTGTCCGTACGGGGCCCCGGCGTACGGGTCCGCGCCGTACGGGGGCGCACCGGCCGGCCCGTACGCGCCGGGGCCGTAGGGGTTCTGCGGGTACTGCGCGTACCGGCCCTGCCCGTACGGGTCGTGCGCGGCCGGGGCCGGGGAGTACGGGCCCGGCACGTGGGCGGTGTCGGTGGACGGCGCGGCCGTGCGCGTGGCAGCGGTGGCATCGTCGTCGTCCGGTGAGGTCCCCGTGGTGTCGGCCGGGTCACCGGCCGAGCCGGGCCGCGCCCAGGGGTTCCCGGACGCCCCGCCGGCCGGCGCCCCGGCCCCCTCGCCCGCCGCGTCGGACGTCCTCGCGTCCGGAGTGTGCGCCGTGTCGTCGGCGGCCGGAGCCGTGCCGGTCTCCCGGCCGGTCCCGCCGTCGCCGTGCGGGGTCTCCTCGGGCATGCATCCACCGTCCGTCGTCACCTGCGCGGGCCACGTGCACGACCCGCGGTGTCCAGGCTATGGGCTGGGTTCGGATTCCGGGGGTCGGCCCGGCAGACGCAACGCGAGCAGCGCCCCGCCCTCCGGGGCCTGACCTGCCCAGACCGCTCCCCCGTGCCGCGCCGCGGCCTGCGCCACGATCGAGAGCCCCAGCCCGGACCCGGGCATCGTGCGCGAGGTGTCGGCCCGGTAGAAGCGGTCGAACACGTGCGGCAGGTCCGCGGCGGCGATACCGGCCCCGGAGTCCGCGACCTCGATCACCATCGACGCGTCCGGCATCGGGATCATCGACACCCGCACCCGGCCGTCCGGCGGGCTCCACTTGGCGGCGTTGTCGAGCAGGTTCAGCACCGCGCGCTCCAGCGCGGTCGAGTCGCCGTCCACCGTCCAGCGGTGCAGCGTGACGTCGAAGGTGATGTCACCGGCCCGGCGCCGGACCCGGGCGAGCGCCCGCTCCACGATCTCGCCCAGCTCCAGGGCCTCGGTGGTGACCATCGGCGCGTCGTCGCGGGCCAGCTCGACCAGGTCCCCGACCAGGTGCGAGAGCTCCTCGACCTGCGCCCGGACGTCGATCAGCAGCTCCTCGCGGTCCTCGGCCGGCAACGAGGGCGCGTCCGGCCGGTCCGCGGCGGCCAGCAGCTCCAGGTTCGTGCGCAGCGACGTCAGCGGTGTCCGCAGCTCGTGTCCGGCGTCGGCGACCAGGCGTCGCTGCTGCTCCCGGGACGCGGCCAGCGCGCCGAGCATCGCGTTGAAGCTCTGGGTCAGCCGCGCGAGCTCGTCCGAACCGCTGATCGGGATCGGTCGCAGGTCCCCGGTCGCGGCGACCCGCTCGGTCGCGGCCGTGAGCCGCTGCACCGGGCGCAGCCCCGTGCGGGCCACGGCGAACCCGGCCAGCGCGGCCAGGATCACGCCGCCGAGCCCGACCAGCGGCAGCGCCGTCCCCAGCCGGGACACGACCTTGGTCACGCTGTCTAGCTGCTGGGCGATCACCAGCGCGCGGCCCGGCCCGGCCTGCACCGCGACGACCCGGTAGGGCACCCGCCCCAGCGACGCGGTGCGGATCGACTCGCTCGCACGGCCCTCGGCCACCGCGAGCTCCTCGTCACCGACCGGCGGCCGCGACGTCGCGTCGGCGGAGGCGGCCAGCCCGGAGGAGTACACCAGCGCGATGTGCAGGTCCGCCGCGCCGAGCACGGCCGGCGGGATCGTCGCGAGCAGCTGCGGGCTGGCCAGCTCGCTCTGCGCGGCGGCGGTCGCCCGCTGGTAGAGGGTCTCGTCGAGCGTGCTGGACAGGTTCTGCCGGACGACCAGGAACGCGGCCGCGGAGACCAGCAGCACCATCGCGGCGGCGACCAGCGCGGCCAGCACCCCGATCCGGGCGCGCAGCGTGAACCGCTCCCGGTCCGGCCCCGAGGACCGGGCCGGGCGCGGCGGCGCGGTGCCCGGCCCGGCGTCGGTCCGGGGCCCGCCACGGGTCACGGCGGCGACTCGCGCAGCACGTACCCGACGCCGCGCACGGTGTGGATCAGCCGTGGCTCGCCCTCGGCCTCGGTCTTGCGCCGCAGGTACCCGACATAGACCTCGAGCGCGTTGCCGCTGGTCGGGAAGTCGTACCCCCAGACCTGCTCCAGGATCTGGCCGCGGGTCAGCACCCGGCGCGGGTAGGCCAGCAGCAACTCCAGCAGGGAGAACTCGGTGCGGGTCAGGCTGATCGCGCGGTCGCCGCGGCGGACGTCGCGGGTGTCCTGGTCGAGCGAGAGGTCCGCGAACTCCAGCGCCTTGGTCCGCCCGGCCGCGGAGTCCGCGATCTCCTCGGGTGTGCGCCGGCGCAGCAGCGCGCGCAGCCGGGCCAGCAGCTCCTCCAGCGCGAACGGCTTGGGCAGGTAGTCGTCGGCTCCGGCGTCGAGCCCGGCGACCCGGTCGGAGACGGCGTCGCGCGCGGTCAGCACCAGGATCGGCAGCGCGTCACCGGCGCTGCGCAACCGCCGGCACACCTCGAGGCCGTCCAGGCGCGGCATCATCACGTCCAGCACGAGGGCGTCCGGGCGCGAGTCGACCATCCGGTCCAGGGCCGCCTGACCGTCCTCGGCGAGCTCGACCTGGTAGCCGTTGAAAGCCAGCGACCGGCGCAGCGAATCCCGTACGGCCTTGTCGTCGTCGACGACCAGAATGCGCATGCCCGCCAGTCTCTACCCCGACCCTGAGAGGTGCCTGAGCACCCGCTCGACCGGGCACCCGCCGATCAGGACGCCTTGTGGGCCGCGGCCATGTCCGCGTCTCCGTGCCCGCGCTCGGAGGCGCGGCGCAGGCGTGCCCGGACCGCCTCGGCGACGTCGAGCCGCAGGCCCGCGCCCTCGCCGGCGTCGACGATCAGGCCGGCGTCCTTGGCCGCGTTGTCCACGGTGAAGTTCGGCGCGTAGTCCTCGCCGAGGATCGCCTTCGCCTTGGCCTGCAGGTAGGGCAGGTCCAGCGGGCCGCCGGCGACGGCGTCGAGGAACGCCTGCGGATCGACGCCCAGGCCCTGGGCCAGCGAGATCGTCTCGCCGGTCGCGGCCGTCACGGCCAGCACCCAGCTGTTGGCGACGATCTTCAGCCGGCTGGCGGCCGCCCCGTCCGCGGTCTCGGCGACCCACACCGTCTTCGCGCCCACCGCGTCGAGGACCGGGTCCACGGTGGCGCGCGCCTGCGGCGGGCCGGCCACGAACATCGTCAGGTTCCCGGTCTCGGCGGGCTGACGGGTGCCCAGCACCGGCGCGTCGAGGAACGTCAGGCCGTGCTCGCGGGCGATCGGCAGCAGGCCGGTCAGCGGCTCGACGCCGACGGTGGTGGTCTGCAGCCAGATCTGGCCCTCGGTGAGCCCGCCTGCGGCCTGCTCCATGACGGCGCGCACGTCGTCGGCGTCGCCGAGCATGGTGACGACGACGTCGGCGCCGCGCACGGCCTCGGCCGGGTTCCCGGCCAGCGTCGCGCCGGCGTCGACGAGCGGCTGCGTCTTGTCCGGGGTGCGGTTCCACACCCGCAGCCCGAGACCGGCGGCCAGGATGTTGTGCCCCATCCCGGCTCCCATGATCCCGGTTCCCAGCAGTGCCACGGTCGGTGAAGCGCTCATGGTGGCCACGGTAGGACCGTGCGCGCGGGCCCGCGCGTCCTGCTTGACTGGTCGGTGTGGGCGACACCGACGACGGCGCGTTCGACTACTCGAACCTGCTCGGACGTCCGCCGGGCCGGGTCGTCAGCGCGGCCGGGCTGGTGTTCCGGGGCATCCGCACGGTGCAGGGCCAGGTGGAGCCCTACGCCCGCGAGTGGGGGCAGCACAACCGTGCGGCGCTCGCCCGGTCCGGGCCGCTGTGGGTGGCGCTGGGGGACTCGATGGCCCAGGGCATCGGGGCGAGCGTGCCGTGGCGGGGCTGGGTGGGGCAGCTGGCGCTGCAGATCCCGCAGTACCGGCTGGTGAACCTCTCCCTCAGCGGCAGCCGGGTGGTCGACGTCCTCGATCGCCAGATCCCGGCCCTCGACACGATCCCCGGGACGCCCGACCTGGTGACGTGCCTGATCGGCTCGAACGACCTGATGAACCCGCGGCACCGCACCGGGGCCGCCGCCGCGATGGCCGAGCTTCTGGAACGGCTGCCGGTCGGCACCGTGGTCGGCAACCAGCCGGGCACGTTCGACGCCGCGCTGGAGGTCAACGCGCTGATCGACGACGCGGTCGCCCGCCGCGGGCTGGTCCTGGCCGACCTGCGCGACCCCCGGACCCGGCACTGGCGCGGCAAGCTCTCCGCCGACCGCTTCCACCCCAACGACCGTGGCTACGCCGGTATCGCCGAGGTGTTCGGCGAGGCCCTGGCCCGGCGCTGACCGCGGGATCGAGCCTTTTTGCGACCAGGGAACACAATATTCGCGCGATCGCCCGTTCGCTCGGCGATCGACTGACTACCGCTCGTCACCATCCGGTGGCTCGCTCGTTGCTCACCGTATGCGATACACGAGCGGAACGTCCCGGTTGTCGGAGGTCGCCGCCGGCCCGACGGCCGTGGGCAGCCCCGGGGTGAACATCGCGGTGTTCGCGATCGTCATGGCCATCACGCTGATCGTGGTGGTCCGGGTCGGCCGGTCCAACCGGACCGCGGCCGACTACTACACCGGCGGCCAGTCCTTCACCGGCCCGCAGAACGGCGTGGCGATCGCGGGCGACTACCTGTCCGCGGCCTCGTTCCTCGGTGTCGCGGGCCTGACCGCGCAGTTCGGCTACGACGGCTTCATGCTCTCGGTGGGCGCGCTCGTCACCTGGCTGGTCGCCCTGCTGCTGGTCGCCGAGCTCCTGCGCAACGTCGGGCGCTACACGATGGGCGACGTCCTCGCCTACCGCACGCGACAGCGCCCGGTCCGCGCCGCGGCCGCGGTCTCGACGATGGTCGTCACGTTCTTCTACCTGTTCACCCAGCTCGTGGGTGCCGGCGGGCTGATCGCCCTGCTGCTGCAGATCCCGAACAGCAACAAGATCGGGCAGAGCCTGGTGATCGCGGCCTGCGGCCTTCTGATGATCTTCTACGTGCTGGTCGGCGGCATGAAGGGGACGACCTGGGTCCAGATCATCAAGGCGGTCCTGCTGATGTTCTCCACGCTGATCCTGGCGGTGTGGGTGCTGGGCCGCTACGGCTTCGACTTCTCCGCCCTGCTCGGCGACGTGGTCCGCAACAACCGTCAGGGCGAGGCGCTGCTGGCGCCGGGCCTGCAGAACCCGACGTCCCTCGGGAAGCTCGACTACCTCTCGCAGATCTTCGCCCTCGTGCTCGGCACGGCCGCGCTCCCGCACATCCTGATGCGCTTCTACACCGTCCCGTCGTCGACGGAGGCCCGCCGTTCGGTGCAGTGGGCGATCTGGATCATCGGCGCGTTCTACCTGATGCTGGTCGTGGTCGGCTTCGGCGCCACCGCCCTGGTCGGGGCGGACACGATCGCCGCGGCCCCGGGAGGGTCGAACTCCGCGGCTCCGCTGCTGGCCTTCCGCCTCGGCGGGGAGCTGATGCTGGGCATCGTCGCGGCGGTCGCGTTCGCCACGATCCTCGCCGTGGTGGCGGGTCTGACGATCACCGCATCCGCCTCGTTCGCCCACGACGTCTACGCGAACATCATCAAGCGCGGGCGCGCCGACCCGGCCCGCGAGCTCCAGGTCGCCCGCGCCACCGCGATCGCCATCAGTGTCGCCGGGATCGGCGGCGCGATCCTCGCCAACGGCCAGAACGTCGGGGTGCTGGTGATCCTCGCGTTCGCCGTCGCGGCCTCGGCCAACCTGCCGACGATCCTGTACTCGCTGTTCTGGAAGCGGTTCAACACCACGGGCGCGCTGTGCAGCATCTACGGCGGGATCGCGGCCAGCGTGGGACTGATCCTGCTCTCCCCCGCGGTGTCGGGCACGCCGAAGTCGATGCTGCCGTCGGTGGACTTCTCGATCTTCCCGCTGTCCAACCCCGGGCTCGTCTCGATCCCGGCGTCGTTCCTGTTCGGGGCCATCGGCGCGTTCCTGGGCCGGCCCGACTCCGACGCCGAGCGGCGCTCGGCGGAGATGGAGGTCCGGGCCCTGACCGGCGCGAAGCCCCAGCGGCGCCCGGCGGCCCCCGCCCGCACCCCGGTGGAGCCGGTCTTCACCGCGAACCAGGCGAGCTCCGCTCCGGCGGCCCGCCCGGAGCCGGCGATGCGGGCCGCCCCGCCCGCCCCGATCTCCCGGGAGCAGGCCGTCGCGGACCCGGCGACCCTGCCGGTCCGTCAGGTCCGCCACCGCAGCGACACCGAACGGCCCGCGTTCCGGCCGGGGCTCGGATAGCGGGCACGCCCGACCTCGTCCGGGCGGCGTGCGTCGTCCCCTGAGGCGCCGCCGACCCGCCGCAGCTGCGATCCTGGTCCGGTGGCGACGAGCGACCGGATCCCGCGCAAGGCCTACGAACATGAGCTGCTCCGACTGCAGGGCGAGCTGGTACGGCTGCAGGAATGGGTTCGGAGCAGCGGGGCGCGGGTCGTCGTCGTGTTCGAGGGACGCGACGCCGCCGGCAAGGGCGGCGTCATCAAGCGGATCACCGAGCACCTCAATCCGCGCGTCTGCCGCGTCGTCGCGCTGCCCGCACCGACCGAGCGGCAGCGCACGCAGTGGTACTTCCAGCGCTACGTCGAGCACCTGCCCGCAGCCGGCGAGATCGTCCTGATGGACCGCAGCTGGTACAACCGTGCCGGCGTCGAGCGGGTGATGGGGTTCTGCACCGAGCCGGAGTACCGGCGCTTCCTGCGGCAGTGCCCGACGTTCGAGGACATGCTGGTCGAGGACGGGATCCACCTGGTCAAGTTCTGGTTCTCGGTCAGCGACGTCGAGCAGGAGCGCCGGTTCCGCGAGCGCGCCGGCAACCCGCTCAAGCAGTGGAAGCTCTCCCCCATGGACCTCGAGTCGATCAGCCGCTGGGACGACTACTCGAAGGCGAAGGACGACATGCTCGTCCACACCGACACCGACCGGGCGCCGTGGACGATCGTCGAGTCCGACGACAAGCGCCGCGCCCGGATCAACGCGATCGCCCACCTGCTCTCGACGGTCCCGTGGGAGCCGGTCGAGCGTCCGGAGCTCGTCTTCCCCGAGCGCCCCCAGGACCGGGGCACCTACACCCGCGCGCCCCGGGAGATCGACCACGCCGTGCCCGACCACGCCGCGACACTGCGCGACTGAGACCGGCACCGGCGCAGGCGAAGCCGTG
>CBIHNM010000153.1:0-10525 GCA_966211265.1 uncultured Pseudonocardia sp.
GCGGGGAGCGGGGGTCGGGGAGCGGGGCCCGCGCCCGGCCCGCCCCGGGGAAGGGCGGGCCGGGCGGGCGTCAGTTCGCGATCGGGCTGTTCGTGTCGAGCCCCCAGAACGCCAGGGTGCCGATCGCGCCGATAGCCGAGATCAGCACCAGGTTGATGATCATGGACTTGGCCGTCGCACGGCCCACACCGACGGGTCCGCCACTGGCGTTGTAGCCGTAGTACAGGCCGACACCGACGATCACGACCGACTCGATCATGATCTTGCACATCGTGGCGAACGAGTCGTAGGGACTCTGGTAGAGCCAGAACAGGTAGAGGAACCCGCCCGGTGAGACGCCACCCAGGTTCACGACCGTGACCAGGTACATCGCCCAGTAGAGGATGGCCAGGCCGACCGCGTACATGAACGGCACCGCGATCACCGTGGCCGCGATCCGGGTACCCACCAGGTAGGACTTGGACTTGATGCCCATGACCTCCATGGCGTCGACCTCGTCCGAGATCCGCATCGAGCCGATCTCGGCGACGTAGCCGCAGCCGACCTTCGCGGCCAGGATCCAGCCCCACATGTAGGCCGAGAGCTCGCGCAGACCGCAGTAGGCGTCGAACACCGCCGAGTACAGCGGGGCGCCGATCTGCTTGAGCGTGTAGCTGGCCTCCAGGCCGCACTGCCCGCCCATGATGAACATCATGAACCAGATGATCAGCGCCGAGCTGAAGATCAGGATGCCGGCCTGGCGGAACACCTCGGGCACGTAGCGCCGGAACATGTCCGGGAAGTCCCGGACGGTGTCGGCGGTGAACCGGCCGATGTCGCCGGCCTCGGTGAGGCCGGTCTTGAGCTTCCCGGTGATCGAACCGAAGCTGACGTCGACGCCCTGCTTCTCGGGAGCGCGGAGCTCCCCCGGTTCCTCGGGGTTCTCGGCCGAGCCCCGGTCGTCGAGCATCGTCATGACGTCCGCACCTCCCTCACTTGTAGACGCTCATCTGCGGGTTCAGGCCGAGCATCGTCAGCGTGAACACGAAGTTGATGACCCAGACACCGGCGAAGGAGATGACGACGGCCTGGTTGACCGCCTTGCCGACACCGATCGGGCCGCCCTTGGCGTTGAGCCCGACATAGCTGCAGACGACGCCGATGATCAGCCCGTAGAGCGCGCACTTCACGACGCTGCCCCACAGGTCGACCGTGTTGAGCAGGTCGAACAGCGAGCCGTAGTACCCGGCGTAGCTGGCGTCGAAGATCGGTCCGGCGGCGACGTAGCCGCTCACCAGGCCGACGAACAGGGCCAGGATGTCCAGAACCGCGGTCATCACGGTGCAGGCCAGCACCCGGGGCAGCACCAGCGTGCGGATCGGGTCGACGCCGAGGACCTCCATGGCGTCGATCTCGTCCCGGATGCGGCGGGCGCCGAGGTCGGCGGTGATCGCCGTCCCGACCACACCCGCGACGACCATGCCGTTGATGAACGGGGCGAACTCCCGCACCGAGGCGAACTCGAAGAACGCGCCGAGCCGGTACGGGATGCCGAAGGTGTAGAAGATCGCGCCACCGGTCAGGCCCGGTGCACCGAACCCGAAGCCGAACGCGGCGAGCGACATCGGCAGCCAGGTCAGCTTCAGGATGTCGTAGCACTGGTCCCGGGTGTCGCCCCAGAAGCCGACCGGCTTGCGGATGGCCAGGACGAACACCTTGACCATCAGCTGCCACATCTCGCCGGCCGTGACGAACGGTTCGGCGACCTTGCTCAGCAGACCCGGTCCACCGGAACCCTTCGCCGTGCGGCGTGGGACCTCGGCGGTCCTGTCTGGCTGGGCGAGCGTCCCAGGCGTGCTCATCCACTCTCCTTCGAGTCGACCGGCGCGGTGGTCGGTCGCCAGACCTCCACCGAACCCCGAGTCTGGTCATCGGGCGGGGGTGCCACACCTCCCGCAGGGGGCGGTTCCACCTCCCCCTGGGGGGGTATCCGGCGCGCAGCTCCCGTCGAGGGGCACGCCGGACGGCTGCGGCGGGCACGGCGGCGGGCCGCGAGCATCCGGACACCGAGCACGCACGCGGCGAGCAGCGCACCCACCCCCAGCCCGCCGAGCAGCGCCCCCGCCAGCGGGTTCACCGGGGCCGACAGCGGCAGCGCCGCCCCGCAGACCAGCACGACCGCGGTGGCCACCAGCGCGTCGGAACGCGGCCAGGACGGCGAGCGCCACGCCCGGACGAGCCCGGCGACCCCGCCGATCCCGAACGTCAGCAGGGAGCTGCCGAGCAGATGCACCACCACGGGGTCACGCAGGGGGTACTCCCCCTCCCCCGTGCCGGCGAGCACGGCCGGCGGGCCGAGCCGGCGCAGCGCCACCTCGACCCGTTCCGGCGTGGGGTCGGACCCGACCGCCTCGGCCACCTCGGCCCACACCCGCGCACGCAGGTCCTGGCGCTCGTGGCGGGCGAGGCCGCACGAGACGCGTTCGAGCTCGTCGAGGTAGGCCCGCACCGGTTCCGGCACGGCCGCAGACGTGGCCGGCACGGCTCAGCGTCGTCCGTCGCCCGCGTGCATGCGCTCACGCGACACCTCGTGCCCGCTGCGCAGCCAGTGCGAGACCGCCTCCGCCCGGTTGGCCGCGCCCAGCTTGCGCAGGACGTGCTTGACATGCGACTTCACGGTGCCCTCGGAGATCACCAGCCGGCTGGCGATCCGGGCGTTCGTGTCGCCGGCGGCCATCAGCCGCAGCACCTCGACCTCGCGCCGGGTCAGCGTCGGGTCCACCGGCGCCGAGCGCAGGAAGTGGTCGACCCCGCCGGAGGGGCGCAGCCGGCGGGCGTCGTCGGGGGCCCGGTCGCCGCCGTCGTGTCCCCACAGCACGCGGGAATCGCCCTCGTCGCGCACCGAGGCGAGCCGGCGGGACAGCTCGTCCACGTCACGACGGATCGTGCCGAGCTCGTCGAGCACCATCGTGCGGGTCAGCGCCTGCCCCAGACCCTCGGTGAACATCGTGAGGATCTGACGGTCCAGGTGGTCGACATTGCGCTGCTGGTAGTAGCAGTCGGCGTGCACGAACCCGGCGACGACGCCGTGCACGACGATCGGCGCGGCGGCGTAGCTGCGCGACATCGACGCCTCGGCGATCTCCTTGTGCACCCCGGGGCGTTCCTGCACCTGGTCGACCAGGATCGAGGTGCGCCGGCGGACCATCTCGGTCTCGATGAGCGAACCGTTGAGCTGCTGGGGGGTACCCCGCCCGACGGCCAGGATCTCCTGGGCCCACACCGCGTCCTTCTCCACGTGCACCCGCTCCGGGATCCACAGCGAGTCCGCCACCCGGGAGATGATCGAACGGTCGAAGCCGAGGCTGCAGGCGGTGGTCGCGGCGGTGTCGAGCAACGCGGTGCAGCTCTTGGTCTCGCCCAGCATCGCCAGCGCGGACCGCACCCGCTGCAGCGCCTGGTCCTGGTGCTTCATGTGGTCGAGAAGGATCTTCTCGTCGAGCTCCTTGACCGCCTGCAGCACCGACACCAGGTCCGGCGAGGGCCGCCCCGGCGAACTGGACAGCTCGGCGACCGCCGAGTTCCAGATCGCCTTGAGGACCACGCGCGCCGTCGGGTGGTCCACGACGTGCTCGGGATGGGGCAGGGCACCCGGGTCGAGCAGCCGACGAGCCGCGAGCAGCAGGTCGACGACCTGACTCACCTGCGGTCGGGACATCCGGCGTCCCCGGCCCGGCCACTGGGTTCCCGAGTCGCAGCGACGCATGAACGCGACGCGGGTCGTGCTCTCACCCATGCCGTCCTCCTCCTCGAGGTGCCCCCTGGACCGGACGCGACGTCCGCGGTGTGTCGAAAGACTCCAACGACCGTCGGTCGGCACAGGATGCGGCCACGCGCACCTCGAGCAACACCTCACTTGCAGTCAACTGTGACGGTTTATCGTGCGACGCGGGTCACTCCGATAACAAGGTCAATATGACGATAAAGTTCCGTCGTCGCACGTGGGAGGCCTTCACAAAGTTCGGTAGGACGGGCCCCACGTGCGGCGCGAGGCCCGCACCCGGACCAGTTCGGGTCAGGACCATCCGGAGGCATATCACCCTTTCGGGGTACTACCGGGACGGCTGACGGACCGGCCGGTCGCGACCGGCCCTGACAGGCTGTCCGCGTGCAACTGGGAGTCGACAGCTTCGTGGCCGCCGTGACCGACCCGGGCCGCGGGACCGTGGTGGAGTCCGCCGACCGCATGGCGGACCTGCTCGAGGAGATCGCGCTCGCCGACGAGGTCGGGCTGGCGTCGTTCGGTATCGGCGAGCACCACCGGGCCGAGTACTACGACTCGGCCCCGGCGGTCATCCTCGGCGCCGCCGCGGCGCGGACGTCGCAGATCCGGCTGCGCAGCGCGGTGACCGTGCTGTCGGCCGCCGATCCGGTCCGGGTGTTCGAGGAGTTCGCGACCGTCGACCTGCTGTCCCGGGGCCGGGTCGAGCTGGTCGTCGGGCGCGGGTCGTTCACCGAGGCCTTCCCCCTGTTCGGGCTCTCGTTCTCCGACTACGACGAGCTGTTCGACGAGAAGCTCGACCTGCTGCTCGCGATCCGGGAGAGCGCCGAGGTGACCTGGTCGGGGCGGCTCCGCCCGGCCCTGACCGGCCAGGGCGTGTACCCGCGTCCGGTCCAGGAACGGCTGCCGGTGTGGGTCGGCGTCGGCGGTACCCCCGAGTCGTTCGTCCGGGCCGGCGTGCTCGGGCTCCCGCTGATGGTCGCGATCATCGGCGGGCAGCCGCACCGGTTCGCCCCGCTGATCGACCTCTACCGCGAGGCCGGCGCGCGGGCCGGGCACCCGCCGGAGGCACTGCGGGTGGGCCTGCACTGCTTCGGATTCGTCGGCGACGACGTCGAGAAGGCGACCTCGGCGTTCTACCCGGGCTGGGCCGAGATGTTCACGAAGGTCTCGCAGGAGCGGGGGTTCCCGCCGCCGACCCGTGCGCAGTTCGACGCGACCCGGGGACCCGACGGCGCGTTCTTCGTCGGGGACCCGGAGACGGTGGCCGCGAAGTGCCGCCGCGTGTCCGAGCAGCTCGGCGGGGTCGAGCGGATCAACCTGCAGATGACCAACCCCCGGCTGGGCCACGACGAGCTCCTGCACTCGATCGAGCTCCTCGGCACGAAGGTCGCGCCCCTGGTCGGGTGAGCGCCGTGCAGGCGGGCCGCCTCAAGCGGGCCTGCGGGCGATCAGGAACCCCTGCGGCAGCGGCGCCACCGCCGTGCGGGCCTCGGGTGCGCGGACGAGCCGGGCGACCGGTTCGAGCCCGGCGGCGTCGAGCGTCGCGGCGACGGCGTCGGGGTCGAGCCGGTGGAAGTCCAGCGACACCTCGTGCCCGAACGCCTCGTCGTAGCGGCGCGTGCCCTCGCCGATCTGGAACCCCAGCAACAGGTACCCGCCGGGCCGGAGCACCCGTCGGAATCCGGCGACCACGGCGGACCGGTCGCTCTCCGGGATGTGGATCAGGGAGTACCAGGAGACCAGCCCGGCCAGGCTCGCGTCGTCGACGGCGAGCGCGCGCATGTCGCCGACCTCGAACCCGATCCCGGGATGGGCCCGCCGGGCGACCTCGACCATCGCCGCGGACAGGTCGATGCCACGCATGCGCAGGCCGTGCGCGGCCAGGAGTGCGGTGGTCGCCCCGGGGCCGCTGCCGACCTCGACGGTGAGCGGGTCGGGGTGGTCGCGGCGGACCGTCTCCGCGAAGCCCGCGAGCAGGGCACGGTCGAGCGGCGCCGCCTCCAGCTCGGCACGGAAGGGCTCCGCGCAGCTCTCGGCGATGGCGTCGTAGCTGCGTCTCGTCGCGGTCAGGTACCCGGGCTCGGTCACGGACCGGGAGCCTAGGACGGGGACGGTCATTGCACGATGCAATGATGACGCGGTGCAACGACGGCCCGGCCCGCGCCCCCCGGCCGAACCGGAGTGGTCGGTCGGCGGTGCCCTCTCGTGAGCCCCGCGCAACGCGCCGGTCGCGCCGCGACCCGCCGGGGCCCCGTCGGCTCGCTGCACCACCTGCTGGTCGGCACGCGCCCCGGCCTGGTCGGGCTGGCGCTGATCATCGGGGTCGGGTCCGGGCTGGGCGCGGTCGTGTTCCGGTTCCTGATCTTCGGGATCACCGGGCTGGTCACCGGCCGGACCGACTACAGCGACGCGGGACGGGTGCCCAGCACCCACCTGCCCTGGCTCGGGGTCTGGTTCCTGCTCCTCGCGCCGGTGGTCGGTGGTCTGGTCTACGGCCCGCTGGTGCACCGCTTCGCGCCCGAGGCCCGCGGGCACGGGGTCCCCGAGGTGATGTTCGCCGTCGCCCGCCGGGGCGGGCGGATCCCGGCCCGGGTGGCGGCGGTCAAGGCGCTCGCCTCGGCGGTGTGCATCGGCACCGGCGGGTCGGTCGGCCGGGAGGGGCCGATCGTGCAGATCGGGTCCGCACTCGGGTCGTCGATCGGGCAGTGGCTGCGGGTGCCCTCGCACCGGCTGGTGCTGATGGTCGCCTGCGGCGCGGCCGGCGGGATCTCGGCCACCTTCAACGCCCCGGTCGCCGGCGTGCTGTTCGGGATGGAGATCGTCCTGCGCGCCTTCACCGCCGAGGCGTTCGGCATCCTCGTGCTGTCCTCGGTGACCGCCAACGTCGTCGCCCGCACGCTGGTCGGCGACGAGACCGTCCTGTCCCTGCCGCACTTCGCGCTGGGCTCGGTCGCCGAACTGCCGATCTACGGCCTCCTCGGCCTGCTCGCCGGGCTGCTCGGCTGGGGGTTCGCACGCCTCCTCTACCTGGTCGAGGACGGGTGCGACACGCTCTGGCGCGGCCCCGAGTGGCTGCGCCCGGTGGTCGGCGGAGTGCTTCTCGGGGGCCTGCTGCTCGCGCTGCCCCAGATGTACGGCGTCGGGTACCCGGTCCTGCAGGCCGGGATCTCCGGGCGGTACGCGCTCGGGTTCCTGCTGGTCCTGCTGCTCGGCAAGATGCTCGCGACGAGCCTGACCATCGGCATCGGCGGCTCCGGCGGGGTGTTCGCGCCCTCGCTGTTCGTCGGCGGGACGGCCGGGACGGCCTTCGGGATCGCCGTGCACGCCCTGTTCCCCGCGCTGGACCTGTCCCCCGGGGCGTTCGGCCTGGTCGGGATGGCCGCCGTGTTCGCCGGCGCGGCCCACGCGCCGATCACCGCGGTCCTCATCGTCGTCGAGCTGACCGGTGACTACGCGGTGATCCTGCCCCTGATGGCCGCCGTCGTGCTGGCCACCGGCATCAGCCACCTGGTCTCGCGCGACAACGTCTACACGCTCAAGCTCCTCCGGCGCGGCGTCGACATCGACGCCGACACGGCCACCGACCGGGCGCTGCGCACGGTCGCGGTCGGCGACGTGATGAGACCGGCCGGAGACGGGGCGGGCCGGGCTCCCCGCCCGGCCGAGGAGCCGGTCCTGCTCGCCGGGACCCCGGTGTTCGACGTCCTGCCCGAGCTCGGGTCGCGCCCGGGCCGTGAGCTCGCCGTGCGCGCCGAACCCGGCGGCCCGGTCGTCGGCCGGCTGGGCGAGCACGACGTGCTGGCCCACCTCCGTGCGGCCCGGTCGTGACCGGCGCCCGGCACCCGCCGCACACCCCGGCGGGTGCCACCGGGTCGGCGGGCACCCTCGGCGTCGCGATCAAGCCCGACCGCGCTGTCGTAGGGTTGCCGGACGGTCGGCCGTCTGCGCCGGGCCCCGCACCCCGGTGCGCGAGGGTGGGATCGCCGGCGAGAGGAGTGGATGTCGGGTGCTGCAGATCGGGGAGGTCGCGGCCCGGGTCGGGCTGTCGCTGCGCACGATCCGCCACTGGGACGAGGTCGGCCTGGTCGTCCCCTCCGCGCGCAGCACCGGCGGTTTCCGGCTCTACACCGAGGACGACGTGGAGCGCCTGCAGTTCATCAAGACCCTCAAGCCGCTGGACCTGAGCCTGGACCAGATCAAGGACCTGGTCTCGGTCATGGACGCCGCCCGCGCGGTGGAGGACACCGATCGGACCCGCGGTGAGGACGACGACCTGCGGACGAGGCTGGGCATGTACCGGGCCGCGGCCGAGGCCCGGATCGAGGCGCTGCGGGCCCAGGTCCAGGGCATGGAGGCGCTCTGCCGCGAGCTCAAGTCGCTCGCGGAGCGGCCGGAGCCCCTGCGCGAGCCGCGGGCCGCCGACCGTCGGTGACGACCGCCGGACGCCTCGGCCGGGGCCGCGGTGGCCCGGCCGGCCGGGCCACCGCTACCGCGTCCGCTCCGACGACGGGCGCACCAGGTCGTGGGCGCGCAACCCCTCGCGGACCTCACGCCAGGGGGGAGCGGCGGCGTCCCGCGCGCTGACCGTGGTCACCGGCAGCGGCCACCGGACCGCGAGGTCCGGGTCGTCCCACCGCACGGCGATGTCCTCCGACGGGTCGTGCTCGGCGTCGATGCGGTAGCAGGTGTCGGCGACCTCGGTCAGCGCCTGGAAACCGTGCAGCATCCCGGGCGGGATGTAGAGCGACCGCAGATCGACGTCGTCGAGGCGGAAGGACTCCCACCGGCCGAACGTCGGGGATCCCGGCCGGGCGTCGACCACGACGTCGTGGATCGCACCGGAGGCGCACCGGACCAGCTTCGCCTCGCCGCGCCCGGCGCGACCGTGCAGCCCGCGCACGACGCCTTTCCAGCTCCGCGACTGCGAGTCCTGGACGAAGTCCGTGGAGGCGAGGCCCGCTGCACGCAGCGACGCGGTGTCGCCGGTCCGGGCGAACCAGCCGCGCTCGTCGGGGTGGGGGGTCGGGGTCAGCACCAGGACCCCGGGCAGTCGGGTCTGTTCCACATCCACCGGACTTCAAGCCTCCTGGGTTCACAGCACGCCCGACGAACCTCGTTCCGCGCTCAAGATCGAATTCTACCCTTACCTGCGGAGAGGGTTTCGCCGGGCCGCCCCGCCGTCGGGCTTCGCGCCGGCGCGGCGTGCACGCCCACGGGCGGCATCCGGGAAGCGCGGCCATGCACCTCGCGGATCGGCCCCACCGCGTGCGCGCGGTCCCGCACGCCGTCTCGACGGACTCTCAGCCGGACCACAGCAACTCTACTCTAACGTGAGAATAGAACGTCCGGTCCCGGCGGCGCCCCGATCCGCCGGGCCGGTGTCGACGGACCGGACGGGAGGCGGTCGTGTCCACGCTGCGCACCACCTTCGATCCCCGCCGGAACAGCTTCGACGTGCTGCGTCTGCTGTTCGCCCTGATGGTGGCGGCGAGTCACGGGGCCGCGATCCGCACCGGCGACCAGCCCCGCTGGGGAGCATCCACCCCGGGTGATTTCGGGTTGGACGGCTTCTTCATCCTCAGCGGCTTCCTGGTCACCCGCAGCCGGCTGAGGCTGGCGTCGTTCGCCCGGTTCGCCTGGCACCGGTTCCTCCGGATCATGCCCGGCTTCTGGGTGTGCCTGCTGCTCACGGCCCTGGTCGTCGCACCGGTCGCGGCGTGGGCACAGGGCATGCCGGTGACCACCCCGTTCACCGGCGATCCGTCGGCCCTGCGG
Source organism: uncultured Pseudonocardia sp. (assembly GCA_966211265.1). Classification (GTDB taxonomy): domain Bacteria; phylum Actinomycetota; class Actinomycetes; order Mycobacteriales; family Pseudonocardiaceae; genus Pseudonocardia. The sequence continues at coordinate 9,539 of CBIHNM010000153.1, forward strand.
TACCTGATCGGCAACTCCGGGCTGCTGATCGTGCAGTACGACATCGCGGGCATCCTCGCGGACACCCCGCAGGGAGCCAGCTTCAACGGCGCCCTGTGGACGTTGTTCTTCGAGGCCTTCTGCTACGTCGTCGTCGCGGGGCTCGGTGCGGTCGGGGCACTGCGGCGGCGGCGGATCGCCGTCCCGGCGATACTCGGCGTGCTGGCCGTCCTGACCACCCTGCAGGAGGCCGGGGCACCGGTCCTGATCAACGACCGGATCCTGCGGCTGACCTTCGTGTTCCTGCTCGGCGCGGCGGCCTACCTCTACGCCGACCGGCTCCCGATGCGGGCCGGCCTGGCCGCGGTCTCGGCCGGCCTGTTCGTGCTCGGGGTGGCCCTGTTCGAGGACTACCGGGTCCTCGGTGCCGCTCCGCTGGCCTACCTGATCATCTGGTTCGGGACATGCTTCCGGTGGCCGTGGTCGATCCGCACCGACCTGTCCTACGGCATGTACATCTACCACTGGCCGACCATGCAGCTGCTGGTGCTGACCGGCCTCGGCACGGTCGCCGCACCGCTGTTCCTGGTGATCGGTCTCGGGGTGACGACGATCGTGGCGCTGTCGTCGTGGCTGCTGGTCGAGAGACCCGCGCTGAGCCACAAGCACAGCGCGGTGCCCGACCGCGTCGCCGCGGCGCTGGTCCGGGTGGGCGGGCACCGGTCACGGTGAGGTCCCGGCCGGTGACACGTCCCGGCCCGGACCGGGGTCCGGCCGCTCGACGTGCCCGAAGCGGTGCCGGGTGCGGCTGATCGCCTGCTCGCGCAGCACGCTCAGCATCTCCCGGCGCCCGTCCGCCACCACGGGCGCCTCGACCAGCGACGCCCCGGCCCGGGCGGCCGCGGCCCGCAGTCCCGCCGGCGGGGTACCGACGCAGCGGATCCGCTCCCCGGGCCGGGGCGTGCCGTCGAGCCCGGTCACCGCGACCCCGGCGCAGGCCCCCGCGAG
>CBIHNM010000154.1:0-10508 GCA_966211265.1 uncultured Pseudonocardia sp.
GCCACCGAGAGGTCGCGCTGAACCGTCGTCTCGCCCCGGACGTGTACCTCGGGGTGGCCGACGTGCACGACCCGCAGGGCCGGGTCTGCGAGCACCTGGTGGTGATGCGCCGGATGCCGGCCGAACGGTCGCTGGCCGCCCTGGCCGAGGCCGACCCGCCGGGGGAGGACCTGCACGCACGGGTGCGGGAGGTCGCCGACGTGCTCGCCCGCTTCCACCACGAGCAGGCCCGGGCCACCGGGGACCGGGACCAGGCCGGGATCGACGAGCAGGCCGGGCCGCACGCGCGGCACGCGCAGTGGCGGGCGAACCTGGACGGGCTGTGGCGCTACGCCGGGGACCCGCTCGACGAGGAGACGCTGCGCGAGGTGGACCGGGCCGCGACCGGGTTCGTCGAGGGCCGCGGACCGCTGTTCGAGCGCCGGGTCGCCGAGCGCCGGATCGTCGACGGTCACGGGGACCTGCTCGGTGCCGACGTGTTCTGCCTGCCCGACGGGCCCCGCCTGCTCGACTGCGTCGAGTTCGACGACCGGCTGCGCCACGTCGACGGCCTCGACGACGCCGCCGCCCTGGTGATGGACCTCGAGCAGCGGGGGCACCCCGGGCTGGCGGCGACGTTCCTGGCGCACTACGGCGACCGCGCCGGCGACCCGGTGCCGGGGCCGCTGCTCGCGCTGTTCGTGGCCTACCGGGCGGTGATCCGGGCGAAGGCCGCCTGCCTGCGCCACGAGCAGGGCACCGACCCCGACGCCGCGCAGGACGCCCGCGGGCTGCTGGACACGGCCGCGCGCCGGCTGCGGCGCGCCACCCCGCGGATGGTGCTGGTCGGCGGGCCGCCGGGGTCGGGGACCTCCACCCTGGCCCGGGAGCTCGCGGACCGGGTCGGCGCGAGCGTGTTCGCCTCCGACCCGCTGCGCAAGCAGCTCGCCGGGCTCGACCCGCACGCGCCCGCCCCCGACCGGGCGACCGACCTGTACTCCGACGCCCACACCGACCGGACCTACGACGAGCTGCTGCGTCGCGCCGGCGCGGAGCTGGCCCTCGGCACGCCGGTGGTGCTCGACGCCACGTGGAACCGGGCCGCGCACCGCGACCGCGCGGCCCGGGTCGCCGAGAGCTCCGGCGCGGAGCTGGTCGCGCTGCGCTGCGCGGTCGACCCGGACACCGCCGCCCGCCGGGTCGGGGACCGCGGCCCGGGCACCTCGGACGCCGACCCCGGCCTGGCCCGGCGGCTGGCGGCCCGGGCCGACGACTGGCCGCAGGCCCACGTCGTGTCCACCGGGGGCAGCCCGGACGAGGCCGTGGACCGGGCGATGGCCGTGCTCGAGCCGCGTCCGGGGTGAGCGCCCGGACGAGGACGCGAGTGCGTGACGGCCGTGCCCGCGGGTACCCCCGGGCACGGCCCCCGTCCGGCGGTCGACGAGCGCGAGGAGGCCACATGAACGACCCGACCCCGACCCCGTCCGGCCCGGAGGCCGAGCAGCTCTCATCGGACGACGGACCGGCGCAGCGACACCTCGTGCCCGACGGGATGGACGAGGACACGCTGGCCGGGCTGGACAGACTGACCGAGGCGCTGGAGACGATCGAACGGGCGCGCGGCAGCCTCTACACGTTCCACCAGCTCACCGGCTACGGCGACGACCTGCTCGACCCGGCCGTCGAGCACCTGCGCCGGGCCGGGCACCACGACCTGGCCGACACCATCGAGACCGAGCTGATCGGGCGCAACGTCCTCGGCGGGCGCTGGACGTTCCAGATCGTCGAGGAGTACGACGAGGGCTACTACCGCACGTTCCGCGACATCGCCCGCGACGCCACCGACCGGCTGGCCGGCGGGCGCACGCACCTGGACGAGGCCCGGGCCAAGGAGCGCCGCCGGACCCGGGGCCACCCGGATCACCGCGCCACGCCGTGAGCGGCGGTACGCGGGTGCAGGAGGGCCGCCGAACGGGTACCCGGGTCGGGTCGACCCGACGACGAGCGGAGGCAGGGCCGTGGCGAGAGCGATCTGGACGGGCGCGATCACGTTCGGGCTGGTGTCGATACCGGTCGGCGTGTTCGCCGCGACCGAGGACCACACGGTGCACTTCCACCAGTTCCAGCGCGGCACCTCCGACCGTGTGCGCAACCAGCGGGTGAACGAGCGCACCGGGGAGGAGGTGGGCTACGGCGAGATCGTCAAGGGCGCCGACATCGGCGACGGCGAGCACGTCGTGGTCGAGCCCGAGGAGCTGGAGGCGATCGCCCCGGGCCGCTCGCAGAGCCTGGAGATCTCCGACTTCGTCGACCTCGACGACATCGACCCGCTGTACTTCCAGCGCACCTACTGGCTGGCGCCCACCGGCGAGGGCGAGGGCGAGGCCGGGCCGTACGCGCTGCTGCTGCAGGCGATGACCGAGACGCGCCGCGCGGCGATCGGCTCGTTCGTCATGCGCGGCAAGCAGTACCTGGCCGCGATCCGGCCGGACGAGGACGTGCTGGCGATGGAGACGCTGTACTTCGCCGACGAGGTCCGCGACCCGCACACGCAGCTGACGAACCTGCCGGCGCGGCGCACCGGGCGCGACGACGACCGCGAGCTGGACATGGCGACCCGGCTGATCGAGTCGATGAGCGGGCCCTGGAAGCCCGAGCAGTACCACGACTCCTACCGCGAGCGCGTCGAGCAGCTGATCGAGGACAAGCGGCGGGGGCGCGAGGTGGTCACCGAGGCCGAGCCGCCCGGGCCGACCGGTATGTCGGACCTGCTCGACGCCCTGCAGCGCAGTGTCGAGGCCGCTCGCGACGGTTCGGCCCGCCGGGGCGAGGGCGGGCGAGGCGGCCGCTCGAGTTCCGGCTCCGGCGGCGGCCGGGGCACCGGCCGGCGGGCCCGGTCGAGGGCCCCGAAGTCCGGCGGCGAGATCGACGTCGGGTCGGCGACCAAGGCGGAGCTGCAGCGCAGGGCCCGGGAGCTCGACGTGCCCGGCCGGTCCTCGATGGACCGCGCCCGCCTGGCCGAGGCCGTCGAGGCCGCGGGCTCCGGCGCCCGCGCCTCCTGTGGTGACCGCGACCGCGGGCGGGGCGCTGCCCGACCCGACGCCGCCGATGCTGGCCGTGGCGGGCGAACCGCCCGACGGGGACGGGTGGGCGTTCGAGTTCAAGTGGGACGGCATCCGGGCGGTCGTCGCCGTGGCCGGGGACCGGGTGCGGATCACCACCCGCAACGGCAACGACGTCACCGCCGCCTACCCGGATCTCGTCGCGGGCATGTCCAGCGACCGGCCGCTGCTGCTCGACGGCGAGATCGTCGCCTCGGACGTGGCCGGACGGCCGGACTTCGGGCTGCTGCAGCAACGGATGCACGTGCGCGCCCCGGGCGCCCGGCTGGTCGAGGACGTCCCGGTCTCCTACTACGTGTTCGACCTGCTCACCGACGGCGACGAGTCCCTGGTGGCGCTGACCTACGACGAGCGCCGGGCCCGGCTGGACGCGCTCGGCGGTCAACCGTGGCCACGGGTGTCGGTGCCGGCCTCGTTCACCGGCGTCGGCGGCGCCCAGATGCTGCAGGTGGCCCGCGGGCACGGCCTGGAGGGCGTCGTCGCCAAGCGGCGCGACGCGCGCTACGAGCCGGGCCGCCGGTCCGCACACTGGACGAAGACGGCGCTGCTGCGCACCCAGGAGGTGGTGGTCGGAGGCTGGAGCCCGGGCTCCGGGCGCCGCAGCTCCACCCTGGGCTCGCTGCTGCTCGGGGCGCGCGACGAGCACGACCGGTTGCGCTTCCTCGGCCACGTCGGGACCGGGTTCACCGAGGCGATGCTGCGCGACCTGCTCGCCCGCCTGGAGCCGCTGCGACGCGCGGACAGCCCGTTCGACGAGACCGTGCCGCGCGAGCACGCGCGGCGTGCCCGGTGGGTCGACCCGCAGCTCGTCGGCGAGGTCGAGTTCCGGACCCTGACCGCGGACGGGCGGCTGCGGCACGCGGCGTGGCGCGGTCTGCGGCCGGACCGGGAACCGTCCGAGGTCCGGCCGGCCGCCGAGCCCGCCGCCGGCGTACCCGCGCCGGGGCCCGTCGCACCGGCCGGGGGACCCGGGGGGCAGGCGGTCACCGACACCGAGCTGGCCGAGCTGGACGCGTTGGGGGCCGAGGGGACCTGGACGGTCGCCGGATTCGAGGTGGCCCTGACGAACCTGGACAAGGTGCTGTTCCCGGGCACCGCCGACGCGCCGCCCGCGACCAAGCGCGACCTGGTCCGCTACTACGCCCGGATGGGCCCGTCGCTGCTGCCCTACCTGGCGGGCCGACCGGTCAACCTGCACCGCTGCCCGGACGGGGTGGACCGCCCCGGGTTCTGGCAGAAGGAGGTGCCCGACCACGCGCCGGACTGGGTCCGGCGCTGGCACGACGTCGAAGCCGGCCCGGGGGAGACCGTCCGGTACGCCGTGCTCGACCACGTCGCGTCCCTGGTGTGGGCGGCCAACCACGCGGCGGTGGAGCTGCACCCGTGGACCTCGCGGCTGCCCGATGTCCGGGAACCGACCTGGGCGTTGATCGACATCGACCCCGGCTCGCGGACCGGCTTCGACGAGGTGCTCGTGCTGGCCCGGCTCTACCGGACCGCGCTGGAGCACCTGCAGGTGCGGGCCGCGCCGAAGGTGACCGGCCGGCGCGGCGTGCAGATCTGGGTGCCGATCGGTCCCGGCTGCTCGTTCGCCGAGACCCGGGCATGGGTGGAGCGGCTCTCCCGCGCGGTCGGGCGGACCGCCCCCGAGCTGGTGTCCTGGGAATGGCACACCGACCGCCGCCGCGGGCTGGCCCGGCTCGACTACACCCAGAACGCGATCAACAAGACCCTCGTCGCCCCGTTCAGCCCGCGGGCCGCCGCGCACGCGCCGGTCTCGGTGCCGGTCACCTGGGACCGGCTCGACGACCCGGAGCTGCGGCCGGACCGGTGGACGCTGCACACCGCGCCCGCGCACGTGGCCGCCGACGGCGACCCGCTCGCGGCACTGGTCGGGGACCCGCAGCGGCTCCCGCCGCTCTGAGCCGCCGAGGGTGTAGCGGCGCCCGGACCGGGTAGCCCGGGTCCGGGGCAGGGTTCTGCCCCGGACCGGCCGCCCGAACCCCAGGAGTGTGGAGCCCGCGATGGCAGTGGTCAGCCGACTGGTGCACGCCCCGCCCGACCGCGTGTTCGCGGTGCTGTCCGACGGGTGGGCCTACCCGCTGTGGGTCGTGGGCGCCACGCACATGCGCGACGTGGACCCCGACTGGCCGGCCGTCGGGTCCCGGATCCACCACAGCGTCGGCGTGTGGCCGCTGATGCTGCAGGACCACACCGAGGTGCTCGCCGTCGAACCCGACCGCCGGCTCGAGGTTCGCGCCCGCTCGTGGCCGTTCGGGGAGGCGCGGGTCGAGCTCGTGCTCGAGCCCGCCGCCGGGGGCACCATGGTGACGATGCACGAGAACGCGGTCAGCGGTCCCGGCCGCCTGGTCCCGGGGCCGGTGCAGGACCTCGCGCTGTATCCGCGCAACGTGGAGAGCCTGCAGCGGCTCGCCGCGATCGCGACCCGGGCCGGGCCGGGGGTGGGCTCACCGCGGTCGCGCTGACCGCAGCCGCTCGGCGAGCATCGCCAGGGCGGCCTGCGCCGCGCCGGCACAGACCTCGCCGGGCTCGCCGGGCAGCTCGTGGCGCACCGCCTCGGCGCGCGCACCGTCGTCGACGGCGACGAACACGGTGCCCGGCGCGCAGCCGTCCTGCGGGTCCGGGCCGCCCGCGCCGCTGACCGCGACCGCGACGTCGGCGCGCAGCAGCCGCCGCACCTGAGCGGCCATCGCCCGTGCCGCCTCGGCGCTGACCACCGGCCCCTCCGGGACGGCCAGCACCTCGTGCTTGACCTCGCTGGAGTAGGCGACCAGCGCACCGCGGTACCACTGCCCGGCACCCTGCGCCGCCGCCAGCGCCGCCGAGACCATTCCGCCGGTGAGCGACTCGGCGGCGGCGACGGTGCGGCCCGTCGACCGCGCCAGCTCGGCGATGCGGGCGGCGATGTCGTCCCGGTCGGACGCGTCGTTCGGCACGGCGTGAACCTACCGAGGCCGGGCGGCGGGCGCGCGCCGCCGGGCGCCGTCCGGCGCCCCGGGTGTGGCGCCCCGAGTGGGATCGACGCCGGTGGGTACCCGGTGGGCGTGTGGCAACCGCGATCTTCGGGTGGCGAGTCGGCGGATGCCGTCGTCGTCGGCGCCGGACACAACGGCCTGGTGGCCGCGAACCTGCTCGCCGACGCCGGGTGGGAGGTGCTGGTGCTGGAGGCGGCCGAGGCCCCCGGCGGCGCCGTGCGCAGCGCCGAGATCACCGAACCCGGCTTCGTCAGCGACCTGGCCAGCGCGTTCTACCCGCTGGGTGCGGCCTCGCCGGTGCTGCGCGAGCTGGGCCTGGAGCACTACGGGCTGAGCTGGCGGCATGCGCCGCAGGTGCTGGCCCACGTCACCCCGGACGACCGGTGCGCGGTGCTCTCGCGCGACCTCGACCGGACCGCCGAGGGCCTCGCGGAGTTCGCCCCGGGTGACGGCGCGGCCTGGCGTGCCCTGTTCCGGGAGTGGTCGCGGATCGGCCCCGACCTGCTGGAGGCGGTGTTGCGCCCGTTCCCGCCGGTGCGGCCGGGCACCCGGCTGCTGCGCACGCTCGGCACCGCGGACGCGCTCCGGCTCGCCCGCACGCTCGTGCAGCCGGTCCGCCGTTTCGCCGAGGAACGCTTCGACGGCGACGGCGCGCGGCTGCTGCTGACCGGCAACGCCCTGCACACCGACCTGGGCCCGGACACCGCCGGCAGCGCCGTGTTCGGCTGGCTGCTCTCGATGCTCGGCCAGGACATCGGGTTCCCGGTCCCCGAGGGCGGCGCCGGCATGATCACCACCGCGCTGGTGGAGCGGCTGCGCCGTCGCGGTGGCCGGGTGCACTGCGACCGACCGGTGCGTGAGGTGCTGCTGCGCGGCGGGCGCGCGGCCGGCGTGCGTGACGCCGCCGGGGACCCGGTGACCGCGCGCCGCGCCGTGCTCGCCGACGTCACGGCGCCGCAGCTGTTCCGCGAGCTGGTCGGGGAGCAGAACCTGCCGCCCCGGTTCGTCGCCGACCTGGACCGCTTCGAGTGGGACTACTCGACGGTCAAGCTGGACTGGGCGCTGGACGGGCCGGTGCCCTGGACCGCGCCGGGTGCCCGGGACGCGGGCACCGTCCACCTCGGTGCCGACCTGGACGGGATGCGCCGCTACACCGCCGACCTCACCGCCGGCCGGCTGCCGGAGACGGCGTTCCTGCTGTTCGGCCAGATGACCACCTCCGACCCGACGCGGTCCCCGCCCGGCACCGAGTCGGCGTGGGCCTACACCCACGTGCCGCGCGGGCTCGGCTGGGACCGCGAGGACGTGCTGCGCCACGCGCGCATGGTGGAGCGCACCGTGGAGCGCAACGCGCCCGGGTTCACCGACCTGATCCGGGCCCGCGCCGTGGCGGGCCCGGCCGACCTGCAGGCGCGGGACCCCAACCTGGTCGACGGGGCGATCACCGGTGGCACCTCGGCGGTGCACCAGCAGCTGGTGTTCCGGCCGGTGCCCGGCCTGGGCCGGGCCGACACCCCGGTGGAGGGGCTGTTCCTGGCCGGCGCCTCGGCCCACCCGGGGGGCGCCGTGCACGGCGGGCCCGGGGCCAACGCCGCGCGCGCCGCGCTGGCCGCGAACGGCCGGGCGGGCCCGTTCTACCGCGGCCTGGTCCGCACCGCGCACCGGCGGATCTACCGCTGAGCCAGGGCCATCCGGGCCCGGCCCGCGCCACGGCCGGGATCGGTCGTCGGCCCGTGGGTTTGCTCCCCGGTCGCCCCCGGGTAGACGGCCGGGTACGGGACCGTTCGTGCGCGCGCGGGCGGACCCGAGGTTCGGCCGGTTCAGCCCGCGTGCCGGTCGGGCCGACCCTTTCCGGCGCGCACCCGCCGCCGAACGACGCCGGTGGAAAGCCTCGACCTTCCACGCGGCGCGTGGGTTGGACCGCCTCGCCGCGGGGTATCCACCGGCCCGGGTGGGGTGAGGGAAGGAGCGTCGATGAGCGGACGAGTGGAGAAGTGCGGTCGGCGGACGTGCGGCCGCACCGGCGCGGGCGTGGCGCGGCCGTGAGCGCGGTGGGTGCGCCGCGGGAACCCTACGAGGACTGCGTCGACGGGGTCGTCGCCCGGATGGTCGCCGAGCTCGGCCCCGGCACCGACCCCGGTGAGGTCGAGAGCGTCGTGCTCGGCTGCTGCCGTGACCTGCGCGGGGTACCGCTGGGCGCGATGCCCGAGCTGGTCGAACGGCTGGCCAGGCTCCGCCTCGCCGGGGCGGAGCACGGTCGGGGCCGCCACCCGGGTTGAGACCGGCGACATGTGGGTAGTCCCGTCGTGAACGTGTAGAGCCAGCTGCACGACCGCCTGCAGTCCTGCATCCGGAGGCTCGTATGCGCATCTCGATCGTCTCGGTCAATGTCAGCCCGCTCGCCGAGCCGGGTGAGCCGGGCTGGTGCGGGCAGGCCGTGCACGTCCGCGAGCTGGCCGACCTGCTGGTCGCCGGGGGGCACGAGGTCATCGTGATCGCCCGCCGCGACGACCCGGGCAGGCCCGCGACCGTCGAGCTCCGCCCGGGGCTGACCGTGCACCACCTCGATGCCGGCCCGGCGGCCCCGCTCGGGGACGAGCGCCTGGTCGGGGTCGTGCCGCAGCTCGCGGGCCGGCTCGAGGAGCTGCACCGCGCCCTGCGCCCGCAGGTCGTGCACGCCCACCACTGGACCTCCGGGCTGGCCGTGGGCGCGGCCGCCGCCCGTGAGCAGGACGAGCGGGGCGCGCCCGCCGTCGTGCAGACGTTCCACACCCTCGCCGGTCACGACGCCGTGCCGGCAGGCCGCGGGCCGGCCGAGCAGGCGGTGGCCCGCTCCGCCGACCGCATCGTGGCCGGCAGCGAGGACGAACTGTCCGCGCTGCTGTCGCGGGGCGCGTCGCGCGCGCGGGTGCGCACGGTGCCCTTCGGGATCGACACCGAGGCGTGGCAGCCGGACGGCCCGTCGCTGCGCCGTGCGCAGCGGCCCCGGCTGCTCTCGCTCGCGCCGCTCGCCGAGGACGGCGGGGTGGAGGAGACGATCGCGGCCCTGCGCGGGGTCCCGGACGCGGAGCTGTTCGTGGCCGGCGGACCCGCTCCCGACCGTGCCGGCGAGGACCCCGACCTGGCCCGGCTGTGCACGCTGGCGGCCCGGTCCGAGGTGGCCCGGCGTGTGCGGTTCCTCGGGGCGGTGCGCCGCAAGGACATGCCGAGGTTGCTGCGCTCGTGTGACGTGCTGGTCAGCGTGCCGCTCCGGATGTCCTCCGGCGGGGCGGCGATGGAGGCGATGGCGTGCGGGCGCCCGGTCGTGGCGTCGACGGTCGGGGCCCTGCGCGACACCGTCGTCGACCAGGTCACCGGGGTGCACGTGCAGCCCGGACGCACGGCCGAGCTGGCCTCGGCCGTGCGCAGCGTGCTCGCCGAGCCCGGCACGTCGGCCGGGTTCGGGATCGCCGGGCGGGACCGGGCGGTCTCGCGGTTCGCGCGACCGCGGATCCTGGACGCGCTCACGACCGTGTACCGGGAGGCCCTCGCCGAGCACGACGCCGCCACCGGGGTCCCCGGCCCCTCCGGTGTCGCGGACGCGGTCGCCGGCTGACCGGCGCCCGCCCTGGTCGGGCGCGGACGCCCGCGCCGGCGGGCGGCGGGGTCAGGCGCGGTCGGCCACGCCCGCACCGGCCCCCGCCCTGCTCGCACAGTGTGCGCAGCAGAAGAACCGGCCATCGCCCTGCACGCCGTGTCCGATGATCCGGCAGCCGCAGTGCTCGCAGACCGGGGCCATCTTGTGGATGGCGCACTCGAAGCTGTCGAACACGTGCGCCTCACCCGCCGCGTGCACCTCGAACGCCAGGTCGTAGTCGTTCCCGCAGACCTCACAGGTGGCCATGCCGGGGCCTCCTCTCATCGTCGGTCCCGCATGGGTACCCGGCGGTGCCCCGACGATGCATCCGGGCCGCGCACGGTTCCCCCGGGGCCGTGCGAGGGCGCCGGGCGGCGGGGCGCTCAGTCGTCGAGCGACAGCGTCACCGCGACGACGGCGTTGTGCTCGGCGAACAGCGCGAGGGCCCCGCGGACCGCGTCGGGTGCGACGGCGGCGCTGTGCCGGCGGTAGCGGCCGTGGCGGGTGCGCGGGTCGCCGCGGTCGCCCTCGGCCCAGTCGAGGAAGTCCGCGACCACCTCCCGGCAGTGCCGGCGGGCCGCCTCGTCGTCCAGCCGGGTCGCGAGCCAGGCCACGAACGGCGCGAGCCGGTCCGCCAGCGCCGCCGGGTCCCGGGCCTGCCCGAGTGCCTCGGTGCCGGTCCTGCGGATCTCTGATACGGACATGGCGTCTCCCGTTCGGTGACCAACCTCTATGGCGTACCTCACATACCCGGCCCTCGCCGTCCTACACGCGCGTCCGTGCACCGATGTCGGG
>CBIHNM010000155.1:0-10508 GCA_966211265.1 uncultured Pseudonocardia sp.
GGGACCCCCCCGGACCCCCCCGCCCCGCACCCCCCGGTAACTATCTCGCCCCCGCCCCCACCGCCACCGGCGGGTGACCCGAGCGGGGTCCCCGGCCGTTTCGTCGCGCAGGGGGCCCGGCACTCATGCAGCTCGGGTAGCGCCCAGGGGTACACACGACGCGTGAGTGCCGAGCGGGCGAGCTCCCGCCGTGGCACTCATGCGGCTATGGCTCCGCTGTGCGGTGCCTGAGGCGCATGAGTGCCATCCGGGGGAGGTGGGCCGGTCAGGCCGGGAGGACGGCCTGGATGTCGTCCGCGGCGGCGTCGCCGTAGGTGTCACGCAGGCGGGTCAGCGCGGAGGCGCGGTCCCAGGTCCACTCCTGCGGGCCGTCGGACTCCAGCACGTAGGTGGCGATCAGCGCGCCGAGCTGCGCGGAGCGCTCCAGCGACAGGCCCCCGCCCAGCGCGGTCAGGAAGCCGGCGCGCCAGGCGTCACCGACACCGGTCGGGTCGACGAGCTCGGTCGGCGGGACGACGTCGACGCGGGTCTCGGTGCCGTCGGACTCGACGATCACCACGCCCTTCTCGCCGTGGGTCGTGATCCGGGTGTCGACCTTGGAGGCGACCTCCTCCGCCGTCCAGCCGGTCTTCTTGAGCAGCAGCTCGTACTCGTAGTCGTTGGTGACCAGGAACTTCGCGCCCTCGACCAGGCGCCGGACCTCGGGGCCCTCCAGCCGGGCCAGCTGCTGCGAGGGATCGGCCATGAAGGGGTAACCCTTCGCACGGCACTCGTCGGTGTGGCGGACCATGGCGTCCGGGTCGCTGGCGCCGATCAGCACCAGGTCGAACCCGCCGACGCGCTCGGCGATCGGGGCGAGCTCGATCTCGCGGGACCGGGCCATGGCCCCGGTGTAGAAGGACGCGATCTGGCGCATGTCGTCGTCGGTGGTGCAGGTGAAGCGCGCGGTGTGCACGTCGTCGAACGTGTGCACGCCCGAGGTGTCCACCCCGAGGTCGTCGAGCAGCTTCCTGTACTCGGCGAAGTCCGGACCCACCGCGCCGATGAGCACCGGGGCCTGGCCCAGCACACCCAGCGCGAACGCGATGTTGCCGGCCACGCCGCCACGCCGGACCACCAGCTCGTCGACCAGGAAGCTGACCGAGATGCGGTCGAGCTGGTCGGCGAGGATTTGGTCCTGGAACTTCCCGGGGAAGTGCATCAGGTTGTCGGAGGCGATTGATCCCGTTACGTCATTCGGCAGGTCCGGCCCCATACCACACCTAACCGGGCCCCGTCTGGATCTAGGAGATCTTGAGGGGCCCCGTCCGGGTCACTGACCAGGTCTTCTCGGACCTGTGAGGACTACGACACCCGGCGACACCGGAGCGGTCCGCACGCGAGGTGCTAGTTGAACGAGTCACCGCACGCGCACGAGCCGCCCGCGTTCGGGTTGTCGATCGTGAAGCCCTGCTTCTCGATGGTGTCCACGAAGTCGATCTGCGCGCCCAGCAGGTACGGGGCGCTCATCCGGTCCACCCCGACCTTGAGGCCGTGGAAGTCCTTGAACAGGTCTCCGTCGAGCGAGCGGTCGTCGAAGAACAGCTGGTAGCGCAGGCCGGCACAGCCACCGGGCTGCACGGCGATCCGCAGGTGCATGTCGTCCCGGCCCTCCTGCTCGAGGAGTGCGCGGGCCTTGACGGCGGCCGCATCGGTGAGCTCGACGCCGTGCGTCTCGGTGGCGGTGTCCACCGTGTTGTCTACGGTCATGACTCTCCCAACAACGTGCGGAACGGAAGTTGTTCCCGGCGGACGCCGGTCTCGTCGTTCGGTTTCCGTCCCGTTCTCGGCCCTGACGTCCTGGCGACATCGTAGGCCCTTCCGGCCCCTTTGCGGGGACGCGTGGGCCCCCGCTTCCGCTTCCGGACCCCGGTGACATCGCTCACCGCCCCATTCCCGGGGCCGCCGTCGTCAGCGGCTCCAGCGCTCGGCGACCCGCTCGGCGAGCGCGGCCAGGGTACCGGCGGGATCGGCCAGCGACGCCTCCAGACCGGCCTCGTCGGCCACCGCGTAGGCGGCGTCCACCCCGGCGGCACCGGCCTCGCGCCGGCCGACCGACACCTGCCCGGCCAGCACGAGACAGGGCATCGCCCGGTCCGCGGCGCCGCGCGCCACCACGGTGACGAGCTTGCCGCGCAGCGACTGCCAGTCGAAGCTGCCCTCACCGGTGATCGCCAGCCCGCCGGCCGCGGCCGCCGCGTCCAGCTCGGCGTCCAGTCCGGTCAGGGTGCGTACCAGACCGGCCCCGGAGGCCCGCGTCGCACCGAGTGCCAGCAGCGCGGCACCGAGACCGCCCGCGGCTCCGGCGGCGGGCTCGGCGCGCACGTCGGTGCCGGCCGCGACGGCCAGCACGTCGGCGAACACGGCGAGCGCGGCGTCCAGCTCGGCGACGGCGTCGGCGTCGGCGCCCTTCTGCGGGCCGAACACCGCCGCAGCGCCGTGCGGGCCGAGCAGCGGGTTGTCCACGTCGGCGGCGGCCACCAGCTCGACCCCCTCCAGCCGCGGGAGCGGGTCCAGGCCCGCGCAGCGGGCCAGCGCGGAGCCGCCGTCGGGCAGCGGGGCACCCGAGGCGTCGCGCGGGACGGCGCCGAGCGCGGCCAGCATCCCGGCACCGCCGTCGGTGGTGGCCGACCCGCCGAGCCCGACCACGATCCGGCGGGCGCCGCCGTCGCGGGCGGCGGCCAGCAGCTCCCCGACGCCGCGGGTGCCCGCCGAGCGGGCGACGTCCGGGGTCCGGCGCTCACGGGCGACGTGGTGCAGCCCGCACGCGGCCGCGGCCTCCAGGTAGGCGGTGTCGCCGACCCGCAGCCAGGACCCGGTCACCGGTTCCCCCAGCGGGCCGGTCACCGCCAGCTCGTGCAGCGTGCCGCCGAGCGCGGCCTGCAGCACCTCGGCGAACCCGGTGCCGCCGTCGGCGAGGGGGACCACCCGCACCTCGTCGGCGGGCGCGGCGCGGCGCCAGCCGTCGGCGATCGCCTCCGCCGCGTCCCGGGCGCTGAGCGTCCCGCCGAAGGAGTCCGGAGCCACGACCACGCGCATGCCGAGCAGGTTAGCCACGCCCGTACTCTGGGGCGCGTGAGGTTCCTGCGCCGCTCCGAGAGCACCGACGCCGAGTCCGGCACGGCCGACGACACCGCCGGCGACACCGCCGTCACCGACGCCGGCCCCGAGGAGCGCCCGCGCACGCACACCACGCCCGGCAAGGGCCGGGCGACGCCGAAGCGCCGCGAGGCCGAGGCCTCCGGCCGCCGCCGCGGACCGGCACCGCCCCCGCCGCGCACCCAGCGCGAGGCGTCCCGGCTGGCCAAGCAGAACCGGCCCGCCAAGGAGGACCGGCGCAAGGCCGCGGCCGAGCGTCGACGGCGCATGGACGCCGGCGACGACCGGGTGCTGCTGCCCCGCGACCGCGGACCGGTGCGCGCCTACGTGCGCGACATCGTCGACTCCCGGCCGCACCTGGTCGGGCTGTTCCTGCCGCTGGCGCTCGTGTTCGTCATCTCCGCGCTGATCCCCAGCACCGGCGTCCAGCAGTACGTGAGCCTGTTCGCCATGCTGATGCTGGTCGTGATGCTCGGCGAGGGGATCTTCCTGGGCATGACGTGCTCCCGGAAGGTCCGCGCCAAGTTCCCCGACGACTCCGGCAACCGCCTCGCGATGGGGTGGTACGCCTTCTCCCGGGCCACCCAGCTCCGGCGGATGAGGGTCCCCAAACCGAAGGTCGAGCGCGGCGCGGCGGTGTGACCGGCCACGGAGGTCCGGTCCGTCCGGATCGAGCCCGACCGGCGGGGCGTTCACCCGGTCCGGGTGCGAGCGCGCCGACCGGATCCGCGACGATAGGGGTGTGAGCACCCCTGCACCGCGGCGCACGCTCGTCCTGGGCGGTACCCGATCCGGCAAGTCCGGGTACGCCGAGGGCCTGCTGCCCGCCGAGACCGCCGTCCGCTACGCCGCCACCGCACGTCGGGTCCCGGGCGACGACGAGTGGGCGGCGCGCATCGCCGCGCACCGCGAGCGCCGGCCCGAGGCCTGGGGCACCGTCGAGTCCCCGGACCTGATCGGCGAGCTGTCCGGGCCCGGACCGCTGCTCGTCGACGACATGGCGTCCTGGCTGACCAACGTCCTCGACGACGCCTCGGCGTGGACCGAGCCGACGCTGCCGGACGCGGTGAACCGGCGGGTCCGCGGCCTCGTCGACGCCGTGCGCCGGACCCGCGGACGGGTCGTGCTGGTCTCGGCCGAGGTCGGGCTGGGCGTGGTCCCCGAGACCCGGGCCGGTCGGCTGTTCCGCGATCAGCTCGGGGCGCTCAACGCGGCACTGGCCGAGGTCTGCGACGAGACGGTGCTCGTGGTCGCAGGGATCGCCGTGCCGCTGTCGTCACTGGCCGGCGGCGCGCTCGTCGGCCCGCAGGCCGCCGTCCCGGTGGCGGCCGCCGTACCGTCGGGCCCCGCGGCCGGCGCGACGGCGAACGGCGCGGTGGCGCGGCCGACTCCGGGGCCCCGGCCCGTCGGCGCCCGACCGGTGATGCCGGCACCCACGAACTCCGTCGGCTCCGGTGCCCGTCCCGCCGTCGTCGCCGCGGCCGACTTCGAGCCGCTGCGCCCGCGGCCGGTCGGGCGCCCGGACGTGAACGCGCGCCGCGACGCCGTGGCCCGGATCGCCGCGCTGGCGGCCCCGGTCGGCGGTTTCGGCGAGCTCGGCGAGCTCGGCACCTGGCTGGCCGCCTGCCAGGGCGAGTGCCCGCCGCGCCCGCCGGTGCAGGCACGGGTGCTGCTCGTCGCCGACGACCACGGGATCGCCGAGGCCGGTGTCTCGGCCTACCCGGTGGAGGCCGGGCGGGCCCGGGCGGCCGCCGCCCTGGCCGGGACGCTGCCGGTGACCATCGCCGCGCGCACCGCGGGGGCGGCCGTGCGGACCGTCGACGTCGGCCTGTCCTACCCGGTCACCGACGGCGACGCCGGCGAGCACGTGGTGGCCCGCGGGTCCGGCCGGATCGACCGGGAGGACGCGCTGACCTCCGAACAGACCGAACGTGCCTACCGCACCGGCCAGCGCCTGGCCGACGAGGAGATCGACGCCGGGGCCGACGTGCTCGTCGCGGCCTCGCTCGCAGTCGGCGCGACCACCCCTGCCTCGGTGCTGGTGGCGGCCCTGACCGGGGCCGAGCCGGTGGCCGTGATCGGACGCGGCAGCGGGATCGACGACCTCACCTGGATGCGCAAGGCCACCGTCGTGCGGGACGCGCTGCGCCGGGCCCGCGACCACCTGCGCGACCCGCTGGCGCTGCTGCGCACGGTCGGCGGGACCGACATCGTCGTCCTGGCCGGGTTCCTGGCCCGAGCCGCGGACCGGCGCACCCCGGTCGTGCTCGACGGCCTCGTCGTCGGCGCCGCGGCGCTGCTGGCCGAGGAGCTCGCCCCCGGCGCCCGCGAGTGGTGGGTCGCCGCCCAGGGCTCGACCGAGCCCGCGATGACGCTGGTGCTCGAACACCTGAGCCTGACCCCGGTGCTCGGCCTGGGAGTGCGTACCGACGACGGCACCGCCGGGGTCACGGTGCTGCCGCTGCTGGTCACCGCCGCCCGGCTGATCGCCGAGACCGGGACCGCCGCCGACACCGGGATCGTCCGGCTCGGGACCGCCTGAGTGGACCGGCCCACGCCGGGGCCACGGCGGTCACGCGCGGCCGGCCCGCTGCTGGCGCTGAGCTGGCTGACCGTGCTCCCGGCCCGCGTGCACACCGGGCCCGACGGGTCGTTGCCCGCGGGCGCCGCGGCCTCGGCGCTGCGCTGGGCCCCCGCCGTCGGGGTGCTGCTCGGCTCGGCAGGCGGCGGGCTGCTGCTGGGGCTCACCGCGCTGGGCGTGTCCCCGGTCGTGGCCGGGCTGGCCGTGGTCGGGTTCTGGGCGCTGGCCACCCGCGGCATGCATCTCGACGGCCTGGCCGACACCGCGGACGGCCTCGGCTGCTACGGGCCGCCGGAGCGGGCGCTGCGGGTGATGGCCGACGGCGGGACCGGGCCGTTCGCCGTCGTCACGCTGATCGTGGTGCTGGGTGCGCAGGCGGGCGCGCTGGCCCAGCTCGCCGCGGCCGGCCCGGTCCCGGTGCTGGCCGGGTGCGCGCTCGCCGCCGCGACCGGGCGGGCCGGGTTCTGCTGGGTCGCCCGGCGCGGCGTGCCCGCGGCCCGGCCGGGCGGCCTGGGCGCGACGGTCGCCGGGACGCAGCCGGCGTGGGTGGCGCCGCTGTGGTGGGTGGCGCTCGCCGCGTCCGCGGCCCCGCTGCTGACCGCGCCGATCACCGGCGGGCGCGCCCACCACGTCGCCACGGCGTTCTCGGCCTCGGCCGGGGTGGCGCTGGCGGCGCTGCTGGTCGCCGCGCTGGCCGCGCACACCCGCCGCCGGTTCGGGGGCATGAGCGGGGACGTGCTGGGCGCGGCGTGCGAACTCGGGTGCACGGCCGTCCTGGTGGTCGTCGCCGCCGCACGCTGACGCCCGAGGTCGTTCAGGACCCGGGCGCGCACGCTGTCCCCGCGAGGCGGGTCAGACCGCCGCCGGGGCCTTCACCAGCGGGTGCATCCACCGGTGCGGGTCCGCCGCGGCGCCGCGCTGGACGGCGGTCAGGCTCTCGCGCAGCCGCAGCGTCACCGGCCCGGGCTCACCGCCGCCGATCTGGACCTCGCCGCCGTCGTGCTTGACCGTGCCGATCGGGGTGATCACCGCGGCGGTGCCGCAGCCGAAGACCTCGGTCAGCACCCCGGCGGCGGCGCCGCCGAGCCACTCCTGTCCGGCGATCCGGCGCGACACCACGGTGATCCCCATGTCCTCGGCCAGGGTCATCAACGAGTCCCGGGTGATCCCGGCCAGCACGCTGCCGCGCAGCTCCGGGGTGACCAGCTCGATCTCGTCGCCGGCACGGAAGACGAAGAACAGGTTGTTCGAGCCCATCTCCTCGACCCAGGTGCGTTCCTCGGCGTCGAGGTAGGCGACCTGGGCGCAGCCGTGCTCCGCGCCGACCGACTGCGGCAGCAGCGACGCGGCGTAGTTCCCGCCGCACTTCGCGGTGCCGGTGCCGCCCAGCGCGGCACGGGTGTACTCGGTCTCGAGCCAGACGTCCATCGGCTTGACCCCGCCGGAGAAGTACGGCCCGGCCGGCGAGGCGATCACCGCGAACAGGTACTCCGAGGACGGCCGCACGCCGAGCCCGACCTCGGTCGCGATCATGAACGGACGCAGGTAGAGCGAGTCCTCGCCGCCCGAGGCCGGCACCCACTCGCTGTCCACCGCCAGCAGCTCCGCGAGCGAGGCGAGGAACAGCTCCTCGGGCAGCTCCGGCATCGCCAGCCGGGCCGCGGAGCCCTGGAAGCGGCGCGCGTTGGCGTCCGGGCGGAACGAGGCGATCGAGCCGTCGGGCTGGCGGTAGGCCTTGAGCCCCTCGAAGATCTCCTGGCCGTAGTGCAGCACCATCGACGAC
Source organism: uncultured Pseudonocardia sp. (assembly GCA_966211265.1). Lineage (GTDB taxonomy): Bacteria > Actinomycetota > Actinomycetes > Mycobacteriales > Pseudonocardiaceae > Pseudonocardia. The sequence continues at coordinate 7,503 of CBIHNM010000155.1, forward strand.
GGGTCCAGCACCAGTGGTCCGTAGGGCACGATCTGCGGGTCGTGCCAGCCCCGGCCCTCGGTCCACCGGATCGTGGCCATGTGGTCGGTCATGTACCGCCCGAACCCGGGATCGGCGAGAATCTCGGCGCGCCGCTCCGGCGACGCGGGCGCGGGATTCATGGTGACGGCGAAGGACGGCGCGCTCATCCCCCGACGGTATCCCGCGCGCCCGCGTAGCAGTAGTCGGACACCCACCTCGCCCGTGCGCGGGTGCCGGCCGGCCGGCCGCCCGCGGCGGGTGCCGGGCGCCTACCGCACGTGCGAGGGCACGAAGGGCGGCTTCACCACGTCGGCGGGCAGCGCTCGTCCGCGGACCTCGATCTGCACCGTCGACCCCGGCGCGATCCCCGCGGCGGTGTCGACGAGTGCCAGCGCGATCCCGGTCTTGAGGGTCGGCGAGAACGTGCCGGAGGTGACGGTGCCGATCGGGTCGCCGCCGTCGGCGGGCAGCACCGGCATGCCCGCCCGCGGCACGCCGCGACCGGTCGCGCGCAGCGCCCGCAGGCGCCGGGCCGGACCGCGCTCCCGCTCGGCCACCAGCGCGTCACGACCCCAGAACGCGGGCTTGTCCCATCCGACGGCCCAGCTGCTGCCGGCCTGCACCGGGCTGATCTCCTCCGACAGCTCGTGGCCGTGCAGCGGGTAGCCCATCTCGGTACGCAGGGTGTCGCGGGCGGCCAGCCCGCAGGGGCCCCCGCCCACCGACCGCACGCCGGCCAGCAGCGCGTCCCACATGGCCGGGGCGGCCGCGGCGTCGAGCACCAGCTCGTAGCCCAGCTCGCCGGTGTAGCCCGAGCGACACACCCGCACGGCGCCGCCCTCGAGGTCCCGGAACGCCATGTAGTCCAGGTCCTCGATCTCGCCGGCGGCCTCGCCCAGTGCCGCGGCGAGGGCCTCCCCCGCCCGCGGGCCCTGCACGGCGAGGACGGCGAGCTCGGTGTGCCGGTCGGTGATCGTGACGCCGTCGGGGGCCCCGTCGGCGAGCATCTCCACGATCCGCGTCGAGTTGGCCGCGTTCGGGACGAGCAGCACGTCGTCCGGGCCGGAGAGGTAGGCGATCATGTCGTCGATGACGCCGCCCTCGGCGTTGCAGGCCATCGTGTACTGGGCCCGGCCGGGCCCGATCTTCTCCAGGTCGGCGCTGAGGCAGGTGTTGACGTGCGCGGCCGCGCCGGGCCCGGACACCGGGACGGTGCCCAGGTGGCTGACGTCGAACAGCCCGGCACTGTCGCGCACGCAGGCGTGCTCGGCCACGGTGCCGGCCGGGTAGGAGATCGGCATCGACCACCCGCCGAACTCGCCCATCGTGGCGTCGGCGGCGGTGTGCCGGTCGTGCAGCGGGCTGGAGATCAGGTCGAGGTCCGTCACGGGTGCAGACCGTACCCGGCTACGCCGCCTGCTCTCCGGTGTCACCGGTGCGGGGCAGCTCGTCGTCGCCGCGGCCGCCGGTGGTGCGGGCGAGCAGCGTCGTCAGCAGCCAGCCCCCGACGAGCAGGGCCGCGGTCGAGGTCAGGGCCCAGGTCGGCAGGCTCGCGGCCAGGCCCAGGCACAGCAGGCCACCGGCGGCGGCCACGACCAGCGTCCGCCGCGACCGTCCGGGCAGGCGCAGCGCGGCGCCGTGCAGCAGCGAGTAGTGCACCAGCACCGCGCACGCCGAGACCGCCAGCGCGGTGATCGGCCCGACCAGCAGCGTGACCAGCACGACGAGCAGCCCACCGGCGAGGTCGGACACCCAGGGGGTGCCCCGCGATCCGGTCCGCGCGAGCACCCGGGGCAGCTCCCCGGCACGGGCCATCCGGGCCGCGTTCTGCGACCCCCGGGAGAGCACGGCCAGCAGCGCGGACCCGGTGGCCACCGCCGCACCGACCCGGACCAGCACGCCCAGCGCCGGGCTGCCCCCGGTGTCGATCAGCGAGGCGAGCGGTGTCGGGGAGCTGGAGAGCCGGTCCACGCCGAGGCCGTTGAGCAGGGCACCGGAGACCGCGAGGAAGATCACCCCGGCGACCAGGACGGCGATCACGGAGGCGCGCCGGACGGTGCGTCGCGGGTCGCGCAGGCTGCCGCCGAGCTCGGCCACCCGCGACGTCCCGGCGAAGGCGAAGAACACGAACGCGGCGGCGGTCAGCACGCCGAACGCGCTCCCGGGCACCGCGGCCTGCAGCGTCGCCACCGGCAGCTCGGCGGGGGTGCCCGCGGCGGCCGCGGACTCCACCGCCGCCGACGGCCCGGACGGCCCGGACGGGAAGAAGCCGACGATGGTCACCATCACCAGGACGATGCCCGCACCGGCGACCAGGGCACGGCAGGCGCTCACCGAGATGCGCAGCCCGGCCGCGTCGAGCCCGACCACCACCAGCACCGCGACGATGGCCACCGGGACCGGCTGGGAGGGCAGGACGTAGGCACCGAACACCCCTGCCGCGGCGGCCGCGGCCGCCCCGCGCGCGACCAGGCGGGCCACCCCGGCCAGGCGTCCGGCCGCGGGCGAGAGGTCCGTGGGCACCAGCCCGCCCCCGCCCGGACGGGCGGCGGTCAGGTCGGCGATCGAGGAGACGTTGCACAGCGCGACGACCGCGGCGAGGACCACCGCCAGCGGCAGCCACGGGCCCGCGGCCGCGGCGGCCGGCGCGAACGCCGCGTACAGACCGGTCCCGAGCATGGCGGTGAGCGCGACGACGACGGCCGTCGCGGTGCTCACGCGATACAGGGGTCCGGGCACCGCGCCACCATGCCATCCGACCCTGTGTCAAGGGGCGCCGCGGGGGTGTCATTAGCATTTCGGTCCGGTCTCGGCTCCGGCGACGCGCTCGCCGGACCGCCGCCGGCCGTGACCCGTCCCACGTCCGTCCCAGGAGCCGCCAGGTGCCCTCGCAGCCGTCCCCGTCCCCTTCCACCACCCGCGGAGCGGCCACCCCGGCGCCGCAGCTGCGCGCGCTCGCCGGCTCCGCGGCCGCCGCGGACGCCG
>CBIHNM010000156.1:0-10361 GCA_966211265.1 uncultured Pseudonocardia sp.
CGGGACCGACACCGGGGAGACCGACGGGGCGCACGTGCGGGCCACGGCCACCGTCACGTTCGGGGCGCGCAAACCGGTGCACGCCCTGGCCGCGCCGCTGTGCGGCCCGGTGCACCTGGTCGACATCGGGCTCGCGCCGTACCTGCCCGAACCGCACGCCCACCTGCTCACCGACGCCGAGGTCGGGGCGCGGTGGCCTGTCCCCGGCCCGGCCGACGACAAGTACACCCAGGGCGTGGTCGGGATCGCCGCCGGATCGGCGACCTACCCGGGCGCGGCCGTGCTGGCCGCGGGTGCGGCCGCGCTGTCGACCTCGGGCATGGTCCGGTTCGCGGGCTCGGCCGCCGACGAGGTCCGCCGGCACTGGCCGGAGATCGTGGCCACCGACGCGATCGTCGACGCCGGCCGTACCCAGGCCTGGGCCGTCGGTCCCGGGATCGGGACCGGGGAGGCCGGTCGCGCCCTGCTCGAGGCGGTGCTCGACCTCGATGTCCCGCTGTGCGTGGACGCCGACGCGATCACGCTGCTCGGCGCGCACCGCGACCTGCGCGAGCGTGTGCGCGGACGTCCGGTCGTGCTGACCCCGCACGCCGGCGAGTTCGCCCGGATCGCCGGCGACGTCGGCACCGACCGGGTCGCCGCCGCCCGCCGGGCCGCCGCCGACCTGGGCGTGACGGTGCTGCTCAAGGGCAACGCGACCGTCGTCGCGGACCCGGACGGGCGCGTCCTGATCGACCCCGCCGCCGACGCCTGGGCCGCGACCGCGGGCTCCGGGGACGTCCTGACCGGCATGCTCGGCGCGCTGCTCGCGGCGGGGCTGGAACCGTGGTGGGCGGCAGGCTGCGCGACGTTCGTGCACGGGCGCGCGGCGACGGCGGCCTCGCGCGAGCACGGCCTGCCGCCCGTCCCGGCCCCGGCGTCGAGGCTGCAGGCGGCGATCCCGGAGGCGATCCGTGCCGTCCGGGCCGCCCGGGCCGGCCGGCGGCCCCGCGCGGGCGAGGCTGAGACCAGCGTCACGTCGGGAGTGATCGCCTGGTCACCCGGGGCCGCCGGTCGTAGATCTTGGTCACGGTCCGCCGCGGGTCCGTCCCGGCGGTCGCGGATGTCATGATTCGGCATGTGACCGTGCCCGAACCGGCGCCAGCCGACCTCCGTGCCGGGGCGAGCGCCCCGCGTGCCGAGGCGGTCGTCGACCTCGACGCCGTCCGGCACAACGTCGCGCTGCTGTCCGGGACGGCGGCCCGTTCCGGCGCCGCGACGATGGTCGTGGTCAAGGCCGACGGCTACGGCCACGGCGCCGCCGACGTCGGCCGCGCGGCACTGGAGTCCGGCGCGGGCTGGCTCGGCGTGGCCACCCTGGAGGAGGCCACGGCGCTGCGCGCGGCCGGGATCACGGCGCCCGTACTGAGCTGGCTGCACGTGCCCGACGAGGACTTCGGCCCGGCCGTCGCCGGCGGGGTGGACCTGTCGGTCTCCTCCCGCGAGCACCTGGCCGCGGTGCTGGCGGCCGGCCGTCGCGCCGGGCGCACCGTGCGCCTGCACCTCAAGGCCGACACCGGGCTCGGCCGCAACGGCGCCCCGCCCGCCGAGTGGGCCGGACTGGTCGACGACGCCGCCGCGGCCGCCGCCGACGGGCACGCCGAGGTCGTGGCCGTCTGGTCGCACCTGGCCCAGGCCGACGAGCCCGCGCACCCGATGCAGGACGTCCAGGCCGCCGCGCTGGACGCGGCCTGGCGCCACGTCCGGGAGCGCGGGTTCGCCCCGCTGCGCCACCTCGCCAACTCCGCGGCCACCATGACCCGCCCGGACCTGCACCTCGACCTGGTGCGCCCGGGCATCGCCGCCTACGGGCTGGACCCGATCGCGCAGCCCGCGCACAGCCCGTTGCGGCCGGCCATGACGCTGCGGGCCCGGGTCGCGCTGGTCAAGCAGGTCCCGGCCGGGCACGGGGTGTCCTACGGCCACGAGTGGACCTCGGGCGCGCCCACCACCCTGGCGCTGATCCCGGCGGGCTACGCCGACGGGGTCCCCCGGCGGCTGAACGACGGCGGCCGGATGCGGGTCCGGATCGGGGACGCGATCCGCCCGGTCGTCGGGCGGGTCTGCATGGACCAGGTGGTCGTCGACTGCGGTGACCTGGACGTGCGGGCCGGGGACACCGTCGAGCTGTTCGGCACCGGCGTGGGCGGTGGCCCGACCGCGCGGGAGTGGGCCGACGAGCTGGGCACGATCCACTACGAGGTGGTGACCGGGATGCGCGGGCGGATCCGGCGCACGGTCCGCGCCACGGGCGCGGGCGAGGACCACGGGAACGGGGCCGGGACGCCGGCCGGACACGTCGGGAGCGGGCGATGGTGAGCCGCAAGGCATGGCAGGCGGCCGGCGTGGCCGGCGGTGTCGCGAGCGCGGCCGGTGCGGCGGTCGGGCTCGGGGTGGCCGCGCACCGGCGCCAGATCGCGGCCGCCCGGCGCAGCCTGGCCACCGACATGACCGAGCACGGCGGCACGCCGCCGGTCGGGCTCGGGGAGGAGTGCTCGGTCACCGCCGACGACGGCGTGCGGATCGCGTGCGAGGAGATCGAGTCGCCGGACGGCGAGAAGGCCGCGCTGACCGTCGTGCTGGTGCACGGGTTCGCGCTGGACCGGCGCACCTGGCAGGAGCAGCGCGCGTTCCTGGCCGGGCTGAGCGAGCCACGGATCCGGTTCGTGCTCTACGACCAGCGCAGCCACGGCCGCTCCGAGCGGGCGCTGCCCGACAGCTGCACGATCGAGCAGCTCGGCCACGACCTGGACGCGGTGATCCGCGCGCTGGCCCCCGAAGGACCGCTGGTGCTGGTGTCGCACTCGATGGGCGGCATGACGGTGATGGCGCTGGCCGAGCAGAACCCGGACCTGTTCCACGAGCGGGTGGCCGGGGTCGCGCTGATCTCGACCTCGGCCGGGGAGATGTCCTCGGCCGGGCTGCCCGGCACGTTCCTGTCCCGGCGCAACCCGCTGACCCGGGGTCTCGGCATGCTCGCGGCCTGGCAGCCGGGGCTGGTCGAGACCGGGCGACGGGCGCTGGGCGATGTCATCTGGGCCGTCACCAAGCGGTTCGCCTACGGCGACCGGAGCGTCGACCCGCGGATGGTCGACCTGGTCGACACCATGATCGACTCGAACGCGGTGGGCGCGCTGACCGACTTCGTGGACACCCTCGGCACGCACGACCGGGTCGCGGCGCTGCCCGGCCTGTCCGGCTGCGAGGTGCTGGTGCTGGCCGGTGACGCGGACCGGATCATCCCGTACCGGCACAGCGAGGCGATCGCGGCGGCGTTGCCGACCGCGCGCCTGGTCCGGCTGCACGGCGTCGGGCACATGCCGATGCTCGAGCAGCCCGAACGGGTCGACGACGAGCTCGCCGACCTGATCGAACGGAGCCTGGAGCGCTCCCGCAGCGGCCGGTTCCGGTTGCGCCGCCCGCGTGGCCACGGCGGGCCGAGCTCCGGGGCCGACGCCCCGACCAGGGGGCACGAGGGGACGCGCGAGGCGCGCGGGCGCGGCACCCGCCGGGGACGGCGTTCGCGGCGGCAGGCATGAGCACCTCCGAGACGCGCCACGAGCTGCCCACCGTCGCCGACACCGAACGTCTCGGCGAGGAGCTCGGCGGCCGGCTCGGCGCGGGCGACCTGGTCCTGCTGGCCGGTCCGCTCGGCGCCGGGAAGACGGCGCTGGTCCGCGGCCTGGCCCGCGGCCTGGGCGTGGTCGGTGCGGTCACGTCGCCGACGTTCGTGATCGCGCGCGAGCACCCCTCGTCCGGCGACGGGCCGGCGCTGGTGCACGTCGACGCCTACCGGCTCGGGCTCCTCGAGGGCGCCGACGTGGCCGCCGAGCTGGACGACCTGGACCTCGACACCGACCTCGAGGGCGCCGTCGTCGCGGTCGAGTGGGGCACCGGGGTGGCCGAGCGCCTCTCCGACCGCACCGTGCAGGTCACCCTCGAGCGCCGCCCCGACGACGTGCGTGTCGCCACGATCCGGAGGGCGTGAGCGGTGCCCGGGCGGCACGCTCGTAGGCTGGCCCGGTGCTGGTACTCGCCCTGGACACCGCGACCCCCGTGGTCACCGCAGGCCTGCTGGACCTGCCCGCGGACGGCTCCCGGCCCACGGTGCGCGCCGCCCGGGTGCACGACGGGCGCAAGCACGGCGAGCTGCTCATGCCGGCCGTGCGCGACATCGCCGCCGAGGCGGCGGTGGCGCTGCCCGAGGTCGAGGCCGTCGTCGTGGGCTGCGGGCCGGGCCCGTTCACCGGGCTGCGGGTCGGGATCGTCAGCGCGGCCGCGCTCGGGCACGCGCTCGGCGTCGGGGTGCACGGGGTCTGCTCGCTGGACGCGATCGCGCTCGCCGCGGCCGGGGAGTTCACCCCGTCCGGGCGGCACCGGGACCCGGGGAACCTGCTCGTGGTCACCGACGCGCGCCGCCGCGAGACCTACTGGGCCCTCTACGACCCGGCCGGGAGGCGGTTGAGCGGCCCGTCGGTGGAGGCCCCCGCGCAGCTGCGCGAGCGGCTGCCCGAGCTGTCGGTGGGCCGCGTGGTCGGCGACCCCGCGTTCGCCGCCGGGCTGGGACTCGACATCGGCGGACCCGCCTCGCCGCCGCCGGACGGGCTCGTCGCCGCCGCGGCCGGGGCCCTGCTCGCCGGCGCCGAACCGGCCCCGCTCGAGCCCCTCTACCTGCGTCGGCCCGACGCCGTCGAGCCGACGGGACGCAAGCGGGTCACGGCCTGATGCCCGTCCCGGAGCCCGGCGCCGAGGTCACCCTGGGCCCGCTCTACCGCGCCGACGCCGACCGGTGCGCCGAGCTGGAACAGGTCCTGTTCCCCGGTGACGACCCGTGGAGCGCGCAGGCGTTCCGGGACGAGATCACGGCCGGGCACCCCTACGTCGCGGCCCGGGCCGGGCGGGAGCTGGTGGGCTACGCCGGCCTGGCGTTCGTCGCCGGGCCGCCGCAGGCCGAGGCCGAGGTGCACACGATCGGCGTCGACCCGGCCTGGCAGGGCCACGGGGTCGGTCGCCTGCTGCACGAGGCGCTGCTGGCCGTGGCCGACGAGGTGCACGCGACGGTGTTCCTGGAGGTCCGCACGGACAACGAGCCGGCGCAGGGCCTCTACGCCTCGACCGGCTTCACCGTCGTCGGGCTCCGCAGGCGCTACTACCGCCCGAGCAACGCCGACGCCTACACGATGCGCCGCGACGCCCGCTGACCGTCCGCCCCGGGGCCGGCACGCCGATCACCGGCCCGGTCGCCGCGCCGGGCCGCGGGTCAGGACGTGGCGGAGAGGTAGGCGAGCAGCCGGCGTTCGTCGTCGGTCAGGGCGAGGCTCCGCATCGGGAGGATCTCGGCGAGCTGGGCGACGGTGCGGGCGCTCGCGATCGGGGCCGTGACGGCCCGTTGCGCGGCCAGCCAGGACAGCGCGACCGAGGCGACCGGCACCTCGTGCCCGGCCGCGATCTCGTCCAGACCGGCCAGCACCGCCGTCCCGCGGGAGTCCAGGTAGGCGCGCGCGCCCTCGGCCCGGGGACCGTCGGGGCCGGAGGCCGCGGTGTCCCGCCCGCCGGGCCGGTACTTGCCGGTCAGGAAGCCCTTGGCCAGCGCGAAGTACGGGTAGCAGGCCAGCTGCTCGGACTCGATCAGCGGGGCCAGCACCGTCTCGAACTCGTCGCGTTCCATCAGGTTGTAGTGCGGCTGCACCGCGGTGAACGCGGTGAGCGAGTCCCGCGCGGAGATCTCGAGCGCCGAGCGGATCCGGTCGGCGGAGAAGTTCGACGCCCCGATCGCCCGGACCGATCCCTCGCGGACCAGCGCGTCGAACGCGTCGAGGGTCTCCTCCTGCGCGGTGTCGGGGTCGTCGCGGTGCGCCCAGTAGAGGTCGATCCGGTCGGTCCGCAGCCGCCGCAGCGAGTCCCGCGCGGCGGCGGCGATGGTCGCGCCGGACAGGCCCTCGCGCCCGGGCAGCGCGCCGACCTTGGTGGCCAGCACGATCTCGTCCCGGTTCCCGCGGGCGGCCATCCACTCGCCGAGGATCGTCTCGGACTCGCCGCCGGAGTTGCCCGGCGCGCGGAACATGTACGAGTCCGCCGTGTCGATCATCGTTCCGCCGGCCTCGACGAACGCGTCCAGCACCGCGAACGAGGAGTCCCGGTCCGCCGTCCACCCGAACACGTTCGCGCCGAGACACAGCTCTGCCATTCCTGCGACGCTACCCACCCACCCCGACCGGCACTCGTGCGCCATCGGCTCCCCCACGCGGCACATACTCCGCACGAGTGCCCGGCGACGCCCGGCCGACGCCCGGCCGGGTGGGTCAGGCGGGGTTCAGGCCGGGGGCGCGGTCCTCGGTGACGAAGCGGGCCCGGGTCTCGACGGGGGCGCCGGGCTTCTTCACGAACGGCACCACCTTGAACTCGCTGGTCAGACGGTCGGGCTCGAACCGGGTGGAGACGTAGCCGCGGCGGTTGTTGTAGAAGCGGACGTGCGGGTTCTCGGCCAGGGTGGTGGCGGTGTCGGCCTTGACCTCCGAGCCGTCCCCGCCGGAGGTGACCGAGCTCGACACCAGCTCGGTCCCGATCACCGGTGAGGCCGGGTCGTCGAAACGGGTCCGGATGTTCGCTCCCCAGTGCGCGTGCACGTCCCCGGTGAGGACGACGAGGTTGCGGGCGCGGGCCCGCCGCGTCGCCGCCACCCACGCATCGACGACACGGTCGCGCGAGCCGGGATAGCCGTCCCAGGCGTCCGGGTTGAAGCCGCGTCCGGGCCCGGGGGTGAAGTCGACCTGGGAGAAGAACACCTGCTGGCCGAGCACGTCCCAGCGGGCGCGCGAGCGGTCGAAGCCGTCGGCGATCCAGCGCTCCTGGGCCGAGCCGGGCAGCGAGCGGGCCGGGTCCGTGCGCTCGGCGCAGTCGCTGCCGAACTCGTCGCCGCAGGGCTGGTCGCCGCGGTACTGGCGGGTGTCGAGCATGTGGAAGGTGACCAGGCCGCCGAAGCCGACCCGGCGGTACAGCGCCATGTCCGGGCCCTGCGGCCGCTGCGCCGCGCGCAGCGGCATGTTCTCCCAGTACGCGCGCAGCGCGGCGGTGCGCCGGGCGGCGATGTCGCCGGGCGGGTCGATCGGGAGCTCGCGCACGTCGTCGGCCCAGTTGTTCTCGACCTCGTGATCGTCGAACACGACCAGCCACGGAGCGGACGAGTGCGCGGCCTGCAGGTCCGCGTCGGCGTGGTACTGGCCGTGCCGCCGGCGGTACCCGGCCAGGGTGGTGGTCTCCGGACCGGCGTGGGTGCGGACGTTGCCGCCGGGGGCCACGTACTCACCGCCCGCGTACTCGTAGATGTAGTCGCCCAGGTGCACCACGACGTCCGGGTTCTCCTCGGCGAGGTGGCGGTAGGCGGTGAAGTAGCCGTGCTCGAACTGCGAGCAGGAGGTGAAGCACATGGCCAGCGGCGCCATCGAGCCCGGAGCCGGTGCGGTCCGGGTACGTCCGGCAGGCGACAGGGCCGACCCGGCGCGGAACCGGTACCAGTAGTCGCGGCCCGGGGCCAGGCCGGCGACCTCGACGTGCACGCTGTGCCCGAGATCGGGACCGGTGCGGGTGCGTCCGCGGCGGAGCACCCGGGAGAAGCGCTCGTCGAGCGCGACCTCCCACTCGACGTCGGTCACCCGGTCTCCGAGCCCGCCGAGGCCGTCCTCGGCGAGGGGGTCGGTGGCCAGGCGGGTCCAGAGCACGACGCCGGTGGGGGTCGGCTCCCCGGAGGCGACGCCGAGGGTGAACACCTCCCCCGGGGCGGCGGGGCGCGGGCGGGCGGCGGCCGCGGTCGGGCCGGGGACGGCCCCGCCGAGGGCCCCGGCGGCGGTCAGGGCCCCGGCGGCGGTCAGTCCGGCGCGCAGCAGGTCACGGCGTGTGGTGGGCACCGGAGCAGCAAAGGTCACCCGGACGTGTCGGCGGTGACCGCGACCGGACCGCCGGATGAACTCCCGACGACGAACGCGCCCCGGTCGGAGCACCGCGATGCGCCGGAGGTGTCCCGGACGGGTAGCGCCGACGCGCCGGACGCGGATGCGGTTGTGGCCACGCGCATGCTCTGGCACTCTCATGAGTAGAGTGCCAATACGCAGCCGGCGACCGGCGACCCCGACACCCGCGACGGCGGGGACACGGTCACTCCGGCTGCGGACACTTCGACCCATGTGACACCGAGATACACCCCAGGAAGGGGAGGTCATCGTCGTGGCGAACATCAAGCCGCTCGAGGACAAGATCGTCGTCCAGGCCAGCGAGGCGGAGACCACCACGGCCTCCGGCATCGTCATTCCGGACACCGCCAAGGAGAAGCCCCAGGAGGGCAAGGTCCTGGCCGTGGGCCCGGGTCGCGTCGACGACAACGGCAACCGCGTCCCGCTCGACGTGGCCGTGGGCGACGTCGTCATCTACTCGAAGTACGGCGGCACCGAGGTCAAGTACAACGGCGAGGAGTACCTGATCCTCTCCGCGCGTGACGTGCTCGCGGTCGTCAACTGACCCAGCAGCACCTCGTGTAACAGCGACCGCCCCGGTGGTCCGTCGACTCCGGCGGCCCCGGGGCGTTCGCATCTCACCCAGTACTGAAGACGAGAGGCACAGATGGCGAAGCAGATCAGCTTCGACGAGGACACCCGGCGCGCACTCGAGCGCGGCGTCAACCAGCTCGCCAACGCGGTGAAGGTGACGCTCGGCCCGCGCGGCCGGCACGTGGTCCTGGACAAGAAGTTCGGTGGTCCGACCGTCACCAACGACGGCGTGACCATCGCCCGCGAGATCGACCTCGAGGACCCCTACGAGAACCTCGGGGCCCAGCTCGCGAAGGCCGTGGCGACCAAGACCAACGACGTCGCGGGCGACGGCACCACCACCGCGACCGTGCTGGCCCAGGCCATGGTCCGCGAGGGCCTGCGCAACGTGGCCGCCGGGGCCGGCCCGGCCGCACTCGGCGAGGGCATCGCCGCGGCCGCGGCCAAGATCTCCGAGGTCCTGCTGGCCAAGGCCACCCCGGTCAACGGCAAGCAGCACATCGCTCAGGTCGGTGCGATCGCCTCGCGCGAGCAGGAGATCGGCGACCTGATCGCCCAGGCGATCGACACCGTCGGCAACGACGGCGTGATCACCATCGAGGAGGGCTCCACGCTCGCCACCGAGCTGGAGATCACCGAGGGCCTGCAGTTCGACAAGGGCTACCTCTCGCCGTACTTCGTCACCGACTCCGAGTCGATGGAGGCCGTGCTCGAGGACGCCTACATCCTCCTGCACCGGGACAAGATCGGGAACATCCAGGACCTGCTCCCGCTGCTGGAGAAGGTGCTCGGCGAGGGCAAGCCGCTGCTGATCATCGCCGAGGACGTCGAGGGCGAGGCGCTGTCCACCCTGGTCGTGAACTCGATCCGCAAGACCGTCAAGGTCGCCGCGATCAAGTCCCCGTTCTTCGGTGACCGTCGCAAGTGGTTCATGGAGGACCTCGCGATCGCCACCGGCGGTCAGGTCATCAACGCCGAGGTCGGGCTGAAGCTCTCCGAGGCCGGCCTGGAGCTGCTGGGCAAGGCCCGGCGGGTCGTCGTCACCAAGGACGCCACCACGATCGTCGAGGGCGCCGGCACCAAGGACGCCACCGACGCCCGCGTCGCGCAGCTCAAGCGCGAGATCGAGGAGGCCGACTCCGACTGGGACAAGGAGAAGCTCCAGGAGCGCCTGGCGAAGCTCTCCGGCGGCGTGGCCGTGATCAAGGCCGGGGCCGCCACCGAGACCGCGCTCAAGGAGCGCAAGCACCGCATCGAGGACGCGGTGGCCGCGACCCGTGCGGCGGTCGAGGAGGGCATCGTGCCCGGCGGCGGTTCGGCGCTCGTGCACGCCGCGGCCGAGCTCGACGGCGGCCTGGGCCTGACCGGGGATGCCGCGATCGGTGTGGCCATCGTCCGCAAGGCGCTGTCCGCCCCGCTGTACTGGATCGCCGCGAACGGTGGCGACGAGGCCGCGATCGTGATCTCCCGCGTCGCCGAGAAGGGCTGGGGGACCGGCTACAACGCCGCGAGCCAGACCTACTCCGACCTGCTCGCCGACGGGGTCATCGACCCGGTCAAGGTGACCCGGTCGGCGGTGGAGAACGCCGCGTCGATCGCACGCATGGTGCTCACCACCGAGAGCGCCGTGGTGGACAAGCCGGAGGAGGAGGCGCCCGCGCCCGCCGGTGGCCACGGCGGCCACGGGCACGGACACAGATCCGGTCCTGAACGACAGAACGGGCGGGGGGGCCCCGGCCCCCCCCCCCGGCTCGCCGGCCCCGCGTTGGGTGGGCGGCGGGG
>CBIHNM010000157.1:0-10356 GCA_966211265.1 uncultured Pseudonocardia sp.
TAGTACGAGAGGACCGGGACGGACGAACCTCTGGTGTGCCAGTTGTCCCGCCAGGGGCACGGCTGGTTGGCTATGTTCGGAAGGGATAACCGCTGAAGGCATCTAAGCGGGAAGCTCGTTCCAAGATGAGGTCTCCCACCACCTTGAGTGGGTAAGGCTCCCAGTAGATGACTGGGTTGATAGGCCGGAGATGGAAGCCCTGTGAGGGGTGGAGTTGACCGGTACTAATAGGCCGAGGGCTTGCCACAACATGTTGTTCGCATCCACTGTGTGACCCTGAGCACACGACTATGACGCTTTCTGCGGGTTCCGTCCCTTTTTTGGGGGTCGGGGTTCGTGGGGGTGGGGTTGTGTGGTCTGTGTGGGTTGAGGGATAAGTTGATAGTGTTGTCGGTGGTTATGGCGGTAGGGAAACGCCCGGTCCCATTCCGAACCCGGTAGCTAAGCCTTCCTGCGCCGATGGTACTGCACTCGACAGGGTGTGGGAGAGTAGGTCGCCGCCGACATTCAACGTGACGAAAGAGGGGTCCGTGCGGAGCAATCCGGACGGACCCCTCTTTTTTGTGTCGTGCGTGTTCTCGCGCGATGGTCGGCGGGGTTGCTCCGCCGTGTGACGGAAGTGTCGGTGAAGCTTTGTACTCTGGTGGCGTGACGGATGCGGGTGGACCCGACGACCGCCGTCCGCGGCGCGACGACGACCGTGGAGCGCGCGGAGGCGCTCCGCGAGGTGACCGTGGTGGGCGGACCGCCGGCGGCCGCTCCTCGGAACGCGGCACGGATCGGCGCCCCGACGCGCGCGGCCGCGGTACCGGTCGCGGCTCCGACCGCGGTGACGGGAGGACCGGCTCGGGCTGGGCGGGCCCGGGCGACCGGGACCAGCGCTCCGCCGGTCGCGGTGAGGCGGGCGGCAGGGACGACCGCAGCGGGCCGCGGGGCGGATCCGCACCGGGCGGTCGTTCCGGTGACCGTGAGGGAGGGCGCACCGGCTACGGGCCTCGGCGTGAGAGCGGTGGGAACTCCTCCGAGCGTCGCTCCTCCGACCGTGATCGCGGGCGCGCAGGCTCCGCCGACCGGGGTGGTGACCGCAGGCCGTCCTCGCGCTCGGGAGACGACCGTGGGGACCGCCGTCCGGGCTCCGAGCGTGGCGACCGGCAGGGCTGGAAGCAGCCCCGGCGGCCCGAGGCCGGCTCGTCCCGGGCCGGCACCGATCGTGGCGGGGATCGCCGAGACGACCGCGCAGCGGGCACCCGGTGGTCCGACGACCGGCGCGCCGGGTCCCGTCGCGACGACGGGCGTCCGGACCGCGGCGGTGAACGCCGCGGCGGGTTCGACCGGGCCGGAGGGTCCGGAGCGGGCAGGCCGGATCGGCCCGGCGCCGATCGTCGTGCGGGCTCCGGTGCGCGGGACCGTCCCGACACCGCCCGCGACGACCGCCGGCGTGACGACCGGGCCCGTGAGGACCGCGCCCGCCCGGATCGCGCCCGCCCGGATCGCGCCCGGGAGGAGCGGGCCCGCCCGGACCGCGGTCGCGAGGACCGCGCCCTCGACGGTGACCGCGACCGCCGTACCGAGGGCGCGCCCCGCCGGGACGACGACCGTCCGCGCCACCAGGACCGACCACGCCCGCGCGAGGGTGCGCCCACCGGCGGCGCTGCGGCACGCCGGGACGACCGCCGCCCGGAGCGGGGGGCCGACCGGCGCGACGACCGTCGTGGCGACGACCGCCGTGGCGGGGAACGGCCCCGTGAGCGCGATCGTGGCGCGCGCGAGACCCACCGGTCGCCGGCGGCGTCGGACCGTGGCCGGGGAGGCCCTTCCGGGGCCGATCGCTCCGCGGGACCGGCGCGCTCGGACCGGCCGTTCCGGTCCGAGCGCCCGGACCGCGGCGAGCGCCCGGACCGTCGCGGCGCACCGGGCGAGCGCCGGGAGCGGCCCGGGAGCCGGCCGGACGGCCGCGACGCGCGTCCCCGACGCGTCCCGTCGGCGGCGGAGCAGACGATGGTCCCCGAGCCGGAGCTGCCGGACTCGGTGTCACCGGCCGACCTCGACACCGACGTCCGCCGCGATCTGCGGGGCCTGCAGAAGGAGACCGCGGAGAAGGTCGCGCGCCACCTCGTGGCGGCCGGCCTGCTCGTCGACGAGGAGCCCGAGCGCGCGCTGCTGCACGCGCGTTACGCGCGCCGTCGCGCCTCGCGGATCGCCGTGGTGCGGGAGGCGGCCGGCATCGTCGCCTACCACGCGGGGGAGTGGAACGAGGCGCTCGGGGAGTTCCGGGCGGCCCGGCGGATGGGGGGCGGACCCGGGCACGTGCCGGTCATGGCCGACATCGAGCGTGCGCTCGGGCGTCCGGAACGTGCGCTGGAGCTGACCCGCGGGCCCGAGGTCCGGGACCTGGGTGAGGACGAGCGGATCGAGCTGCTCATCGTCGCCGCGGGTGCCCGTCGTGACCTCGGCGAGCTCGACGCGGCGGTCGTCGGCCTGCAGGTCCCGGAGCTCGACCCGAAGCGCCGCGACCCGTGGAGCTCCCGGCTGTTCTACGCCTACGCCGACAACCTGCTGGCCGTCGGGCGCCGGGCGGAGGCCGTGCAGTGGTTCGTGCACGCCCACGACGCCGACACCGGCGAGGAGACCGACGCGGCGGCCAGGATCGCCGAGCTGACCGGTGACGAGCTGCCCGGATCCGGCGACGACGGGCTCATGATCGGCATGGAGGACACCCCGTCCGCGACGCCGCGCGGGCAGGACGCCGGGCCGTCGGGCCCGGAGGGCTCCGGGCCGGGGGACGACGCACCGGAGGAGGGACCGGACGACGGGGTGACCGGTGACGCGGTGGTCAGCGACACCGCGGAGTCGCCCGGGACGCGGACCGACGATCCCGCCGGGCCGGCCGACGCCGCGACCCCGGAGGGCGGGCCCACCGCCGGCGAGGTCCTCGGCGTGCCCCCGGCGGAGGACGTCGTCGCGGCGCCGACGGCCCCCGCCGGCACCGAGGTGATCGAGGATCCCGCCCCGGCCGGAGGCCTCGACGAGGACCCGGCGATCGGGGAGCCGACCCACCCCGAGGACGGGGACGGAGCCGGGCGATGACCGACGACCTGCTCAGCCGGCACGACGTCCTGCTCGCCGACCTCGACGGCACCCTCTACCAGGGCCCGGACGCCGTGCCGGGGGCGGCGGAGGCGATCCGCGGGGCGGGCGAGCGGGGTGTGCCGACCGTCTACGTCACCAACAACGCCTCGCGCAGCCCGGACGACGTGGCCGGGCACCTGGCCGAACTGGGCTTCCCGGCCCGGGCGCGCGACGTGCGCACCAGCTCGCAGGCCGGCGCGGCGATGCTGGCCGAGCAGCTGCCCAGCGGTGCGGCGGTGCTCGTGCTGGGCACCGCCGCACTCGCCGACGAGGTGCGTGCCGTCGGCCTGCGCGTCGTCTCCGCGGCGGACGGGGCGGCCGCGGTCGTGCAGGGACACTCGCCCGACACCGGATGGCGCCAGCTGGCCGAGGCCACCGCCGCGGTGCGGGCCGGGGCGCTGTGGGTCGCCACGAACATCGATCCCACCCTCCCGACCGAGCGCGGGCCGATGCCCGGCAACGGCTCCATGGTCGGCGTCGTGCGGACCGCCACCGGCGCCGAGCCGCAGGTCGCGGGCAAGCCCGCGGCGCGGTTGCTGCAGCAGGCACGGGACGCGGGGTCGTCGACGCGTCCCCTCGTGGTCGGCGACCGGCTCGACACCGACATCGAGGGCGGCAACGCGATCGCGGCACCGACACTGCTCGTGCTGACCGGGGTGAGCACCGCGCGCGACCTGCTCGAGGCCCGGGCGAACCGGCGGCCGACCTACGTCGCGGCCGGCCTGGCCGCCCTGAGCCGGCACCCGGACGAGCTCGCCCCGGGGCCGCGCACGGCCTGGCGCGCGGACCCGGACGGGCACACCGTCGTGCTCACCGGCCACGGGGAGGGCACCGAACCGGAGCTCGACGCGCTGCGCGTGCTGTGCTCGGCCGTCTGGGAACGCGCCGGTGCCGAGGCCTCGACGCCGACCGTGCGCGGCGACGGCGACGCCGCCCGCTCGGCCCTGGGCGCACTCGGTCTCCTCTGACGGGAGGCCCCGCCACGTCGCGCGGCGCGGCGGACCGCCGCGCGGCCGTGGCCCGGCCGTCTCGGATACCGTGAGCGACACCGAACGCCGCCCCGACCGGAGCCCCGATGACCACCAGCACCCCGCCCGCCGGCGGATCCGCACCACGCCCCGGCGACCCCCGGCCCGCGCCGCAGCGGCCGGTCGCGGCGCTGCGCGCGGGTGTCGTGGAGGCGATGGCGGGCCTGGACGGGTTGTCGGAGCGCCCGGTGGCCGAGCACGTCGCCGCGTTCGAACGCGTGCACACCGCGCTCGGGGAGGCCCTGACGGCAGGGTCGGAACGGGTGTGAGCCCGGTGGCCACCCGTGCCCGTCTGGACGCCGAGCTCGTCCGCCGCAAGCTCGCCCGCTCCCGCGGCCAGGCCGCGGAGCTGATCTCGGCCGGTCGCGTCACCGTGAACGGCATGCCCGCGGGGAAGGCGGCGACCGTGGTCGACCGGGACACCCCGGTCCTGGTGCGCGCCGACGACGCCGAGCCGGAATGGGCCTCGCGCGGGGCGAAGAAGCTGCTCGGAGCGCTGGAGGCGTTCGGCGAGGTCACCGTCGAGGGGCTCCGATGCCTCGACGCGGGCGCGTCCACCGGCGGGTTCACCGACGTCCTGCTCACCCGCGGCGCCCGCGAGGTCGTGGCCGCGGACGTCGGGTACGGCCAGCTCGTCTGGCGGCTGCGCTCCGACGAGCGGGTGCGCGTGCACGACCGCACCAACGTGCGCGCGCTGGGTCCCGACCAGATCGGCGGCCCGGTGGAGCTGACCGTCGCCGACCTGTCGTTCATCTCGCTGCGCACCGTGCTGCCCGCGCTGGCCGCCTGCACCGGACCCGGCGGAACCCTGCTGCCGATGGTCAAGCCCCAGTTCGAGGTCGGCAAGGCCCGCCTGGGGTCCGGTGGCGTCGTGCGCGACCCGGCACTGCGACGTGACGCCCTCGCCGGGGTGGCCGGGGCCGCCGCCGGGCTGGGCCTGCAGGTGCGGGGCGCGACGGCGAGCCCGCTGCCCGGGCCGTCGGGCAACGTCGAGTACTTCCTGCACCTGCACCGCCCGGTGACCGCGGTGGTCGGGCCGCAGGCCGAGCCGGGCGCCGGGGACCTCGGGAACGAGGTCGCGCAGATGCTCGCGGCCGCCGTCGCGGACGGGCCGGCATGAGGGAGATGCTGCTGGTCCTGCACACGGGCCGGGCGGCGAACCGGGAGACCGCGGTCAGGGTGGTCCGCACGCTGGCCGAGCACGGGATCCGGACGCGGGTGCTCGCCGAGGAGTGGTCCGAGGTCGCGATCGACCCCGGACTGCCCGCCGAGCTGTCGCCGGTCCCGGTGCCCGGGACGGCCGACTGCGCGCGCGAGGCCGAGGCCGTGCTGGTCCTCGGCGGGGACGGCACGCTGCTGCGGGCCGCGGACCTGGCCCGCCCGGCCCATGTGCCGCTGCTGGGGGTGAACCTCGGGCACGTCGGGTTCCTGGCCGAGGCCGAGGAGGACTCGCTCGAGGAAGCCCTGCAGGCGCTGGTGGCCGGCGAGTACTCGGTCGAGGAGCGGATGACCCTCGACGCGGTCGTGCGGTCCAACGGGTCGGTGCTCGGGCGCACCTGGGCGCTGAACGAGGCCGTGGTGGAGAAGACGACCCGCGGTCGGATCCTGGAGGTCGTCCTCGAGGTCGACGGACGTCCGGTGTCGGGGTTCGGCTGTGACGGCGTCCTGTGCTCCACCCCGACCGGGTCCACCGCGTACGCGTTCTCCGCCGGTGGGCCGCTGGTGTGGCCGCAGGTGCAGGCGCTGCTGGTGGTCCCGAGCAACGCGCACGCGCTGTTCGCCCGGCCGATGGTGATCGCCCCGGACAGCGCGGTGGCGATCGAGGTGTCGGCGAGCGGCCCGTCCGCGGTCCTGGACTGCGACGGCCGCCGGACGATCTCGGTGCCGCCGGGTGCGCGGGTGGAGCTCTCCCGCGCCGCACACCCGGTCCGGATGGTGCGCCTGGCCGCGCAGCCGTTCGCGGACCGGCTGGTCCGCAAGTTCGACCTGCCGGTGCGGGGCTGGCGGGGTGCCCCGAGGACCCGGGAGACAGAGGGCGACGGCGAGCGGCGCAACGGGGCCGCGCCCGGGCGCGACCGGACCGGGGACGCACCCGGCCGCTGAGCACCGACCGTTCACCATCCGTGCGAACGAATGTTCGGACTCGACGGTGTGTCCCGGCCGTCGCTGTCGGACCGGCGCCGTATCGTGCCGACCATGCTGTCCGAGATGCGCATCCAGGGGCTCGGGGTGATCGACGACGCCACCCTGGAGCTGGACCCGGGGCTGACCGTGCTCACCGGCGAGACCGGAGCGGGCAAGACGATGGTGGTCACCGGGCTGTCGCTGCTCGGCGGCGGCCGGGCGGAGTCGTCCCGGGTGTCCGAGGGCGCCAAGCGGGCGATGGTCGAGGGCCGCTTCACGGCGTCGAACGCGGCGTTGGGGCTCGCCGAGGAGGTCGGCGCCGAGGCGGACGAGGACGGCACGCTGATCGCCGCGCGCACCGTCTCCGCCGACGGCCGGTCCCGCGCGCACCTGGGCGGGCGGTCCGTCCCGGTCGGGGTGCTGGGCCGGCTGGCCGAGGCCCAGCTCGCGGTGCACGGGCAGAACGACCAGCTGCGGCTGCTGCGCCCGGCCGACCAGCGCGCCCTGCTGGACCGATTCGCCGGGGACGCGGTGGCCAAGCCGCTGGCCGCCTACCGGGAGACCCGCGCCGAGTGGCTGGCCGTCGGCGCGGAGCTCACCGAGCGGCGCGACGGCGCCCGCCGGCTGGCCCAGGAGGCGGACATGCTCCGGCACGGGCTCACCGAGATCGAGTCGGTGGACCCGCAGCCGGGTGAGGACCGCGAGCTGGTCGAACAGTCCCGGCGCCTGGCCGCGGCCGACGACCTGCGGGCCGCGGCGGAGTCGGCGCGGCTGGCCCTGGGCGGGTCCGAGGACGGGGACGCCCCCGGGGCGCTCGGGCTCTGCGGCGAGGCCCGCAACCTGGTGGCCTCCTCCGGCGACGGCGAACTCGAGTCCCTGGACGCGCGCCTGGCCGAGGCACTGGCCGTGCTCGGCGACGTGGCCGCCGAGCTCGGCGGCTACCTGGACCGCCTCGACGCGGACCCGGAGCGCCTCGCCGGGCTGCTCGCACGCCAGGCCGAGCTCAAGGCCCTGACCCGCAAGTACGCCGCCGACACCGACGGTGTGCTGGAGTGGGCCCAGCGTGCGCGCGAACGGCTGTCCGGCCTGGACACCTCGGACGAGGCCCTGGCCGCGCTGGGCGCCCGCCGCGACGCGCTGGCGCTCGACCTGGCCGGGCACGCCGGGGAGCTCTCCACCGCCCGCTCGGACGCCGCGGTCCGGCTCGCCGAGGCGACCACCGCCGAGCTGGCCGGGCTGGCGATGAAGGACGCGAGCCTGCGCGTCGGGGTCGCCCGCCGTCCGGCCGCCGACGGCGACGAGAACGCGCTGACCGTCGACGGCCGGGCCACGCACGCCGGCTCGAGCGGGGTGGACGAGGTCGAGCTGCGGCTGGTCCCGCACGCGGGCTCGTCGGCCCAGCCGCTGCACAAGGGCGCCTCCGGTGGCGAGCTGTCCCGGGTGATGCTGGCCCTCGAGGTCGCCCTGGCCGGTGCCGACCCGGTGCCGACGATGGTGTTCGACGAGGTCGACGCCGGTGTCGGCGGGCGTGCGGCGGTCGAGATCGGGCGGCGCCTGGCCCGGCTGGCGGCCCGGCACCAGGTGATCGTGGTGACGCACCTGCCGCAGGTCGCCGCGTACGCCGACCGGCACCTGGTCGTGCAGAAGGGCAGCGCCGACGGGAAGGGGCCCGGCACCGCCGCGGTGACCCGCTCGAACGTCCGGCGTCTCGCCGAGGACGACCGGATCGGTGAGCTCGCCCGGATGCTGGCCGGCCTCGACGAGACCGACACCGGCCGGGCGCACGCGGAGGAGCTGCTCGCCGCGGCGTCGGCGCAGCGGGGGACCGACCGGGCGGCCGACGCCGCGCGCCGCGCCCGGGAGGAGCCCCGGCCCGGGCGGGGCGCGGGGTGTGGTGCGGCGCGCGGGGGCTGCGCCCCCGGGGGCGCCGGCGGGGGCGCCGCCCGCCCCGCGCCGCGCCCGGGAGGAGCCCCGGCCCGGGCGGGGCAGGGGCCGCGCGGCGAGCCGGAAACGCTGAACCGAAGCCGTGCGGCACCGGGCCGCACCCCGGCGGCCGCCGGGGAGCGGCGCCGTCCCGGCGGGGCCGCGCACCGTCCCGGGTGAACTCACGGTCACGGTGCGGCGTGCCTGCGCCGCCCCATCCGTACCGGGTGTCACAGTGCGTGCATGAAGCTGTCCGGTCTGCTGCACCGCTCGCGACCCGAGCTGCCCGGCCTGACCGGTCCCGCGCGCGCGGACCGGCGCACCGAGGCCCTGCTGCGCCGGCTGCGGCCCGGCGACATCGCCGTCCTGGACCAGATCGATCTCGATCGGGCCACCGCGGACGCGCTGGTCAAGGCCGAGGTCGCGGCCGTGGTCAACGCCGCGCCGTCGATCTCGGGCCGGTTCCCGAACCTGGGCCCGCAGATCCTGGTCACGGCCGGGATCCCGCTCGTCGACGACGCCGGGTCCGAGCTGCTGCGCGCGGTCCGGGACGGCGCGAGGGTCCGCCTGCACGAGGGCGTGCTCTACTCCGGCGAGCAGCCCCTCGGCGAGGGGCGGGTGCAGACCGAGGACTCGGTCGCCGACGCGCTCGCCGAGGCCAAGTCCGGGCTGACCCACCAGCTCGAGGCGTTCGCCGCGAACACCATCGAGTTCATGCGCCGCGAGCGCTCCCTGCTGCTCGACGGGTACGGCGTCCCGGAGGTCGACGTGCCCCTGCACGGCCGCCAGGTCGTCGTCGTGGCCCCGGGGTTCGACCACGTCGAGGTGCTGCGCCGGCTGCGCCCGTTCATCCGCGAGTACCGGCCGGTCCTGATCGGCGTCGCCGCCGGGGCGGACGCGCTGCTGGCCGCGAAGTACAAGCCCGACCTGATCCTGTCCGACCCCTCCGAGGTCTCCACCGAGGCGCTGACCTGCGGCGCCGACGTCGTCGTCCCGGCGTTCGCGGACGGTCACGCCCCCGGGCTGCACCGGGTGCAGGACCTCGGCGCGAGCGCGGTGACGTTCCCGTCGATGGCCAACCCGGAGGACCTGGCGCTGCTGCTGGCCCACCACCACGGGGCGCAGATGATCGTCACCGTCGGGCTGTCGGCGTCGATGGCCGAGTTCCTCGACCGCGGCCGCTCCGGCAGCAACGCCTCCACGTTCCTGACCCGCCTGCAGACCGGCGGGGGCGTCGTGGACGGCACCATGATCGCCGCGATGTACCGCAGCCGGATGTCGTTCGGACCGCTGCTGCTGCTCGTGCTCGCCGCGGTCGTCGCGGTGGTGGTCGCGCTCCTGGTCTCCGGGGCCGGCGACGCCGTGCTCGCGTGGGTCGTGCAGTCCGTCCGGCAGCTCATCGACACGGTCAAGGGTTGGTTCTGAGTGATCTCGATGCGGTACCACGCGCTGTCCATCGGGGCGGTGTTCCTCGCGCTCGCGATCGGTGTCGTGCTCGGGTCGACCGGGCTGTCGGACCGGCTGGTCTCGGCCGTGTCGACCCAGCGGGACGACCTCGCGTCCCAGGTCGCCGAGCTGCGGGGGCAGCGGGACGACCTGGCCGCGCAGCAGCGGGCCGCCGACGAGTTCGCGACCCGGGTCGGCCCGGCCGCGGTGCGCGGTGCGCTGCCCGGCAGGTCGGTCACGCTGATCTCGCTCGGCGGGGACCCGGCCGACGTCGCCGCCGTCGCCCAGCTCGTCGGGCAGGCCGGGGGCACCGTGGCCGGCCAGGTGAAGCTCACCGACGCCGTCACCGACCCGGCGCGCGCCGACCAGCTCCGCGACCTCGCCTCCCGGCTGCTGCCGGCCGGGGCCCAGCTGCCCGCCGCGACCGACACCGGCAGCCTCGCCGGCGGCCTGCTCGGCAGCGCGCTGCTCACCGGCCCGAACGGCGCGGGCCTCGCCGCCGGGCAGGCCCAGGCCGTGCTCGCCGGGCTGTCCGCGGCCGGTTTCGCCGAACCGGGCGCCGCCGCGAAGCCGGCCGGGATGGCCGTCGTCGTCACCGGGGGAGCGGCCCAGGGCCTCGACGCCGGCGACGCGGCCGCGACCACCGCCCGCCTGGCGTCGGAGCTGGACCGCCGTGGCGGTGGCACCGTGCTGGCCGGTCGGACCG
>CBIHNM010000158.1:0-10264 GCA_966211265.1 uncultured Pseudonocardia sp.
TCGACGCTGGTGCGCCCGAGTACCGCGAGGGCCTCCTCGCCGTCGCCGGCCTGGGCGACGACGGTGATGTCGTCGGTCGAGTCGAGCACCATCGCGAAGCCGGCGCGGACCAGTTCCTGGTCGTCGACGAGCATCAGCCGTACCGGGTCGTTCGTGGTCACGGGGTCGGGCTCCTCAGGTGCCGGGGGTCAGGGGCAGGCGCAGCCGCACGACGAACCCGCCGTCCGGGTGCGGGCCGGTCTCGACCGACCCGCCGTGCAGGGCGGCCCGCTCGCGCATGCCGGTCAGGCCGTGCCCGCCCACGGGTGGGGCCGGACGCGGGCCGCGGGCACCCTCGTCGCGGACGCGGACGGTGAGCTCGTCGGCCGCCCAGTGCAGGGACACGTGCGTCACGGTGGCGACGCCGGCGTGCTTGATGACGTTGGTCAGTGACTCCTGCACGACGCGGTAGGCGGTCAGCCCGGCCCCGGAGTGCAGCGGGCGCGCGGCGCCGGTGACCTCCAGCCCGACCGGGAGCCCGCCGGCGCGCACCTGCTCCACCAGGGCCGGGACGTCGTCGGTACCGGGTTGCGGTCGGGCGGCGGCGTCGGTCTCGTCGACCGGTGCGGTGTCGCGCAGCATGGACAACAGCCCGCGCACGTCGCCGAGGGCCTCGCGGCCGGTGGTGGCGATACCGGCGAGGACCTCCACCGCACGCTGCGGGTCGCGGGTGGCCGCGTACTGGCCGCCGTCGGCCTGGGCGATGATCCCGGACAGCGAGTGCGCGACGACGTCGTGGACCTCGCGCGAGATCCGGGAACGCTCGGCGAGCAGCTCCAGGCGTACCTCCTGACGCCTGCCCTCCTCGAGCAGGCGCGCCTTCTCGCCGAGCTGCTCGACGACCCGCCGGTTGGCCCGGCGCAGCGACCCGGCCAGCCAGGTGCAGATCCCGACCAGCGCGGCGACGACGACGAGGAACACCAACGCGCCGAACCGGCCCGTGCTGCCGGCCCTGATCACCGGGACGACGCTGCCGACGAGCATCACGCCGAGGGTGAGCGGACCGGCCCAGCGCGGTCCGTAGGCCACCGCCGAGTAGCCCATGACCAGGGCCGGCAGTTCCAGCCCCCGGATCCCCACGGTCGCCATGGCGACCAGCGCCACGACCGCCGTGGCCACCGCGGCCGGGATCGGGAGGCGGCGCCGCAGCACGATCGGGGCGGCCGCCAGGACCGCGACGGCGGTGCTGGCGTCCCACTGGGCACGGGGGCTGTAGGCGCTGCGGGCCAGCGCGACACCGATCAGCGCGACCACGACCGCGAGGACCCCGTCGACGGCCGTCGGGTGTCGGCGGCAGGCCTCGACGAAGCGTTCCACCGGAGACGGACGCCGGGTCCGGGCCGGGGTGCTCATCGCCGTCCTCCGGCGCCGACGGGGACCTCCACAGCCGGGCATGATCCCCCGGCAGCGGCCGCCACGACCGATACCCCCCGGGCGCGCTGGTGCGGAGCGAGCGGTGGCGGGGAGACCGGGCCACCACCGGGCCCGATGACGTCGTTCGATCTCATGGCCACGACGATGCCGCCGGGACCGTCCCGCCGCGTCGGAGCACGGTCGGATCTCCGCCCTACGACCACGGTATGAGGTGCACGCCGGGCACCGCTGCCGGACGTGGCTCCCCCTCGGCCTCCACCACAGGAGGGATGGTGCGGGCGGGCGCGGACCGTAGCGTCGAGCAGCGTGGTGGACGAGCGGACGACACTGGCCGGGTTCCTGATCGAGCAGAGCCGGCAGCACCCGGGCTCGACGGGTGAGCTGAACTCGCTCGTGCTCGACGTCGCGCTCACGTGCACCGCGATCTCGACGCAGGTGGCCCGCGGCGCGCTGGCCGGGGTGCTCGGCGCCGAGTCGAGCACCAACAGCCACGGGGAGACCCAGCAACGGCTCGACCTGATCGCCAACGACCTGTTCCTGCAGGTCAACGAGCGGTCCGGACGGCTGGCCGGAATGGTGTCGGAGGAACTCGACGGGCCGCACCGGATGCCCGCCGGCCGCCCCCGGGGCGAGTACCTGCTCGCGTTCGACCCGCTCGACGGCTCGTCGAACATCGACGTCAACGTCTCGGTGGGCAGCATCTTCTCGATCCTGCGGGCGCGCGCGCCGGGCCTCGACGCGACGCGGGAGGACTTCCTGCGGCCGGGCTCGGAGCAGGTCTGCGCCGGCTACGCGATCTACGGGCCGGCCACGGTGCTCGTGCTGAGCGTGGGCACCGGCGTGCACGGGTTCACCCTCGACCCCGGCCTCGGCGAGTTCTTCCTGACCCACCCCCACCTGATGATCCCCGCCTCGGCGGAGGAGTTCGCGATCAACGCCTCGAACCGCCGGTTCTGGTCGCCCGCGGTGCGCCGCTACGTCGACGAGTGCCTCGCCGGGGCGGTCGGGCCGCGCGGGAAGGACTACAACATGCGCTGGGTCGCCTCGCTGGTGGCCGAGCTGCACCGGATCCTGACCCGCGGCGGGGTCTTCCTCTACCCGCGCGACTCGAGGAACCCGGCCCGGGCCGGACGCCTGCGGCTGCTCTACGAGGCCGCGCCGGTCGCGTTCCTGGTCGAGCAGGCCGGGGGCCGGGCGAGCACCGGACACCGGCGGCTGCTCGACGTCGTCCCGGACGAGCTGCACCAGCGGGTCCCGTTCGTGTTCGGCGCGAGCGAGGAGGTCGAGCGGGTGGAGTCCCTGCACGCCGACGAGCACACCGGTACCGACGCCCACGCGCTGTTCGGGGCGCGGGGCCTGTTCCGGGCCACCAGCTGAGAACGGAGACCCCCGTGTCCACACGTCACCCGATCATCGCGGTCACCGGTGCCTCCGGCGCCGGGACGACCTCGGTCACCCGCACGTTCGAGCAGATCTTCCGGCGGGAGGGCATCGAGGCCGCCTACGTCGAGGGCGACAGCTTCCACCGCTACGACCGGGCCGAGATGAAGCGACGGATGGCCGACGCCCACGCCGGCGGCGACCACACGTTCAGCCACTTCGGGCCGGAGGCGAACCTGTTCACCGAGCTCGAGCAGCTGTTCGGCGAGTTCGGGCGCTCCGGCACCGGCAAGGTCCGCCGGTACCTGCACGACGACACCGAGGCCGAGCCCTACGGGCAGGAGCCGGGCACGTTCACCCCGTGGGAGGCCGTGCCCGCCGGGCGGGAACTGCTGTTCTACGAGGGCCTGCACGGGGCGGTCCGCACCGACGAGGTGGACGTGGCGCACCACGCCGACCTGCTGATCGGCGTGGTCCCGGTGATCAACCTGGAGTGGATCCAGAAGGTGTTGCGGGACAAGTCGGCGCGCGGGTACTCGACCGAGGCGGTGATGGAGACGATCCTGCGCCGGATGCCGGACTACGTGCACTACGTCGCGCCGCAGTTCTCCCGCACGCACGTGAACTTCCAGCGGGTTCCGGTGGTGGACACCTCGAACCCGTTCATCGCGCGCACCATCCCGACCGCCGACGAGTCCATGCTGGTGATCCGGTTCGCCCGGCCGGCGGGGATCGACTTCCCCTACCTGCTCTCGATGCTGCACGACTCGTTCATGTCGCGGCCCAACACGATCGTCTGCCCCGGCGGGAAGATGGACCTCGCCATGCAGCTGATCTTCACACCGATGATCCTGCGCCTGATGGAGCGGCGGCGCGGCGCGGGCTGAGCGTCGCGGCGCGCGGTGGTTCCCGGTACGGGCTCGACCCGGGCCGCGCCGGGAGCGCTACTTGAGCAAGCCTCCCAGCAGGCCGCCGACCCCGCTCTCCTCGCCGCTGCCACTGCCGCCGATCGCGTCCAGCGGGACCTCCTCGGAGGCCTGCACGACGACGAACCCGGTGCCCGAGAACGCCATCGTGTAGCGCTCCCCGGTGCTGCGTCCGAGCAGCGTCCTGAGCCCGAGCTGCTCGGCGCGGTGCAGCCCCACCTGCAGACCGGCCGACCAGGCGATCGCGGCCTGCGGGTCGGCGTAGGTCGGCGCGTCGACGTCGAGGACCACCGGCGCGCCCTTCGCGGTGATCGCGAGCCGCCCCCGTCCGCGGAAGATGCAGTTGAACAGGCCGGCCCCGCCCACCGAGCCCGCGCCGGAGGTCATCCGGACGTCGTAGGACAGCGTCGGCTCGAACGCCAGCACGTTCTTCCCGTTGATCGTCAGGGTGTCGTCGGGACCCTCGAGGTCGATCACGTGGACGTCGGAGGCTGCGTCGGCGAGGAACACGTCCCCGCGACCCACGACCCTCATCAACGGCACGCCCTCGCCGGTCAGCTTCTGCTTGAGGAACCGGCCGATGCCCCCGGCGCCCTTCGCCTCGAAGCGGACGTCGCCCTGGTAGGCCACCATCGACCCCTGACGGGCCATGGCCTCGCCGTCGAGCTCGATCTTGAGCATCTTCGAGTTCTGCAGCCGCAGGCCCGGCTGGGCGGTCTCCTGCTCCTGGTTCTGCGGTGCGAACAGAGTGCTGCGCATCGTCCTGGCTCCTTCACGGGTCCGGTGTCCGGACCCACCGACCGGACACACCGCGGGAACGACCGTCCGCTCACCGCGGTTCCCGGGACTCGGCCCGGCAGGCCCCGGCGTTTCACGTGCGGTCAGTGTGCGAGGTTCGGCGCGTTGGCGGGCCATCCGAGCAGCCGGGCCCCGAGCACCGCGGCCTGGATGGTGAACCGCTGGGTGGGGTCGGCGGGGTCGTACCCGGTGAGGGTCCTGATCCGGTCGAGGCGGTAGGTGACCGCGCGGACGGACAGGTGCAGCCGGCGGGCCGTCTCGGTGGTCACCGCGCCGGTGGCGAAGTAGGCGTCGAGCGTGGTCAGCAGCGGTTCCGCTCCACCGCGGGCCTCGCAGAGGTGCCCCAGCACCGACTGCACGAGATCGGTGATGGCGGGCTGGTCGCGCAGCAGCACCCGGTAGATGAGCAGCTGCTCGGCGTGGATCACCGGGGTGTCCAGGTGCAGCCGGACGGCCATGGCCATGCCCTCGCGGGCCTCCTCGTAGGAGCGGGGTATCCCGTAGGAACCGGGGTAGGGCCTGCCGACGGTGACCCGCCAGGGCCGCCCGCGCGGCGACCGGTCGAGTTCGGCGTGCATGAAGTCACCGAGCCTGGCGGACGGGTGCGGCCCGGGCGGAGACGATTCGGCCGTGTCCGCGGGAGCGACGACGACGATCCAGCCGTCCTTCGTGGCCACCAGTACGTCCCGGTCCCCGACCCGGTGCACGATCGCCCGTTCCAGGTCGCTGACGACCATCTCCGAGCCGTCGAGTGCCCCGGTGGGCGCGGCCAGTGCCACCTGGTGCGGGCGGGCCATGTCCAGTCCGAACGGCTCGGCGCGTTCGACCAGGCGCCCGACGTCGGCGTCGCCGCGCAACAGGTCCTCGATGAACTCGTGGCGCTGGGTCTCCTCCCACCGCACCATCTGCCGTCGCGCCTCGGTGTAGCCCTCGGCCAGGCTCGCCACCGCGGCGTCGACGACGTAGAGCACCGCGTCGGCCGCGCCCCGCACGGCGGCGCTGTCCCTCGACCGGATCATCATCGGCAGCTCGCCCCACAGCAGCCGTGCCGCGCACAGGTAGAGCTGCACGGCACTGCCCGCGGACACCCCGAGCTCGGCGGCGCGACGTCCCAGCAGCCCCACCGCGTCGAGCTCGGAGGCGTGCGGCTTGCGTCCGGTGGTCGCCGCGTCGGCCAGCAGCGTCAGGTAGTCGCCGAGCAGCTCGACCGAGACCCCGGCCTCGCGGCCGGCCGCGTGGGCGACCTCGGCCAGCCACGCGTCCTCCGCGGCGTCGTGACCGGCCCGTGCGGACGGGCGGGGTTCGGGTCGTCGGGGCACGGCCGCCGCCTCTCCACCGGTGGGGTCTCGGACACGGGCAAGCCCGCGATGTCGTGACCACACTGCAGGACGGGGCCGGCGCGTGGGGGGGGGGGGTGGACCGGACGACGTCGGGCGGGCGTGTCGGAGGAGCTCCCGGGCGGCGCACTCGAGCATGCGGGGCGCGAGAGGTGGCGCCCCGCATGCTCGATCCAGGGAGGGCGTGTCCTGGCGCCACCCACACTCCGCCCACCCGGGACGGCGCGTCAGGGGCGGGCGTCCGCAACGACGACCCGAGCTGGTTGCCGAGCCTCGGCAAGTCCGTCGGACGCGATCCGCACCGGCCCCGGCCGCGGGGCACCGTTGCCTCACCACCCCGTCCGCTCGTGCTCCGCCGTCCGGCCGAGCGGCCCGTCCACGTTGCCGGGCACCGGAAGATCCGGCCCGCCAAGGTTGCGCGCCCACGACCTGGCCGGGGCCAGGCGGCCGGAGGCACGGTGGACACGGGTCGCGGCTCGATCGGCGACCCGCCTCGTCGTGCCCGCTCGCCGGCCACCTCCCCACGGTCCGGCACGCCTGACCTCAGGCAGCGTGGCGTCACTCGTCAGGAGCCGAAGATGGATTCCCCGGTATGGCTGGCCCCGGTCACCTACGACCGCCTGCAGAACGAGCTCGCAGCGCTCCTTCGCCGGCGTGCCGGAGCCTCGGCGATGCACGACCCGCACGCGGTGAGCCTTCGCGACAGCTCGGACCAGCACACCGACCAGCAGGTTCTCGCCGACCGGCGCGAGCGTGACCACCGCATCCGCACGCTGCAGGAGCTTCTGCGGAACCCGGTGGTGGGCGACGCTCCCCCCGACGACGGCGTCGCCGAGCCCGGCATGGTGCTGACCGTCCGCTACCCGCAGGACCAGGAGCCCGAGACGTTCCTCCTGGCACACCGGGAAGCAGGCGCCCAGCCGGATGTGGAGATCTGCTCGCCCGACTCCCCGCTCGGCCGCGCGCTCACCGGGGCACGGGAGGGCACGACGTGCGAGTACCGGCTACCCGACGGTCGGGTCCAGCAGGTGACGCTCGAGCGTGCCACCCCGTACCGCGCCGTGGCACGGCGCACCGACGGATCACCGGCCTGACCGGGGACGGCAGGCCCGTCAGACCGACCTCCGACCCGGCCCCGCGCCCACGACACGAAGGAACCCGCCATCTCCGGCACGCCCGCAGCGGTCGACATCGAACTCGTCGTGGAGATCCTCCGGCGAACCGGACTCGACTGCGAACTCGTCCCGAAGCACGGGGCCGACCCGCTGCTACGGGCCCGACGACCCGGCTCCCCGACCTGGACCGTCCACGCCGGGTCGTGCCGGATCGGCACCGAGCCGCGGATCGCCGGAGCGTTCGTGGGACCTGCCGGGTCGGCCCGGGTCCGGCGCCTCCGTGAACCGGACGAGCGCCAGGTGGCCGCCCTGGTCATGGCGCAGGCACACCACCCCGACCCCGGACGGCCGCTGACCGACGACACCGCGTCGGCGCTCGGGATCGACGGTGGGCGCGGTCGGTGACCGCCGGGGCCGCGACGGAGCCGGCGTCTACCGCTCCTCGACGACG
The DNA here is from genome assembly GCA_966211265.1 of uncultured Pseudonocardia sp. GTDB lineage: Bacteria > Actinomycetota > Actinomycetes > Mycobacteriales > Pseudonocardiaceae > Pseudonocardia. Next base: position 7,421 of record CBIHNM010000158.1, read on the forward strand.
GCGCCGCAATGCGGGCACCGGGTGGGCGGATCCTCGTCGGTCAGCCGCCCGCACTCCGCGCACAACCGATGCATGAGACACACCGGCTCACCGCCGACGCTCTCGCCGGGGTACCTGCGTTCCGGCGTCGTCCCGCCACTGTGCTCGGGCCCGCTCATCGTGGTCTCCACTGCGGTGTCGTCGGAGGGGTGCCGCGCGCGGGCGTGCCCGCCCGGCCGGTGGGTGCATCGTAACCCGATACAAAACGGCACGGGTCGCGGGCTGCGTCCCGGATCACACGATCGGGGCGTGAGGGCCGGCCGCCGGCCGTGTCCGACGGGGTATCGGTGCGAACGAGCGATGGTCCACGGGTTGGGGTCGAGCACCGGCGGGCACGACGGTCCCGAACCCCCGTGTCGTCGACGGAGGAACACGATCATGTCGAGCAGTGCGGCCCCCGAGGCCGGCAACGTCGAGGACCCCCACCTGCCCCGCGCCGACGGCGACGATCCGCGGGCGGCGGGGCGCGTGGACCGCACGGACGAACCCCGGCCGGGTCGGGAACCGGTCCTCGAACCGGGCGCCGGGCCGATGCCCGGGCGCCACGGCGCACGCTCCGAGGCCGAACTGGTCGCCGCGGCGGTGCTGGCCGTACCCGGTGTGGCCGGGTTGCACGGCGGCACGTTCGGCGAGGTCGCCACGTACCTGCCCGGCCGGCGGGTCCGCGGCGTCCGGTTCGAGCCGGACGACGCTCGGGCCCACGGCGGCCCGGGGCGGGTCGAGGTGCACGTCGTCGTCCGGTACCCGACACCGATCGCCACCGTGGCCGCACGCATCCGCACCCGGCTCGCGCCGCTGACCGGAGACCGTGCGGTCGACGTCCACGTCGAGGACTACGGCCTCGACGACGAGGCGCCGGCCGGGTCCCCGCGGCCGGGCCGGCCCGGCCGCTGAGCGATCTCCCGTGACACCGGTTCCCCGCGCCCGGCCCGCAGCACCGGGCCACCCGGCCTCCGGCGACGGCCTCGGGCCCGCCCGCTTCGCCCCTCCCCCCGCGGCCGCGGCGCGATGAGCACCCACGCGCCGACCGGTCGCGACGATCTCGACGCGGCCGCCGACGACTGGCTCGTCGGCAAGGCCAGGGAGGGGATGGTCGACGCCTACGAGGTCCTCGTCCGCCGGCACCGCGACCGGATCTACCGGATCGCGCTGCGCATGCTGGGCAACCGCGCCGACGCCGAGGACATCGCCCAGGACGTCGTGCTCCAGGTCTGGACCGCGCTGGCGAGCTTCGTCGGCGACAGCTCGTTCACCACCTGGCTCTACCGCATCGTGGTCAACCGCTGCCTCAACCACATCCAGCGCCGGCGCGCCGGGACCGCGCCCCTGCTCGACACCGACGGGCCCACCCAGCCGGGCGCCGACGACCAGGCCGTGGCCCGCGCCCGCGCCCGCGCCACCATGGCCGCGATCACCGCACTGCCCGCGGACCTGCGCGCGCCGATCGTCCTGCACGAGATCGAACAGCTGACCTACCAGGAGGTGGCCACGATCCTCGCGGTCCCCGAACCCACCGTCCGGGGCCGGCTGGTCCGGGCCCGACGCCAGCTAGCCGACACCCTGCGGGAGTGGTCATGAGCCGCACACCAGCCAGCGGCCGCGACGAGGGCGACCCGTACGGCGGACGCCCGGCCGAGAGCGCGTACCTCACGTGCGGTCGTCCGGTCGACGCGCTCCTGGAACAGGTCGCCGAGGGCCGCGCCGGCGAGCGCGACGCCCACCAGCTGGGGTGCACCCACTGCCAGGCGGCCCTCGCCGAGTACGACCGGCTCTGGTCCCCGCTGCGCGCCCTGGCCGCGGAGACCGTCACCGCCCCGGAGGGATTCGTCGACGACGCCCTGGCCCGGATCCGCGGCGCGATCGAGCGGCCCGACTACGCCACGATCGCCTCCGACACCGGGCGTGGCGTCACCCGCATCGCCGCCCGCGTCGTCGTCGTCGCGGCCCGCCAGAGCGCCCAGCGCGTCCCCGGGGTCCGGGTCGCGCTCGGCACGCATCTCGATCCCACCCGGGCGCGGGCCGCGGGCCGGGGAGCCGACGCGGCGGGCGGGGCCCCGCCCGAACCGGCGGGGACGACCGTCGACGCCGGCGTCGCCGGCTCCAGCACGGCCATCCAGATCACCCTGGCCGCGGACTACGGCATCGACCTGCGCGCGCTCGGCGAGCGGGTACGCGAGACCGTCATCGCCCGCGTCCGCGAGCTCACCGACCTCGAACCCGTGCAGGTCACGGTCATCATCGACGACGTGTTGCCCTGACCCTCGGCCGCGCCCGCGGGCACGGCACCGGCCCGGACGAGCGCGGCGGTCTCCGGCGGGGCGGTGGCGCAGGTCCGGGACAGCTCGGCGAGAGCGATCTCCACGGTCGGGAACGTGCTGAACTCGGCCAGGACCTGGCAGACCCGCAGCGGCAGCAGCGGGGACCGGCCCGCGCAGCCCACGAGGTGCAGTCGCACCCCCCGCGCGGCGCTGGTGCGCCGGGCCTCGCGGACGGCGTCCAACCCGCCGGGCTCGAAGCTGCGCACGCATTCCAGGTCCACCAGCACGTGGCTCACCGAGCGGTGACGCGCCGCCACGAGGTCCAGCTGGGCGTCGACCAACCGCAGCAGCCTCGCCGCCGCCGAGCGGTCCAGGTCTCCGGCGATCCGGATCAGCCGGACCGCCTCGTCCGGGGCCTCCACCGCGATCTGGAACCGGGGGTCTGTGGACATGAGCGCCTCCCACCACGAGCCGGCCGACTCGCCGGCCAGACCCGCGGATACCCGAACCGGCAGCCGATACGCACGCCGCATCGGCATCGGCATCG
>CBIHNM010000159.1:0-10262 GCA_966211265.1 uncultured Pseudonocardia sp.
GAACCCGCGTAGCTAGTTTGGAAGACTAGGGCTCTACCATTGAGCTACGCCCGCATATCCGGTCGGGTCCCGACCGGACCGTCTCAGTTTATCGCACGGCGGGAACGCGACCGCTCGCCCCCCGGCCGCTGCGGCCCGCGCGCCGGGCGGTTCGGCCGGCGGGTCGGGAAGAACCCGCCGCGCGGCGGCGTTACCTCCGGCACCCCCTCCGCTGGAGTAGCTCCCATGCCGTCTACACCGGATCAGGCGTTCACGGTCGGCCTCGTCGTCCCGCTCTCGGGATCGGAGGCCATGTACGGCCCCTCGTGCGTGCTCTGTGCCCGCCTGGCGGTCGAGGAGCTGAACGCGACCGGCGGGGTCCTCGACCGGCCGGTCCGCCTACGGATCCTCGACGGCGCGGGCACACCCGACCGGGTCGCCGCCGCGGTGGCCCGGGAGGCCCGCTGCGGCGCGATCGACGCCGTCGTCGGCTGGCACCTCTCCACGGTCCGCCGGCGGGTCGCGGCCGCGCTGCACGGGACGGTGCCCTACGTCTTCACGGCACTCTACGAGGGCGGCGAGTCCACGCCGGGGGTCGTCACGATCGGCGAGACCCCCGAGATCCAGCTCAACCCGGGCCTGCGGTGGATGGCCGGCGAGATCGGTGTCCGCCGATGGGCCGTCGTCGGCAACGACTACGTCTGGCCCCGCCGCTCCACCCAGGTGGCCCGCTCGGCACTGCGCGACCGCAACGGCCCGCAGCTCGACCGGGCGCAGTTCGTGCCCCTGGGCACGTCCGACTACGGCACCGTCCTGGACCGGCTCGCCGCCGGGTGTGCCGACGGCGTGCTCGTGCTGCTCGTCGGGTCCGACGCCGTCGCCTTCCACCGGCAGTTCGCCCGGCGCGGGCTGGAGGAGCGGTTCGCCCGCTTCTCACCGCTGATGGAGGAGACGATGCTGCGCGCCGTCGGGCCCGCGGCCTCGCGCGACCTGTTCACCGCGGGCGGCTACTTCGAAGCCGTGCCGACGACCGACGGGCTCGGTTTCGGCGCCCGCTACACACGCCGGTTCGGACCCGGCGCGCCGGTCCTCAACGCACCCGGCGAATCCTGCTACGAGGGCGTCGGTGTCCTGGCGGAGCTGGTGAACCGGGTGGGCTCGACCGACGCCGTCCGGCTCTCGACGGCCGCCGGTCGGATCCGGTACCGCGGCCCGCGCGGCTCGGTGGCGGTCCACGGTGCGGGGACCGAGCAGCGCATCTACCTGGCCGTCGCCGACGGGACGAGCTTCGACATCCTGACCTCGCTCTGATCGGGTCGTCGACCACCGCGCGCCGGGCCCGGGAGGTCTTCGGGATCCGCGGGCCCGCCGGTCTAGACTCGGCCCGACGGGGTGTGGCGCAGCTTGGTAGCGCACTCGCTTTGGGAGCGAGGGGCCGTGGGTTCAAATCCCGCCACCCCGACCACAACTGACCTGCGGTTATGGGTCAGGGCCAGGTCGGCCCAAGATCCACATGTAGCAATTGATGTAGCAGTCGTCGCTGTCATCCCGCCCCCGCTCGATCGCGACCAGCGCGTGGCGTCGAGGTCGGAGAGGGCAAAGATCGTCGTCGCGACGTCGCCGCCCGCGTACGGAGCGGCGCGAAATCGGGTGCCGGCGACCCACCGGACCTGCTGGGATGGCGCCAGGACCGCGCCGCACGTCCTCACCGTCCCCGCCGACGGGCCGCCCGTCGCCGGTGAGCAGGACGCCCTCGACCTGCTCGGTGACGCCTTCGGCGCGGGGGCGGACGTGCTGGTCGTGCCGATCGAGCGACTCGCGCCGGCCTTCTTCGCGCTGCGTACCGGGGTGGCCGGTGCGGTGGTGCAGAAGTTCGTGAACTACCGGGTGCGGCTGGTGGTCCTCGGGGACGTCTCCGCCTACGCCGACGCGGGCGGGCCGCTCGCCGACTGGATCCACGAGACCGGGCGGGGACGCGAGATCTGGTTCGTCCCCGACGAGGCGGAGCTGGACCGGCGCCTCGCCGCGGCGGGCTGAGGGGCCCGTCCGGGCGGCACGTGCGGCGCCACCTGTACGGGCCCCGCTCAGCCGAGCCGCTCCTGCAGCCGGACCACGACCTCGTCGCCCGCGCTCTTGCCCAGGGCGCGGCGCAGGTCCGCACGGATCGGCAGCTTGTGCGTGCCGTCGCCGAGGGCCATGAACGAGCTGCGGAACGGGTGGCCGTCGACGGTCCCGCGGACCTTCACCAGGCCGCGGGTGCCGAAGTAGGCCGCCGAGCCGGGCATCTGGACGTAGGTCCAGCCGCCTTTGTTCGGGCTCTGCAACAGGACGGCGGTGAACTCGGCGTCGAGGGCGGTGGGGGCGGTCGTGGTCATGGTGGCGCTCCTTCGGGTGGCAGGGACGGTCGGTGGGTCAGGAGTCCTGGACGATCTCCAGGCCGTTGCCGTCGGGGTCGCGGAAGGCGAACATCGGGGGCACGCCGGGCCAGTTCAGGAGCTCCCCGACGTCGACGCCGGCGGCGGTGAGATCGCGGTGCAGGGCGGCCGCGTCGGCGGTGGTGAACCGGATGCCGCTCTCCCCTCCGGCCGGGACCCCGTCGCCGGCCCGGACCAGCGCGACGCTCACCGGGGAGCCCGGCGGGGCGACCTCGATCCAGCGCGATCCCAGCTCGTCGACCGGCATGTCCGTGCGCGTCTCGAACCCGAGCGTGCCGGTGTAGAACCTCAGCGCCCGGTCCTGGTCGGTCACCGGGACGCCGATCGTGTGGATGCCGCGGATCGCCGCGGCGGGCTGCTCGCTCATGGGTGCCTCCTTCGACGGGCTTCCACGGTGCAGACCGGGCCCGCGGGCCGATCTCATCGGCCCGGCCCGGACGTCACGGACGGGGCTGGCCCCCGGGGGCCCGGGCGGGCACGCGGGGCCCGGAGCGTGATCGCTACGGTCTCCCCGGCGACAGGGAGGTCCCATGACCGCAACATCGAGCAGCGTCGTGATCGTCGGCGCCGGGTTCGGCGGGATCGCGGCCGCGATCGAGCTGCGCAACCACGGCGTCACCGACGTGACGATCGTCGACGCCGCTCCCGGGATCGGCGGCACGTGGCTGCACAACACCTACCCCGGCGCGGCCTGCGACGTGCCGAGCCACCTGTACTCGTTCTCCTTCGCCCAGCGCCGTGACTGGAGCCGGCTGTGCTCACCGCAGGAGGAGATCCTGGAGTACCTGCGCGGGGTCGCCCGCGAGTTCGGCGTCGCGGACCTGGTCGTGCCCGACACCCGGATCGTCTCCTGCGACCGCGGGTCCCCGAGCGGTCGCTGGACGCTGACCGCCGACGACGGACGGACCTTCGACGCCGACGTCGTGGTGATCGCGACCGGGCAGCTCAACCGGCCCTCGGTGCCCTCGATCCCCGGACGGGAGAGCTTCGCCGGGCACGAGTTCCACTCCGCGCGCTGGGACCACGGGTACGACCTGGCCGGTCGCCGCGTCGCCGTCATCGGGACCGGGGCGAGCGCGGTCCAGTTCGTCCCGGAGATCGCGCCGCAGGTGGAGCACCTGGCGCTGTTCCAGCGCAGCGGCAACTGGTTCCTGCCCCGGCGCAACCGTCCGTTCCCGCGCTGGTGGAAGGCCGCGATCCGGCACGTGCCCGGCCTGCAGCGGTGGCGGCGGCGGTTCATCACCGAGTACTGCGAGTCGCTGACGCTGATGATCCGTCATCCCGGGACGCTCGGGCGGGTCGGACGGCTGCTGTCGACGACGTTCATGCGCCTGCAGCTGCGCGACCCGGAGGTCCGGCGCAAGGCGTGGCCGGACTACACGTTCGGCTGCAAGCGGATCCTGTTCAGCTCCTGGTACCTGCCCGCGCTGCAGCGCGACAACGTCGACCTGACGACCGAGAAGATCGTCGAGATCGTCCCCGAGGGCGTCCGGACGGCCGACGGCCGCACGCACGAGGTCGACACGATCATCTGGGGCACCGGGTTCGCGGCGACCGACTTCATGTTCCCGATGGAGATCTCCGGACCGGGCGGGCGGGCGCTGACCCAGGAGTGGTCCGACGGGCCGCACGCGCACCTGGGCATGTGCGTGCCGGGCTTCCCGTCGCTGTTCGTGCTCTACGGCCCGAACACCAACACCTCCGGCGGATCGATCATCCTCTACCTGGAGGCACAGTCACGGTACGTGCGGATGGCGGTGCAGGAGATGGAACGACGCGAGGCGGCCGGGATCGAGGTCCGCTCCGACGTCGAGGCCTCCTCCGACCGCGGGCTGCAGGACCGCTTCGCCGGTACCGCCTGGACCCGGTGCGACTCCTGGTACCGCGACGAGAGCGGCCGGATCGTCACGAACTGGCCGGGCTACATGCGCGAGTACCTGGCGGCCACCGCGGAGGTCGACACGGCCGAGTACGTGTTCCACCGCTGAGACGCCGCGCGCCGCACCCCGGATACCGGGATGCGGCGCGGGCCGGTGTCGGTCTAGTTGCCCGACAGTGCCTCGCAGCTGATGTCGCGGTCGCCCTTGGTCTGGGCGTTCCCACTGCCGAGGACGCCCAGGACGTTGCCGAGGGTCGCCGTGACGTCCGGGCAGACGTTGACGCCGTTGAGCGCGTTGACGTCGTCGACGTTGACCAGCCCGAACTTGTCGCCGTTCGGGCTGTCCTCGTCGCCGATCACCGGGCCGTCGTCGCGGCCGGTGGCCGGAGCCGCGGTGGCCAGTGGGCTGAGTGCGACCAGTGTCGCTGCGGTGGCGGCCAGGGCGACCGCGAGCTTCTTGACCATGTCATCTCCCCGATGGTGAGCAGTGGTACCGAGCCGGGACGACCAGTGCGTCACAGCACACGGAACGTAGGCAGACGATCACGGTCGAGGCGACGGGTCTCGCTCGATCGTGCGATCCCGTTGCGCAGCGCGAGATTTCGATGTTTGAACCACCGGATCCCAAGCTTCCGCAGGACGCCCGGCACGGAGGGTTGACCGGCTGCGGACGGACGTGGCCGAGCGTGACCGACAGGCCCCGGGGACGGCCTCGACACGATCACCCGGTAGAGCGACATTCCGGCACGACCGGATCGGCGTGTCGCGTTCTCGACGTGTCGCGGGAATTCGGGCGCGCACCTCACGACGGGGTGGCTCGACGAGCAGGATACAGGGACGTGGTGGGCCGGCGGGGAGGTGGGGCAGGTCGGCGCGCCGGACTCGGCGCCCGAGGCCCGGCCCGGCCGCGCACGACATCCTGCGCGATCCTGACCACATGCTGCCCGAGGCGTCCCCCGCACGACCGCGCGACACCGCGACCGGCCCGTCCCGCGCGGCACCCGCACCGGCGCGCGCGGCGGGGGCGGCATGAGCGGGGGCACCCCGCTGGCGACCCGTCTGCGGGAGCTGGCGCGGGCCGCGCCGGAGGCGCCCGCCGTGTCCGACGGCGACACCGCGCTCACCCGCGCCGAGCTCGACGTGCGCACGAACCGGCTGGCCCGGGCGTTCGCCGCCCGCGGCGTCGGGCACGGGGACCTGGTGTCGATCGCGCTGCCGAACCGGGTGCGGCACCTCGAGTGCTCGGTGGCGGTGTGGAAGCTCGGCGCGGTACCGCAGCCGGTCTCGCACCGGCTCCCGCCGGGCGAGCTCGACGCCGTCCTGGAGGTGGCCGACCCGGCGCTGGTCGTGGGCCTGCAGACGGCCGGGCGCGCCTGGCTGCCCGGGGACCACGACGCCTCGGGCGAGTCCGCGCAGCCACTGCCCGAGGTCGTCGGACCGTCCTGGAAGGCGCCGACCTCGGGCGGCAGCACCGGCCTCCCGAAGGTGATCGTGGCCGGTCAGCGGGCCTGCGTCGAGGAGACGCTCGCCCGGGTCGAGGGCCTGCGCCTCGACCGCGACGGCGTGCTCCTGTGCACCGCGCCGCTGCACCACAACGCGCCGTACATGTTCTCGTTGATGGCGCTGCTGCAGGGCCACCACGTGGTGCTCATGCAGCGCTTCGACGCCGGGCGCACGCTCGAGCTGGTCGCCCGGCACGGGGTCACCTGGCTCTACGTGGTGCCCACGATGATGCGCCGGATCCTGCGGCTGCCCGGGGACACGCGCGCGGCGGCGGACATGTCGTCGCTGCGCACGGTGCTGCACGTCGGCGCGCCCTGCCCGCCGGAGGTCAAGCGGGCGTGGCTGTCCTGGGTGGGCCCCGAAACGGTGGTCGAGCTGTACTCGGGCACCGAGTCGCAGGCCGGCACGGTGATCGACGGCGTCGAGTGGCTGGCGCACCCCGGCTCGGTCGGTCGGGTCACCCGCGGGGCGATGCGCATCCTCGATCCCGAGGACCGTCACGAGCTGGCGGCCGGGGAGACGGGCGAGATCTGGATGCGTCCGGCCGACGGCCGCCCCACCTACCGCTACCTGGGCGCCACCGCCCGCGAGCACGAGGGCTGGGAGTCGCTCGGCGACATGGGCCACTTCGACGAGGAGGGCTACCTCTACCTCGCCGACCGGCGCGCGGACATGATCCTGGTCGGCGGCGCGAACGTCTATCCCGCCGAGGTCGAGGCCGCGCTCGACGGGCACCCGGACGCCCTGGGCAGCGCGGTCGTCGGGCTGCCCGACCCCGACTACGGGCAGGTCGTGCACGCGATCGTGCACGTCACCCCGGACGCCGACCCGGCCGCCGTCGAGGACACCCTGCGCGCGCACCTGGCCGGGTGCCTGGCCCCGCACAAGACGCCGCGCACCTACGAGTTCGTGCACCACCCGCTGCGCGACGACGCGGGGAAGGTGCGCCGCGGGGCACTGCGTGAGGAGCGGACCGGTCGTGCGCGACCCCCGTCATGACCACCACACCCGCGCACGGGTCCGCACGAGGGCTGGCAGCGCGATGGTGGGCCGCCGGTCTTCGCCCGCGGCACCTGCCCGGCGCCGGGCTCGACCCGCGACCCGGGCACGGTAGCGGGCCCGTCCGACCGCGTCCGACGAGCCGGGGATCCGCCGGACGGCCCCACCGGGACATCCGGATGCGAGCCTGGTGTGGGGTGGTCGCTATTCTCGACGGCCACGTTCCCCCGGATGCGCCCGTGCGCCGCCCGCGGGTGCGCACACATCGGAGGCGGTGCGTCGGATGACCGATCGACAGCGTGACGACGCCGGCAGCCTGCTGTCCGGATCCGCTCGGCACGGTGGCGGTCCCGGCGCATGCCGCCGGTGTGCGGCGGCCGTGTCCGGAGAGGACCGGTTCTGCCCGTTCTGCGGCACCGACCTGCGGATCCTGCGCGGCGGCACGGCCGACGTCGCCGCCCGCCGCGAGGCCCCGCGCACCTGCCGCGACTGCGGCGGCGCGGGCCGGCACGCGCCGCCGATGCCCGGCCGCGCGCCGGGGGTCCAGTGGTGCGACCGGTGCGGGGCGCGCCTCGGCGAGTCGGTGGACCGCGTCGAGGTGGACCTGGGTGTGCTGGCCGGGATCAGCGACCGCGGCCTGGTGCACCGGCGCAACGAGGACGCGATCGCGATCGGCCGGGTGGTGGCCGCCGGTGACCGGCCCGAGGCCGCGGTCGTCTGCGACGGGGTGTCGAGCACCCACCACCCGGAGGAGGCCGCCCGGGCCGCCGCCGACGCGACGCTGGACGTCCTGCTGTGCGAGCCCGGCGAGCTGCCGGCCGCCCCGGGCCTGCGGATGCGCGCGGCCGTGGCCGCGGCCGCGGCCGCGGTGGCCGATCTCGGCGGAGGCGTCGAGGGGCCCTCCTGCACGCTCGTCGCGGCGCACGTCGACCACGGCGAGATCACCGTCGGATGGGTCGGCGACAGCCGCGCCTACTGGCTGCCCGACCACGGTGCCCCCCGGCAGCTGACCCGCGACCACTCGTGGGCGGCGGAGATGGTGGCCGTCGGGCTGCTCGACGCCGACGCCGCGGCCGCCGACCGGCGCGCCCACGCGATCACGCGCTGGCTGGGCCCGCAGGACCACCCGGAACCCGAGATCACCGCCCTGCGCCCGGACGGCGCGGGCATCCTGCTGCTGTGCAGCGACGGCCTGTGGAACTACCTCCCCGAGCCGTCCGACCTGGCCGCGGTCGTGCGCGCGGCCACCTCGACGATCGAGGCGGCCGACACGCTCACCCGGGCCGCCCTGGCCGCGGGCGGGCGGGACAACATCAGCGTGGCGGTCCTGCCCGTCACGCCGTGACCGCCGCGGCGCTCAGGCAGCGGTGACCCAGGACCACATCTCGTGCATCGGGGTGGTGCAGTCCGGGCACGGCACGTCGACCCCGGAGGTCTCCTCGGCCGGGAGCTCGGCCTCGGTTCCGCACCCGGAGCACGAGCACCAGGCGGTCTCGCGCGATGCGTACATGCGTTCGAGGGTAACTACATCGATGTGATTCGCAACCCGGTCGTGCGCCGCGGTTGCCCCCGCGCCGACCGGTTGCGACCGTCTCCCGGTGACCACCCGGCCGGTCCAGCTCGTCCACCACCACCTGACCGACCCGCGGGCGGGCTGGAGCGCGGGGACGCTCGGCGCGATCGCGGAGTTCGTCCGGGAGCCCGGCGAGCCCTGCACCGGCGCCGGCGGCGCCCGCGCCACCGACCGCGGCGCCATCGCGCTGACCCCGCCGGCCGACGTCACGGCGGTGGCCTACCGCACCCCGGCCGGCCCGGACCTGGCCTGGAACCACGCGGTGGCGTTCTGCGTCCCGGCGGAGCAGGCCGGCCCCGCACGGACCGGGCTGACCGAGCTCGGCCCGGACACCGACGCGGTGCGCCCGCAGGACCGCGACGGGGTGCTGTTCGACCTCGGGTTGGGCACCCCGGCCGTCGAGGCGTGCGTGCGCACCTCGGACCCGTCCCTGCTCTCCCGGCTGCGCGCCGCGGCCGGACGTCCGGTGTTCTCCGGCGGGGCCGCGGGCGCGCTGGTGGCGGACTCCCCGCACCGGGTCTTCCGCGGACCGGCCGGACGGGTCGAGGTGTTCGCCCCGATCCCGCCCCCGGACGGGCGCTCCCCCGACGGCCCGCACACCCACCTGCTGCCCCACCTGCTCGCCCGCGGCCGCACGCACCCGCCGACGGCGCCGATCCCGGGCGGGCTGGTGCCGGTCGCGCACCTCTACCCGGCGCACCCGCTGTTCGGCCCGCTCGGGCGGCCGCACGCCTTCGACGCGGGGGCGGACGCGGCCTTCGCCGAGCTGCTCGACGAGTTCGGCGCACCCGAGCTGGTCGAGCTGGAACGCGACGTCGTCGCCGCGGTCCGCGGAGGCGACGGCCCGGACGCCGTCACCGTCCCACCGACCCCGCAGTCACGGGCCACGGTCGCGGTCACGCTGCGCCGGCTCGCGCAGACCGAGCCCGGGCTGGCCGCGCTGTCGCGCTGGCGGCCGCACCGCTCCGCGGCCGACGGCGAGCACGACCCGGACGGCGACCGCAACGGCGGGTGAGCGGGCCGGGCCTCAGATGTCGTCGACCAGGTCGGCGACCGAGGACACCACCCGGGTCGGCCGGAACGGGAAGCGGTCGACCTCGTCGGCCTGGGTGATGCCGGAGAGCACCAGGATCGTGCGCATCCCGGCCTCGAGACCGGCCAGGATGTCGGTGTCCATCCGGTCCCCGATCATCACCGTGGACTCGGAGTGCGCGCCGAGCCGGTTGAGCGCCGCGCGCATCATCAGCGGGTTCGGCTTGCCGATGAAGTAGGGGTCGGTCCGGGTCGCCTTGGAGATCATCGCGGCGACCGAGCCGGTGGCCGGCAGCAGTCCCTCCGGGGACGGGCCGGTCGCGTCCGGGTTCGTCGCGACGAACCGCGAGCCGCCCTCGATCAGCCGGATCGCCGTGGTGATCGAGGAGAAGCTGTAGGTCCGCGTCTCGCCGAGGACCACGTAGTCCGGGTGCGCGTCGGTGATCACGTAACCCGTGTCGTGCAGGGCCGTGGTCAGGCCCGCCTCACCGATCACGTAGGCGCTGCCGCCCGGGCGCTGCTCGTGCAGGAACGCCGCGGTGGCCAGCGCCGAGGTCCAGATCGACTCCTCGGGCACCTCCAGACCGGTGGCCTGCAGCCGGTAGCGCAGGTCGCGCGGGGTGTGCATCGAGTTGTTGGTCAGGACCAGGAACGGCACGCCCTTGTCCCGCAGTCGCCCGAGCAGCGTGTCCGCGCCCGGGACCAGACGGCCCTCCCGGACGAGGACCCCGTCCATGTCGGTCATCCAGCAGTCGATCGGCTTGTGCTCGGCCACGGGCCCGACCCTAACCAAGACCGCGCGCCGCGGCCGAAGATCAGCGCAACCGGCCGGAACACGACAGATCTGTCGCGATCGTGCCGG
>CBIHNM010000160.1:0-10207 GCA_966211265.1 uncultured Pseudonocardia sp.
CCCGCCGTGCCGGCGCCGGGGCCGAGGTCGACGACGTGGTCGGCGATGGCGATCGCCTCCGGCTTGTGCTCCACGACGAGCACCGTGTTGCCCTTGTCGCGCAGCGCCAGCAGCAGCGCGTTCATCCGCGCGACGTCGTGCGGGTGCAGGCCGATCGTGGGCTCGTCGAACACGTAGGTGACGTCGGTGAGCGACGAGCCGAGGTGGCGGATCATCTTGGTGCGCTGAGCCTCGCCGCCGGACAGCGTGCCCGAGGAGCGGTCCAGCGACAGGTAGCCCAGCCCGATCTCGACGAACGAGTCGAGGGTGTGGCGCAGCGTCGTGAGCAGCGGCGTCACCGAGGGTTCGTCGAGGTCGCGCACCCAGGCGGCGAGGTCGCTGATCTGCATCGCGCAGGCGTCGCCGATGCTGATCCCGGCGATCGTCGACGACCGGGCCGCCGCGGACAGCCGGGTGCCCGCGCACTCGGGGCAGGTGGTGAACGTGACCACCCGCTCCACGAACGCCCGGATGTGCGGCTGCATCGCCTCGACGTCCTTGGACAGGTAGGACTTCTGGATCTGCGGGATGAGCCCGACGTAGGTCAGGTTGGTGCCCTCGACCTTGAGCCGGGTCGGCTCCTTGTGGAGCAGGTCGTCGAGCTCGGTCGCGGAGTAGTCGCGGATCGGCTTGTCCGGGTCCAGGAAGCCGCAGCCGCGGTAGATGCGGCCGTACCAGCCCTCCATGCTGTAGCCGGGGACCGTGAGCGCGCCCTCGTTGAGCGACTTGGAGTCGTCGTAGAGGGCGGTCAGGTCGAAGTCGTTGACCGCGCCCCGGCCCTCGCAGCGCGGGCACATGCCGCCGGTGATCGAGAAGGAGCGCCTCTCCTTCACGGTCTTGCCGCCCTTCTCCAGCGTGACCGCGCCCGCTCCGCTGATCGAGGCGACGTTGAAGGAGAACGCCTGCGGCGAGCCGATGTGGGGTCGCCCGAGGCGGCTGAACAGGATGCGCAGCATCGCGTTGGCGTCGGTGGCGGTGCCGACGGTGGAGCGGGGGTCGGTGCCCATCCGCTGCTGGTCCACGATGATCGCCGTGGTCAGGCCGTCGAGGACGTCGACGTCGGGGCGGGCCAGGGTCGGCATGAACCCCTGCACGAACGCGCTGTAGGTCTCGTTGATCATCCGCTGGGACTCCGCGGCGATCGTGTGGAACACCAGCGAGCTCTTGCCGGAGCCGGAGACGCCGGTGAACACCGTCAGCCGGCGTTTCGGGATCTCGACGTGCACGTCCTTGAGGTTGTTCACGCGCGCCCCGTGCACGCGGATCAGGTCGTGGCTGTCGGCGTCGTGCATCGACCTGTCCCTCAACGAACTTCGTTGATGCGGACCATGTTGCCCGCCGGGTCGCGGAAGGCGCAGTCGCGCACACCCCACGGCTGCTCGGTCGGCTCCTGGACCACCTCGCCGCAGTCGGCGGCCTGCACCCGCTCGAACACCGCGTCGAGATCTCCGGTGGCCAGGACGACGATGCCGTAGGTGCCCTTGGCCATCATCTCGGCGATGGTGCGCTTCTCGTCGTCGGTGATGCCGGGGTCGGCCGCGGGGGGTGCCAGCACGATGGAGGTACCGGGCTGCCCCGCCGGGCCGACCGTGATCCAGTGCATGTCGCCGTAGGCGACGTCGTTGCGGACCTCGAAACCGAGCGTGTCGCGGTAGAAGGCCAGCGACGCCTCGTGGTCGTTGTGCGGCAGGAAGCTGTGGTGGATGGTGATGTCCATGACGCTCACGCTAGGACCGGCCCGGTCGCGGGTGCTTCTCGATTCCTGACCGGTCGGGTCACGCTCTTCTCCACGCAGCTCGGCATGCCGGGTGGCGCCCCGTCGGCCGCACGGCGGTAGGCGCTCGGCGACATCCCGACCAGCTCGCTGAACCGGGTGCTGAACGTGCCCAGCGACGAGCAGCCCACCGCGAAGCAGACCTCGGTGACGCTGAGGTCGCCGCGACGCAGCAGCGCCATCGCCCGCTCGATCCGCCGGGTCATCAGGTACGAGTAGGGCGACTCGCCGTAGGCGCGCCGGAACTCGCGGCTCAGGTGCCCGGCCGACATGTGCGCGCCGCGGGCCAGGGCCTCGACGTCGAGGGGCCGGGCGTACTCGCGGTCGATCCGGTCGCGGACGCGCCGCAGCCGCACGAGGTCCTGGAGTCGCTGATCCGCGTCCGGTCTGGCGGTCACCTGCGAGATCGTGCCACGCCGTGGGGCACGGCAGGTCACCGATTCACCGTCAGCGGGTCTCGTCCACCAGCCAGGTCAGGTACTCGGCACTGCCTCCCTCGATCGGCGTGGCGATGATCTCGGGGAGGTCGTAGGCGTGGTGCCGTCGCAGGTGCTCGGTCAGCTCCGGGACCCGGTCCGCGGCGGTCTTGATCTCCACCCGCCACTCCGGCTCGGTCTGGACCGCGCCCTCCCACCGGAACACGCTGGTCACCGGGCCGACGATCTGGGCGCAGGCACCCAGCTTGGCCTCGATCGCCGCGGACGCCAGCGTCAGGGCGGTCGTCTCGCTGTCCGTGGTCGAGGTGACGACGACGTGTTCGGCAGACATGGACACGACGGTACGAGACGGGTGTGACCCCCTCACCTGCCGCCACGGCGACGAGATGGACGATCACCGTGGACCGCGCGTCGCCGGCGGTTCAGCTGAACCGGGTCGCCGGTCCCGGCCGGTCAGCCCGCCAGCTCCGCCACGTCGTCGGCGCAGCCCCAGGACAGCGTGACGCCGGAGCCGCCGTGGCCGTAGTCGTGGATCACCCGGGGGGTGCCCGCGGTGGCCGGCTCGGCCTCCAGGCGGACGGTCGGACGGGCCGGGCGCAGGCCCGCGACGTGCTCCAGGACCTGCGCGCCGCGCAGCGCCGGGACGATGTCGGTACAGCGCTCGACGATCGCCGCGCCGGTCGCGGGATCCGGGGTGGCGTCCCACTCGCCCTCGTCGAGCGTGCCGCCCAGGATCGCGTCGTGGGCGCGCGGGTGGACGTAGGCCCGGCCCCCGGGGTGCTCCTCGTCGCGCACCGAGAGCGTCAGGCCGGGGTTGGCGACGCGCACGATCTGGCCGCGCACCGGGACCACGCTCGTGTCGCCGACCAGCGTGCGGGCACCCAGCCCCGAGCAGTTCACCACCAGGTCGGCGCCGCGGCCGGCCTCGGACAGCGACGCCACGCGCCGGTGCTCGAGGGTGCCACCACGGCGCCGGAGCTCGCCGACCAGCCAGGGCAGGTGCACCGGCATCTCGACCAGCGGCACCGCGAAGCGCAGGCCGTACGGGTAGCCGGCGGGGAGCTCGTCGGCCCGTGCGGCACGGACCTCTCCGACGGCGTCGGCCCACCACTGCTCCGGCGGCGGCGCCCGGTGCAGCGCCAGGCTCTCCCGCATCACCACGCCCGGCACCCCGGCGCGGGCCTGCGCGGCCAGCTCGGTGAACGTGCGCCGACCCCAGTCCAGGACCTTGTCCCGGGGCCCGGCGCGGGTCGGGAACCAGACGGCGGCGGCCAGGTGCGAGGTGGACTCCGCGGACGGGCGGTCGGCGACCACCCGGACCGACCAGTCCCTCCCGATCAGCCGCAGCGCGCAGCTCAGGCCCGCGATCCCCGCGCCCACCACGACGGCGTTGCGGCGGTGCGGCACCCCGCCATCGTGGCACCGCCGTGCACGGCGCGGCCACGTCCCCGGACGGCCGCGCGTCTCCCGACGGTCGGACGGCCGTCACCTGCGGGTGCCAGGGTGGCGCCGGAACGCCTCCTCGGGGGTGTCCCACGGGTGCTCGCCCGGGCGAACATCGTGAAGGCGGTGGTCACCCTGGCGTCCAGCGGGGCGCCACGATGACCCGGCCCCGGTGCGTTGCGGGGTGACACGGTCGGCGGGCCGGGGGCGGGGACATGGCGGACACCGAGCGGGCCATGAACGGCCTGATCGCGTTCGCGGTGGTCGCCGTCTCGGTCGTGGTCACCCGCCGGCGACGCGGCGCCTACCGTGTGCACACCCGACGGGACGGGTGAGGAGGTAGCGGGATGGGTGGCCGGACGCTGGTCCGCGGGAACGGGCAGCCGCTGTGGCAGCAGCTGCTCGACGACCTGCGGGTGCGCCTCGAGGGGGGCGACTTCGACGCGGCCCTGCCCGGCGAGTTCGCCCTGGCCGCGGAGTACGAGGTCAGCCGGCACACCGTCCGCGAGGCGCTGCGCCGGATGCGCGAGGACGGCGCCGTGGTCGCCACCCGCGGCCGGGTCGCCCGGCGGGCGGGCCCGACGCCGATCGAGCAGCCGCTGAGCGTGCCCTACAGCCTCTACCGGGCCGTCGAGGCGACCGGGCGGACCCAGCGCAGCGTGGTGCGCCAGTTCGACGTGCGCGCCGACGGCGTGGTCGCGGCCCGGCTGGGGCTGGAGGAGTCGACACCGCTGGTGCACCTGGAGCGGCTGCGCCTGGCCGACGCCGAGCCGCTTGCGGTCGACCGGGTGTGGCTGCCCGAGGAGCTCGCCGCCCCGCTGCTCGACGTCGACTTCAGCCACACCGGCCTCTACGACGAGTACCGGCGTCGCTGCGGGATCCGGGTCACCGGCGGCCGGGAGAACATCCGGGCCGTCGTGCCGGGCGAGGGCGAGCGGCAGCTGCTCGGGATCGGCGAGGGCGTCGCGGCGCTGGTGATCGAGCGCTGCGGGATGGCGCAGGGCCGGGCCGTGGAGTGGCGGCACACGCTGGTGCGCGGGGACCGTTTCACCGTCACCGCGCAGTTCTCCGACAGCGCCGGCTACCGCGTGGACCTGGCGGAATGACTCAGGCCGGGACCGAGACCCCGACCCCGCCGCGGGTCTGCGCGCCGTAGCGCGCGATCTCGGCCGGCAGGTCCAGGGGGCCGGTGCGCATCCCGGTGTCCTCGCCCAGCTGCGCGGCCGGCACCAGCCAGCTCACCTCGAACTCCAGACCGTCGGGGTCGCGGGCGTAGAGCGCCTTGGTCGACCCGTGGTCGGACGCGCCGACCAGGGCACCGCGCTCGGTGAGCACGTCGGCGATCCGGGACAGCTCGGCGAGGGTGTCGACCTCCCAGGCCAGGTGGTAGAGCCCGACCGACCCGCGTCCGGCGGCCGAGGCGCTCGCGTCCGTGCCGACCGCGAACAGGCCCAGGTCGTGGTCGTTGGACGAGCCCTCGGCCTGCAGGAAGGCGGCCTTGCCCGGCATCCCGGCGACCTGCCGGAAGCCCAGCGCCTCGGTGTAGAAGGCGAGGCTCGCGTCGAGGTCGCGGACGTAGAGGACGGCGTGGTTGAGGCGCTGGACGGGCACGGCGGATCTCCCTGGTGGGCGGTCTGATTGAACTTTCAACTGTCACCGTACGCGGCAAAGCATGAGAGTTCAAGTACGATGGGGGCGTGGATGACGTGCGGTGGCTCGACGGGCCCGAGCGGCTCGCCTGGATGACGCTGCTCGCCGCCACCGCCCGGCTCGACGGCGCGCTGGACCGGCAGATGCAGCGCGACGCCGGGATGCCGCTGGCCTACTACCAGATCCTGGCCATGCTCTCCGAGGCCCCGCAGCGCACGCTGCGGATGTCCGACCTGGCCGAGATCACCCAGAGCTCGCAGAGCCGGATCTCGCACGCGGTCAAGCGCCTGGAGCTGCGGTCCTGGGTGCTGCGCCGCCCGTGCGCGGACGACCGGCGCAGCACGCTGGCCCAGCTCACCGACGCCGGGTACGCCGCGCTCGCCGCCGCGGCACCCGCGCACGTGGCCGCCGTGCGGGCGCACCTGTTCGACGCGCTGAGCACCGAGCAGGTCACGCAGCTGCGGGAGATCCTCGGTGCGGTGCTGTCCCGGTCTCTGACCGGCCCCACCGGCGACCGACCCCCGCTCGCGGAGCCCCGCGCGACCTAGCTGGCAGGCTGTCGCCCATGGCGACTCTCGTACTGCTGCGACACGGCCAGAGCGTGTGGAACGCGGAGAACCTGTTCACCGGGTGGGTGGATGTCCCGCTCTCGGAGAAGGGCGAGGCCGAGGCCCGCCGCGGCGGCGAGCTGCTCGCGGAGAACGGCGTGCTCCCCGACGTCGTGCACACCTCGCTGCTGCGGCGCGCGATCGGCACCGCGAACCTGGCACTCGACGCCGCCGACCGGCACTGGATCCCGGTCGTGCGCGACTGGCGGCTCAACGAGCGTCACTACGGCGCGCTGCAGGGCAAGGACAAGCGCCAGACCCTCGAGGCCTACGGCGAGGAGCAGTTCATGCTCTGGCGCCGGTCCTACGACACGCCGCCGCCACCGATCGAGGCCGGCTCCGAGTTCTCCCAGGACGCCGACGTCCGCTACGCCGGGATCGACGCGCCGCTGACCGAGTGCCTGGCCGACGTCGTCGACCGGTTCCTGCCCTACTGGCACGAGGCGGTGGTGCCGGACCTGCGGGACGGGCGGACGGTGCTGCTGGCCGCGCACGGCAACTCGCTGCGTGCGCTGGTGAAGTACCTCGACGGCATCTCCGACGCCGACATCGCCGGGCTCAACATCCCGACCGGCATCCCGCTCGTCTACGACCTGGACGACTCGTTCATGCCCTCGACGCCCGGCGGTCGCTACCTCGACCCCGACGCGGCCCGGGACGCCATCGCCGGGGTGGCTGCGCAGGGCAGGTAGCCGCGATCGCGGCGCCCAGGCTGAACCCCGGGTGAACGGGCGCCGAACACTGGCGTCGCGGGGCGTCGGCCGGGTCACCTTCCGGTGTTCGCGCCTGTGTCCCCGAGGCCGGAACTGCCTACTATGCGCCCGTGACCACGCTCGCGTGGCTGATCGTGGCCGTCGCGCTCGGTCTCGGCCTGCTGGCCGGAGCCGCGGCGCACCGCGGACTCGGCAGCTCCCTCCCCCCGGCGGCCCGCCGCCGGGACCGGGGGCACCGGGGCGACCGCTCGGCGCCGGCCCTGGCCGACCTCCTGCACCGCACGTTCCGTCAGTCCGGCTCCGGGCTGGCGGTGGTCGCCGGCAACGGCGACGTGGTGGCGCACAACCCGCGGGCCGGCGCGCTGCGCGTCGTCGTCGACGACGTCCGCCTCGACCCGCGGGCCTGGGCCGCCTGCCAGCGGGTGCTGGCCGGCGGCAACCGCCTGGAGGTCGACCTGTCCCCGCTCGAGCGCTCGCCGCGCGGGCCGGTCGCGGTGGAGGCCAGGGTCCGTGCGCTCGGGGACGGCTACACCCTGGTCGAGGCCGTGGACACCTCCGAGGTCTCGCGCCTGGAGGCGACCCGGCGCGACTTCGTCGCGAACGTCTCGCACGAGCTCAAGACCCCGGTCGGGGCGATCGCCCTGCTCGCCGAGGCGCTGCTGGACACCCTCGAGGGGCTGGAGCCGACCGAGGAGTCGGCCTCCGACGCCGTCGAGGTCCGCAGGTTCGGCGACAAGATCCTGCGCGAGGCCAACCGGCTGGGGAACCTGGTCACCGAGCTGATCGCGCTGTCCCGGCTGACCGGCGCCGAGCGCCTGCCCGAGCTCGCCGCCGTGGAGGTCGACGACATCGTGGCCGAGGCGCTCGCCCGCAGCCGCGGCTCCGCCGAGTCCGGCGCGGTCGAGATCGCGGCCGACCCGGAGTCCGGGCTGGTCGTCGACGGCGACCGGACGTTGCTGGTCACGGCCCTGACCAACCTGGTGCAGAACGCGATCGCCTACTCCTCGGCCGACTCCTCGGTGTCGGTCACGCGGCGCGCCGTGGAGGGGTCGGTGGAGATCGCGGTGACCGACCGGGGGATCGGCATCGCGCCGGAGCACCAGCAGCGGGTCTTCGAACGGTTCTTCCGGGTCGACCCGGCCCGCTCCCGGGCCACCGGCGGCACCGGGCTCGGCCTCGCGATCGTCAAGCACGTGTGCGCCAACCACGGGGGAGAGGTCCGGCTGTGGAGCAGCCCCGGCACCGGTTCGACGTTCACCATGCGGCTGCCCGCGCGCCTCGCGGTCGGCCCGCCCACCACGCGTACCGCACGTCCGTCTGGAGGATGACATGACCAGGGTTCTGATCGTGGAGGACGAGGAGTCCTTCGCCGACCCGATCGCGTTCATGCTGCGCAAGGAGGGGTTCACGACCGCCGTCGCGGCGAACGGCAACGACGCCCTGAGCGAGTTCGACCGCAACGGGGCCGACATCGTGCTGCTCGACCTGATGCTGCCGGGGATGAGCGGCACCGACGTCTGCAAGGCACTGCGGTCCCGCTCGGCGGTTCCGGTGATCATGGTGACGGCGCGGGACAGCGAGATCGACAAGGTGGTCGGGCTCGAGCTCGGTGCCGACGACTACGTGACCAAGCCCTACTCGGCGCGGGAGCTGATCGCGCGGGTGCGGGCGGTCCTGCGCCGCGGCGGCGAGGGCACGGTCGAGACCGACGGCGGCACCGGGATCCTCGAGGCGGGCCCGGTCCGGATGGACGTCGAGCGGCACGTCGTCTCCGTCGGCGGCGACGACGTCGCGCTCCCGCTCAAGGAGTTCGACCTGCTGGAGTACCTGCTGCGCAACGTCGGGCGGGTGCTCACCCGGGCGCAGCTGATCGACCGGGTGTGGGGCGCGGACTACGTCGGGGACACCAAGACCCTCGACGTGCACGTCAAGCGGCTGCGCTCGAAGGTGGAACACGACCCGTCGACGCCGCAGCACCTGGTCACGGTGCGGGGACTGGGCTACAAGTTCGAGGTGTAGGGCCGGCGGCCGGGCACCTGCGGAGCCCGCCGATAACGAGTCGGTAACCTGTGTGGCGTGCGCCTGGCCGTGCTCGACGTCGGATCCAACACCGTCCACCTGCTCATGGTGGACGCCCACAGTGGTGCGCACCCCAAGCCGATGTCCTCGGACAAGGACCAGCTGCGCCTGGCCGAGAACCTCGACCCCCGCGGCGCCCTGACCAAGGGCGGGGTCCGTGCGCTGGTCGAGAGCGTGCACAAGGCGCGCGACTCCGCCCGCGACGCCGGCTGCGACGACCTGATGGCGTTCGCCACCTCCGCGTTGCGCGACGCCACGAACTCCGCCGAGGTGCTGGCCAAGGTCCACGAGGAGACCGGGGTCTCGCTCGAGGTGCTGCACGGCGAGGACGAGGCGCGCTACACCTTCCTCGCCGTCCGCCGGTGGTTCGGCTGGTCGGCCGGGCGGCTGCTGGCCCTCGACATCGGCGGCGGCTCGCTGGAGATGGCGGTCGGGCGAGACGAGATGCCCGAGGAGGCGGCGTCGTTGCCGCTGGGCGCGGGGCGGCTGACCCGGGAGTGGTTCAGCACCGACCCGCCGAGCCGCGCCGAGATCGACCGCCTGCGGGACAAGGTCGAGGCCGACCTGGCCCCGGTCGCCGGGCGGCTGCGCATCGCCGGGGACCCGGACCGCGCCGTCGGTACCTCGAAGACCTTCCGCTCGCTGGCCCGCCTCGCCGGCGCCGCGCCCTCGAGCGACGGGCCGCGCGCGCCGCGGACCCTGTCGGTGGTCGGGCTGCGCCAGCTGACGGCGTTCATCAGCCGGATGTCCAGCGGTGACCTCGCCGAGCTGGAGGGCGTGAGCTCGAGCCGCGCGCACCAGCTGGTGGCCGGAGCGATCGTCGCCCAGTCCGCGATGAGCGCCCTCGGCGTGGCCCAGCTCGACATCTGCCCGTGGGCGTTGCGCGAGGGCGTGATCCTGCGACGGTTCGACATGCTCGACGGAGCGAAGCTCGCGACGCCGGCGGAGCACCCGTCGGGACCGGCGACGGGGGCCGACCGTTCGGCGCAGGACAACGGGACCGGACTTGGACCCTTGACATCGCAGAGGGCACGGTGGTCGGGATGAGTGTGGACAGCCCAGAGCCTCGGCAGCGCACGGTCGCGGAGCTGCTCGCCGAGAACAGCGGGTCGCAGACCGGCCGCCGGCGTCGCCGGCGTGCGGCCGACGACGAGCCGGTCGAGGCCGGTCACGGCGGCGGCGCGGGCGACCCCGGCCGGAGCGGGGCGCCGACCCGGCGGCCCGAGCCGTCCGCGGGCGGTGAGCCCTACGGCTACGCCGCACCCCCGGCCCGTGGCGGGGCGAACGGCGCTCCCCGACCGGCGGGCAACGGGTACGAGCCCAATGGTTACGACCGGGGTGGGTACGAGCCCAATGGTTACGACCGGGGTGGGTACGAGCCCTATGGTTACGACCGGGGTGGGTACGAGCCCAACGGTTACGACCGGGGTGGGTACGAGCCCAACGGTTACGACCGGGGTGGGT
>CBIHNM010000161.1:0-10175 GCA_966211265.1 uncultured Pseudonocardia sp.
GGCCGCGGGTGCGCCCCGCCGCCCGGGGCCCCGGGGGGGGGGCGCCCCCCCGTCCGTACACCACCGAGGAGCAGCCCGTGCAGTACACCGATGTCGCGATCCCGCTCGGCCAGGCCTGGTCCTCGCCGTTCGCGAAGTGGCAGGGTTCGCTGGCCGAGGTGTCCAGCCTCGACCTGTCCGTCGCGGTGACCGGGAGGGCACTGGCCGAGCGGGGGGTGGATCCCGCCGTGTTCGACGGCATCGTGCTGGGCTGGACCGTCCCGCAGCCGGAGGTGTTCTACGGAGCGCCGACCGTCGCGGCCCGCCTCGGCGCGACCGGGGTGTCGGGTCCGATGGTCAGCCAGGCGTGCGCCACGAGCGTCGCGGCCCTGCACGCGGCCGCGGGCGCCGTCGCCGCCGGTGCCGGGCCGCAGCTGGTCGTCACCACCGACCGCACCTCCAACGGGCCGACACTGTCCTGGCCGGCTCCCTCTCGCCAGGGTGGTGCGCCGGTCACCGAGCACTGGGTGCTCGACAGCTTCGCCCGCGACCCCTGGGCCGACGCCTCGATGATTGCGGCGGGCGAGGCGGTGGCGGGAGAGATGGGAGCCACCCGGGACGAGATCGACGAGCTCACGGCCCTGCGCTGGGAGCAGTACGCGGCGGGGCTGGCCGACGACCGGGCGTTCCAGAAGCGCTACCTGGTTCCGGTCGTCATCCCCGGGCGACGGTCGGAGCTCCGTCTGGAAGCCGACGAAGGTGTACGGCCCAAGGAGCTCGAGTCGATCGCGAAGCTCAAGGCCGCGACCCCCGACGGGGTCCACACGTTCGCCTCGCAGACGCACCCGGCGGACGGCTCGGCCGGCGCGGTCGTCACCTCCGTCGGCCGGGCCCGCGAGATGTCCGCGGGAGCCGGCGTCGTCCGGCTGCTGGGGACGGGATTCGCACGGGTCGGGAAGTCCCGGATGCCGCAGGCTCCGGCGCCCGCCGCGTTCTCCGCCCTGCAGTCGGCGGGCAGAGGGGTCGACGACGTCGCCGCCGTCACCACCCACAACCCGTTCGCGGTCAACGACCTCTACCTCGCAGCGGAGACCGGGATCGCCGTGGACCGGATGAACGCCTACGGCTGCAGCCTCGTGTTCGGGCACCCGCAGGGGCCGACCGGCCTCCGGTCGATCGCCGAGCTGATCGAGACCCTGCGTGAGCGCGGTGGAGGGGTCGGACTGTTCACCGGGTGTGCCGCGGGCGACACCGGGGCCGCGCTCGTCCTCGAGGTCACCGACTGATCATGGACACCTTCGCCCGCCCCCGGATCACGGCCGAGCACCGGGGCGACGGCTCGATCCTGCTGCGCTCACTCGTCCCGGTCGGAGAGCACCGCGAGCACCTGGCCCAGGAGCTGTGGCACTGGGCGGACACCACCCCGGACGCCGTCCTCGTCTCGGCCCCGGCCTCCGACGGGACGCGGCGCGAGATCACGTTCGGCGCGGCCCGGCGCAGCGCCGACGCGCTCGCCCGGAGCCTGCTCGACCTGGGCGCCGCACCCGACCGGCCGGTGGTGGTCCTGTCCGGGAACTCGATCGAGCACCTTCTCATCACGCTGGCCTGCTACACCGCGGGCGTTCCCGCCGTCCCGGTCAGCGTCGCCTACTCGTTGATGTCCTCCGACCACCGCCAGGTCCGGGCGATGGCGGAGCTGGTCACACCGGGTGTGGTGTTCGCCGACGACGCCACGGCCTTCGCCCCGGCGCTCGACGCCGTCGTCGAGGTCCGCGGCGACGTGGCGACCGTCGTCGTGAGCGGGAACCGGCCCGGCGCCCACAGGTTCGGCGAGCTCGCCGAGGCGGCACCCGGCGCCGCGCCGACCGACGCCGTCGTGCCGATCACCCCGGACACCGTCGCCAAGATCCTGTTCACCTCCGGCTCCACGGGCACGCCCAAGGGCGTCCTCACCACGCACCGGATGCTGACCGGCAACCAGCAGATGATGCGCGAGGTGTGGCCGTTCCTGACCGACGAGCCGCC
This sequence comes from uncultured Pseudonocardia sp., assembly GCA_966211265.1. Lineage (GTDB taxonomy): Bacteria > Actinomycetota > Actinomycetes > Mycobacteriales > Pseudonocardiaceae > Pseudonocardia. The sequence continues at coordinate 2,005 of CBIHNM010000161.1, forward strand.
GGTGCTCGTGGACTGGCTGCCCTGGAGCCACACCTTCGGCGGAAGCCACAACCTGAACATGGCGCTGACCAACGGCGGCACCGTGCACATCGACGCCGGGCGCCCGAGCCCGCAGCTGTTCGGACACACGGTCGAGGCGCTGCGGCAGATCGCGCCGACCGTCTACGTGAACGTCCCGGCCGGCTACGCCATGCTCGTGCCCCACCTGGAGCGCGACGAGGAGTTCGCCCGTCGGTTCTTCTCCCGACTGCGACTGCTCTTCTACGCCGCGGCCGCACTCCCGCAGACGCTCTGGGACAGGCTTCAGCGCCTGGTCGAGCGCCACTCCGACCATCCCGTGCCGTTCACCTCCTCCTGGGGGACCACCGAGACCGCGCCGGCCGCGACGTCGGCGCACTGGGCGGGAGCGCGGTGCGGGTGCATCGGCGTCCCGCTCCCGGGGGTGACGCTCAAGCTCGTACCGGTGGGCGACAAGCGAGAGATCCGCCTGCGCGGCGAGAACATCACGCCCGGCTACCTGAACCGCCCCGACGCGACGGCGGAGGTCTTCGACGAGGAGGGCTACTACTGCACCGGAGATGCGGTGGTCCTCGTCGACGAGGCGGACCCGGGCCAGGGGCTGATGTTCGACGGCCGGATCGCCGAGGACTTCAAGCTCACCACGGGTACCTGGGTGAGCGTGGCGACGGTCCGCGGGGCACTGGTCTCCGAGGCCCGGGTGCTCTCCGATGCGGTCATCGCCGGGCACGACCGCGACGAGGTCACCGCGCTCGCCTGGCTGAACCCGGCCGAGGCCCGGGCAGTCTGCGGGCTGGAGGCCGACGCCGACGTCCCGCTCGGTCACCCGGCCCTGCGGGCACACCTCGCCAGGGCTCTGGCGGCGGTGGCGTCCCGGACCGGGTCCGCGGGACATGTCGCCCGGTTGATCCTGTGCCCCGAGCCACCCGACCTGGACGCCGGCGAGATCACCGACAAGGGATACGTCAACCAGCGCGTGGTCCTCGACCGCCGATCGACCGTCGTCGATCTCCTGTACTCGACCGACCCCTGCTCGGACGTCATCGTCCCCGACTCGTCGCTCTGACGCTCGGAACGAGCTGCCGACCGTCTGGTCGTGACGACCGGTGCGGGGCCTCTGCGCCGCTCCCCGCACATCCGGATGGTCCTCGAGTACCGATCCTCTCTCGGACACCGCCACCGGCGAGCTGCTCGGCCTCCCGACGACCGGCTGGCATCGTGCGGCAGTGCTGTGGTCACCGGGGTCGGCGGAGTCTTGATCTATCTTTCTGATTAGGATAGGCTTACTTCGTCGCTTCGTGGTGGGAGCGGCGCGCCAGTTCGGGCAGATGGTGGCCCGGCCCCCGGTCGGGTCACCATCACATCGTCCCCGGAGGGCCTCGGTCCGACCCGGGTGCCGCCTGCCGCCGGCGCCAGACCCCGGTGCCGTTCGCTCGGTCACGTGCGGCCACACCGTCTACCGGGCGACGTGAGTGACCGGCGGAGGTCAGACAAGTGCCGACCCGTCCTGGTGGCCGGCCCGTCATGGGCATCACCCCGAGCGCTGCCGACTCGCTGCAGCAGGCCCTCACCGGGGTGCGGTACCCCGCGGAGAAGTGGGAGCTGATCGATCACTGCGGACCCGGCGCCGAGCGGTCGGCCCCGGTCAGCTCCCGCACCATCCGCCGGCTCTGGGGACTCCCGCCCGTCCGCTACTCGAACCTGCGGCAGGTGCTGCGGGCGGTCGCCCGTGCCGCGTGCGGTCAGCCCCGCCGTGAGACCGGACGGCGGCAGCAGCCCTTCCGGGAAGGCGGGCCGTAGACACCGGGCCGGTCCGCGGGCGTGGCGGACACGTGCAGCTCGGCCGGTTCAGGCGTTGCTGAAGTCGTAGGTCGCCGGCGGCGTCACCGGGCTGCCGGCGGGTCCGTAGACCAGTGCGATCTGCTGCTCGTCACGCAGTTCGATCGCGGCCGGGTTGCCCGGGACCTCGACGCCGTCGACGAACGCGCGCAACGTCATCCCGGCGCCGGCGCGGAGGCCGCCGATCCGGGTGGCGTCGAGGGCGAGATCCCACTCGTTGAACAGCTGACCGAGGGTGTAGCGCGCGCCGGGGTCCGAGGACTCCACGTGCAGCAGGCCGCTCGCGTCGTGGGTGTGCAGCGCCGACATCTGCCCGCTCACCCGGTCGACGCCGAGATCGGCCGGGACCGGTACCGGGCGGCCGTCGACGATCACGTCGAGGTGCGCGTGGAAGTGCTGGCTCATGGCGCTCATGTCGCTGACCGGCAGCCCGGCCGCGCGCATCCCGGGGGCCGGGTCGGCTGGTGCGGGCCAGGGCGGCGAGGAGACGTTCCCGTACCCGTTCGGCGCCGGCAGCGGGGACGGTGGGGGCACCTCCGGCGGTCGGGTCGCGAGCAGGACCACCCCGAGGGCCACCAGCACCGTCCCGGCGGCGAGCCCGCCACGGATCCACCTCCGGCGCCGGCGCTGCTGCGGTGTCGGGGCCGGGCGCGGGGTGGTCGTGACCATGGGTGCCTCCTCGGGGGCGGTGGTGGGTGGCGGCGAGAGGCCCCGGGCTCGCCGCGGCGTGGTGGACCCACGCCGCAGCGGCCGGTGGCCGATGAGCCTCAGGCCTTGTCGCCGGTGAGGTCGGCGCTGCGCTGCAGGAACTCGTCGCGGTCGATGCGCCCGCCCGCGTACTCGCGGCGCGCGATCTCGATCGCCTCGGTCGTGCCGCTCGCGGTCGTGGTGCGCAGGTTGCGCGCCATCCACACCGTCCCCAGGACCAGCAGCGCGAGCAGCGCCAGCCCCAGCAGGCCCGCGAGCACCATGCCCACGATCCCGCCCATCCCGTTGCAGCACGCCATCCCGTTCATCATCGCGACCGCCTCTCCCGGTGATCTCGCTGCTCGCGTCCCGACCTGGGTACGAGCGCGCCATCAGATCAACTATCTGCCGATAGTACATACGCGCGGTTGGTAGGTTGGACGGCGGTGCGCCGGAGGAAGGATGTACCGGATCGGGGGGAGGTGACCCATGCCCGGATGTGATCACGAGACCAGGGGCCCGGAGCTCGAGCAGGCACTCGGGGTGCTCGGCCCGCTGGAGGCGCGGATCATGCGTGCGGTGTGGACCGGGCAGGTGAGCCCGCCGTTCACCGTGCACGACATGCACGACCTGGTGTCGGAGCTGGCCTACACGACCGTGCTGACCACGATGCGCCGCCTGGACGGCAAGGGTCTGCTGCACGCGACCGCCGCCGTGGGGCGACGCTCGCACCACTACCGCGCCGCCGGGACCCCGGCGACGTTCATGGCCGTGGAGAGCGAGCGCGAGGCGGCGAGCGTGGTCGAGCGCTACGGCGACGCCGCGCTCGCGGCGTTCGCCCTGCGGCTGGAGTCGCTGAGTCCCGAGCAGCGCGACTCCCTACGCCGGTTGCGCCGGTCGTGACGTCCCGCCGACCGCGCCCGCGGGGCCGCTGGGGAACGTCGATGTTCGCCGCGGTGGCGGGAGCTGCGCTGCTGTGGTGTGTGCTCACGCTGCCCGCCCCGGCCGCCGGCTGCGGACAGATGTCACTGCGGGAGTGCTCCGCGGACGCCGTCCCCGTGGCGGTGGTCGTCCTGGTCGTAGCGGTCACGCTGCGCGCGGTGTGGCTCGGGGTCACCGCGGCTCGCCGGACACGGGCCCTGGCCCGGGTCCCGGTCCCGCCGGCGCTCGCGGTGGCCGCCGCCGGCGTCCGCACCGCCCCGGTCGTGTGCCTGGCCGGTCGTGACCGGGTCGCGTTCTGCGCCGGGCTCTGGCGACCCCGGCTCTACGTCTCGCTCGGCGCCGTGGGGCGACTCGCCGCCGACGAGCTCGCCGCCGTCCTCGCCCACGAGGACGCCCACGCCCGCCGCCGTGACCCGCTGCGCGGACTCCTCCGTCGCGCGGGTGCCGACGTGCTGTTCTTCGCGCCGCTGGTCCGGCACTGGGACCACCGCCGCCGGCTACGGGCCGAGCTCGCCGCGGATCGCGCCGCGGTCGGCCACGCCGGCGCCCCCGCGCTGGCCGGGGCGCTGCTGGGGATGGTCGCCGCCGCCCCGACCGGGGTGACGGCCTTCGGCCCGACGTCCGCCGGCCACGCGATCGACGTGCGGATCGCCGCGCTCACCGCCACCGCCACCCCGACCGACCCGGTGCCGGTCGGCACCGGGGCCACGTCCGTCGTCGGGTCGCTGGCGGTGGCCGCCCTCGTCCTGTGCCTGGCCCCGCTCGCCCTCGCCCTCGGCCTGCAGTAGAACGTCACGGCGCGCGGCGCAGGGTGCACCGCGGGCGGGTGGACCGGGACCCCGCCGCGGGATCCGGACCTGGACGACGGGAGCGTGGCATGAAGGTGGTCGTGATCGGTGCGGGGCTCGCGGGGCTCTCCGCCGCCGAGGAGCTCCGGGCCGAGGGGGCCGAGGTGCTCGTCCTCGAGGCACGCGACCGGGTCGGGGGTCGCCTCGAGGGCGGTGTCGTCGGTGGCCACCCGGTCGAGCTCGGCGGCGCCTGGATCGGCGAGGGGCACGCGCAGATGTACGGGCTCGTGGAGAGGCTCGGGCTCGCGACGTTCCGGACCTACAACGACGAGGGTCGGCTGCTGCTCGAGCTCGGCGGGAGACGGTCACTCGTCGCCGGGCGGAAGGGGGCCGTCCCGCGGCTGAACCCGGTCGCCGTCGCGGACCTCGCCCAGGGGCTGGCCCGGTTCGGTCGCCTGGCCCGCGGCGTCGACCCGGCGCAGCCCTGGGCGCACCCGCGCGCGCAGGTCCTCGACGGGCAGACCTTCGAGACATGGATCCGCCGTAACCTGCGGACGCCGAGCGGACGTGCCTACTTCCGGGTGGCGACCGAGGCGGTCTTCGCCGCGGACGCCGTCGACATCTCCCTGCTGCACGCGCTGTTCTACGCCGTGAGCAACGCCGATCTCGAGACGCTCGTCGCCGTCGACCGGGGTGCGCAGAAGGACCGCGTCGTCGGCGGCTCGGTGCTCGTCGCCCAGCGCCTCGGCGACGGGCTCGACGTGCGCCTCGGATCGCCGGTCACGGCGCTCGCCCAGGACGAACGGGGTGTGCGGGTCACGACCCGGTCCGGGCGGACCCACCACGCCGACCGGGCGGTCGTCGCGCTGCCGCCGACCCTGGCCGGACGGCTGCACTACGACCCGCTGCTGCCCGCCTGGCGGGACCAGCTGACCCAGCGCGTTCCGGCCGGGAGTGTCGTGAAGACGTTCGCGGCCTACCCGACCCCGTTCTGGCGGGAGTCGGGCCTCAACGGCCAGGTGGCCTGCGACCGGGGCCCGGTCAAGGTCACCTTCGACGTCTCCCCGCCCGGCGGCGAGATCGGTGTCCTGCTCGGTTTCGTCGAGGGCGGTGATGCCCGCCGGTGGCAGCGGCTCGACGAGGCGTCACGTCGCCGCGCGGTGCTCGACCGCCTCGTCCGCTACTTCGGCCCGCGGGCGGCCGACCCGACCGACTACCTCGAGAAGCACTGGAGCGCCGAGGAGTTCACCCGCGGCTGCTACGGCGCCCACTTCGCCCCGGGCGTGTGGACGGGTTTCGGCCCGGCGCTGCGGCCGCCGGTCGGACGGGTGCACTGGGCCGGGGCGGAGTACGCCGTCGAGTGGAACGGCTACATGGAGGGTGCGGTCCGCTCGGGCCGCGCCACCGCGGCAGAGGTGCTCGCGGCGACCTCGACCCGGTGACGGCGGGCTCCCGCCCGCACCGCACCGGCGGTACCGGGTGGGACGTATCGCCGGCGTATCGAGTACCGCATACGCGCCGGCAACGCCGCACCGGCTTGTCTTGCGTCCATGAGCTCCCACGGACCGGTGCCGACGACGACCCGCGCCGCACGGCGCGGCGCCGGTGCCGGGACCCGCCGCCCGGGGCCCTGGCGGCGCGGTCCGGTGCCGGCGGCGTCGGCGGTGCTGCTCGGCCTGGTCCTGCTGCTGCACGCGCAGATCCCGAACGGGTACGGCAACCTCGGCAGCCTGGTCGAGACGTTCCTGCCGTGGTTCGGCCTGGCCGTCCCGGTGCTGCTGGTGGTGGCGCTGCGGCGCCGCTCCGCCTCCGCGATGCTCGCGCTGCTGCTGCCGGTCGCGGTGTGGCTGCACCTGTTCGGCGGGCTGCTCGTGGACAGGTCGCACCCGGGCGGTGACCTCGTCGTGGCCGGCCACAACGTCGGCGCCGGGAACTCCGACCCGGTCGGCACCGCCCGCGCCCTGGCCGCGTCCGGTGTCGACCTGCTGGCGTTGGTGGAGGTGACCCCGCAGGACCGGGTCGTCTACGAGCGGGAGCTGGCGACGGCGTACCCGTACCGCACGGTGCAGGGCACGGTCGGTCTGTGGAGCACGCTGCCGCTCTCGGACACCGGACCGATCGACGTCGGGATGGACTACGGGCCGCTCGCGGCCACCAGGTCGGCCGCCTCCAGGCTCCCCGACAACCGGGCCCTGCGCACCACGGTCGCCACGGACGAGGGGCCGCTGGCGGTGTACGTGGCGCACCTGGGGTCGGTACGGGTGGACCCGCGGGAGGGCTACCGGACGGACTCCCGGGACCGGGGCGCGCAGGCACTGGGCGCGGCCGTCGCCGCCGAGCCGAACGAGCGCGTGGTGCTGCTCGGCGACCTCAACGGCACCGCCGAGGACCGCGCGTTCGACGACCTCACCTCGCGGCTGAACCCGGTCCCGGACACGACCGGGGACGGCTTCGGGTTCACCTGGCCGGCGGCGTTCCCGGTGGCGCGGATCGACCAGGTCCTGGTCAGGGGAGTGGTGCCGGAGCGCTCGTGGGTGCTGCCGGCCACCGGCAGCGACCACCTGCCGGTGGCGGCCGCACTCAGCTGGTGACCACCGGACGCCCGGGCCGGATGCCGGTGCGGCGACGACGGGCGTTCATAGACCGCTGATGCGTAGATTTCCGTAGTGACAAACCGCTACTGCGGTGTTCTCATGGGTAGGTACGGGGTTGTGTCGGCGAGCGTGGTCGAGGGACCGGGAGACCGACCGGTCACACCCGTCCCCTGGAGGTACCGCGTTGAACATCGAGCCCTACGAGTTCACCCACCAGCGGTCGAGGCCCGTCACCGCGCCCCTGCCCGAGGTGTGGCGGCTCCACCGCGACACCGGGACCTGGCCGAGCTGGGACGGCGACGTCGTCGCGGTCACGCCGGCCCGCCCGATGGCGCCCCGCGCCGCGTTCACCGTCACCACCGCGCAGGGCGGCTGGAACGTCCGTGTCTACGCCCTCACCGAGCAGGAGCTGACCTTCTGCGGCGACGTCGTCGACGACCGGTCCCGCTGGCTGCAGTCCTGGATCTTCGAGGAGTCCCCCGGCGGCGTCCACGTGACCGTCACGACGGCGGTCCTCGGATCGAGCGCGGACGTGTGCGCCGAGCTGGCCGGTGGTCTCCGCGTCGCCGCGGACACGCGGCTGAGCCGTCTCCGCCGGCGCGCCGAACTCGCGGCCCGCGGAGCCTGAACGGCCGCCACCCGCGGCGTCGCGGTCGTGGCTCGCAGCCGGTCCGCGCGGGCTCTCAGGCGGTGATGCCGTACTGGGCGATCTTGCGGTAGAGCGTGGAGCGGGCCACTCCCAGCGCCGCGGCCGCGGCCGCACGGTTCCCGTCGGAGGCCCGCAGCGCCGCCACGATCGCGTCCCGCTCGGCCTGGTCGACCGGGCGCAGCGCACCCCGCGGTGCGCTCTGGCAGGACTCGGGCAGGTCACCGACCTCCAGCACGCCCACCGGACGGCGGCGCAACGCCGAGTCCAGCGTGGCCCGCAGCTCCGCCACGGTGCCCGGCCAACCGTGGCGGGACAGGGTGCGCCGCGCCTCCGCGGACAGCCGGGCGTCGCGCCCGGGTGCCAGCTCGGCCCGCACGTCGGTGACCAGCGACGGCAGGTCCCCGGACCGGTTGCGCAGCGGTGGCACCGTCACCGAGCGCCGGAACCCGGCGAGCATCTCGGTGACCGCGGCCGCGCACCGCGTGCCGTCCGTGGCGGTCGCCGCGAGCCGTGCGCGGGACCTCCGCACCGCGGCGGGCAGGCCGGTGGGGACGCCGTCCCACCGGTCGACGTCGCCCAGCACGACCAGCGCCGACGGCCCGGACCTCTCGACGCGCTCCGCGAGGTCCGCGCCGTCGTCGCCGGGCCCCACCT